>CAMDOT010000066.1 GCA_945903635.1 Rhizobium sp. Q54 | reverse complement strand
CCGACAGACGACGCTGCCGCTTCACTGTTTTGCCCATCCCTCACTGTGCCAAATTACTGCGAGCCTCAAAGCGCAGAAAGACCGCTATCCACAAGCTTTTCGCGCCCTATGATCTCCCCAATCACCCACTCGATTCCCGGAAGACCCAGAAGATATTCGAAGCACCTCAGGAAGTTCGAGAACAAATAGCGAGAGAGCTGAAGATCAACCTCAGGAAGAGCGCGCTGCGCAAAGCGGAGATTGCCGAAGCAGGTAAGTTGATCACGGCAGTAGCAATGAATCTGGCTCTGCCTGGGCTAGGCAACGTAATCAGCATTATTGGTCCACTAATCGCAGCAGCTGAGGAGAGACGGCGAAAAAAAGGCAATAGCGACGAATGATGGGCTTCCTCTAGCTCCTGGTTGAGCAGTTATCGAGGCGACGCCGCAGCGTTTGCTCGCTCGGCTCAGGAGTGGCTTTGACACAAACGGAACGATTCGCTCGGCCCTCGACACCCGCTCACTTACTCAAACTTGATCCCCTGCTCCTTGATCACCTTGCCCCACTTCGCCGAATCGGCAGCCTGGTACTTCGCGAGATCCTCGGGCGTGCCGCCGACGCCCGAGATGCCCTGCCCCAGCATCCACTTCTTCACCTCGGGCGTGCCGAGCGCCTTGTTCACTTCGCGGTTCAGCCGCGCGATCACCTCGGGCGGCGTGCCGGCGGGCACGAACATGGCGAAGGTCGTCATCGATTCGAAACCGGGCAGGCCTGCTTCGGCCAGCGTCGGCAGGTCGGGCAGCAGCTCGGCGCGCGCAGGTGTGCTGACGGCGAGCGGGCGCAGGCGGCCGGCGGCGGCATGCGCGCCCGCGATGGAAAGATCGACGAACGACATCTTGGTCTCGCCCGCCAGCAGCGCCTGCAGCGAGGGATCGCCGCCCTTGTAGGGCACGTGCGTGAGCTTGATGCCGGCCATCGACATCAGGAGCTCGGTCGCGAGATGGCTGGTCGAGCCCACGCCCGCGGTCGAGAAGTTGAGCTTGCCGGGTTCCGCCTTGGCCAGCGCCACCAGTTCGGCATAGTTCTTCACCGGCAGCGAAGGATGGACCGAGAGCACCTGGGCGTTGAGCGCCACCCACGCCACGGGCGCGAAGGCGGTCGCGGTGTCGTAGGGGAGGTCCTTGTAGAGATGCGGCGCGATCGAGAAGGTGCTGTTGGAGGCGAGCAGCACGGTGTAGCCGTCGGGCGCGGAGCGCGCGGCGATGGCGTGGCCGATGGTGCCGGTGGCGCCCGGCTTGTTGTCGATGATCCAGGTCTGGCCCATCTGCTCGCCCATCTTCTGCGTGAGCACGCGGCCGATCGAATCAGTCGGCCCGCCCGCGGCCCATGGCACGATCATTTTTATGGGCTTGTTAGGGTAATCCTGCGCGCCAGCGGTGAGCGGCAGGAGGGCGAGGGCGAGAGCGGCGATCAGGAAACGACGGGACATGCCATGGACTCCAATCATCTGGTGTTTGCGGCGCGGGCCTCTGTTCCGTTTGGGAGGTATGCCTTGGATACGCCTAGGATTGCGCAAATTGCCTCACTGTTACCAGAATAGGCGCTTATTAAGCATACAATAGAGTATGATAGAGGCATTATATATGGATAGCCGGCGGATCATCCAAAGACTGGAAGCCGACGGTTGGTATCCGGCGCGAACACGCGGCAGCCATCACATGTTTCATCATCCAACCAAGCGCGGGACAGTCACTGTACCTCACCCCAGGAAAGACCTCCCACCCGGCACGCTGAAAAGCATCGAGAAGCAGAGCGGCCTGAGACTGCGCTAGCAGGTCCCGCGCCAAACGGAGACGAAAATGGCACTGCGATACTACTGGGCAATCATCGAGAAGAGCACGGACGGCTTCTACGCCTTCCTGCCCGATCTTCCGGGCGCCACCGCGGCGGGCGACTCGGTCGAAGAGGCGCTGCGCTGGATGGCGGAGATCGCTGCCGATCATATCCGCGACGGCAAGGAACGCGGCGGCGAAGATCCGCCGGAGGCAACGAAGCTGGAAGACATCCCGCACGATCCCGAAATCCGGGAATACGGCCGTGTCCTGCTGCCGGTGGAGTTGCCGGCGAAGGCCGTGAAGATTTCCGTCACCGTCGACGAGGGCGTGCTGGCGCGCATCGATCGCGCCGCGTCGGAGGCCGGCACCAACCGCAGCGCGTTCCTGACCGACAGCGCGCTGCGCCATTTGCGCGAGCTGCAGCCGGATCGCTCCGAAGCGTCGAGCCGCTCCTTCTCCGAGTCGCCCGCGATGTTTTCGGGCAAGGAGGAAACCGTCGAGGTGCCGGCGGCCCTGTTCGATTTCCTGGGCGAGCAGATTCTCAAACGTCGCAAGCGTTGAGCCATACGAAGATCAAGGCCGCGCCTATTGCCTGTTGGCGTATTTCCGGCAATATTCCCGGAAATCAATCAGGGTTATGTTATGCCGAAATCTCAAAGGTCTGCTCTGACGAAATTTCGTGCCCGACAAAAGCGTCAGGGCGTCGTGCGTGTCGAAGTCCAGGTGCGCCGAGAGGATGCGGCATTGGTTCGCCGCGTTGCACACACTCTCCTGGATCCGGCGCGCGGAACGGAGGCGCGCGCCTTGCTGAAGCGGCAGTTCAACGAGCCGCCAGCGAGGGGCCTCAAGGCGTTGCTGGCCGCGGCCCCCCTCGACGGCATCGACCTCGAACGGGTCCGGGATACCGGCCGCAAGGTCGACCTGTGAGCTTCCTGATCGATACCAACGTCATCTCCGAAGTGCGCAAGGGTGCGCGATGCAACGCCAATGTCGCCGCCTGGTATGCTTCGATCGACGATGGCGATCTCCACCTCAGCGTGCTCGTACTCGGTGAAATCCGCAAAGGCATCGAACTCGCCCGTCCGCGCGATCCGTCGAAGGCGGAGGCTCTCGAGGTTTGGCTCGCCTCAGTCGACGCAGCGTTCGACGGGCGCATTCTGCCGATCGATCGCACCGTCGCCGACGAATGGGGCCGCATGAGTGGCCAGCGTCCGGTATCGACAGTCGACGGCCTGCTCGCGGCCACGGCAAAAGTCCATCGCCTGACGCTGGTGACCCGCGACGAAGCGGGCGTCGCGGGCTTGGGTGCAAAGGTGCTGAATCCTTTTGGGCGCCGATAGTCCAGCGTCAGACTTTCGGCGCTCCTACCTTCAGCTCGCCTACTCCAGCGTCGCCTACTTCAACGTCTTCGTGAGCGTGATTTCGGCGTTGAACAGCTTCGACACCGGGCAGCCCTTTTCGGCGGCCTCGGCGAGCTTGTCGAAGGTCGCCTGGTCGAGGCCCGGCACCTCGGCCACCAGCGTGAGCGCCGATTTGCTGATCTTGAAGCCGCCGCCGTCGGGATCGAGCGAGATCGCGGCTTCGGTCGTGAGCGCGGTGGGCGTGAAACCCGCGGTCTGGAGCTGGAAGGCCAGCGCCATGGTGAAGCAGCCGGCATGCGCCGCCGCCAGCAGCTCCTCGGGGTTGGTGCCCTTCCCGTCCTGGAAGCGGGTCTTGAAGGAATAGGGCGTGGCGGCCAGCACGCCCGAATCGGTGCTGAGATCGCCGGTGCCGTCCTTGCCGGTGCCGTGCCACTGGGCCTTGGCCTTGCGGATCATGGGAGCCTCCTCGAGAGGGTGTACGAGGCCGCCATGCTGCGCCTGCAAAATGACAGCGTCGATATGGACCGGACCACAAGATAGGCCTATTGACTGGATATTTAATATCCTATATATCCTACCCAACAGAAAGGAGATGGTCATGACAGTCCAGAATCGACCCAAGACGCTCGCCCGGCAGGCGCGCTTCCTCGAAAAGTATCTGATGACCCCGTCAGTCACGCTGGCGGCGGCGCGTGCCGATCTGCCGCGCGGCACGATCTATATGTGGCGGCACGTGAACGCCGACTTCAGGGCGGCCTTCGACTGGATCGCGGTGGAACATGCCCATCGCCGCGACCTGAAACGAATCATCCGGTGTCCAAGACACCTCCTCGTATCGCAGTCCGATCTGCCCATCAAATCAATCGCTTGGGCACCGTCTCCAGAGTGACCCGGCGACGTGAACCGGTGTCCAACGCCTGTCCACGGTCTCCGCTCTCGCGAGTCGCCGCTGTAACGCGTCGATGCTAGGGTCGGGGCTCAACCAACGGGGGATGTTCATGCGGGCGATTTGGGCGGGGCTGGTCTCGGCACTGATGGTGGTCGGCCTCACGGTGGGCGGCTTTGCCCCGACGGCTGCGTGGGCGCAGGACGGGCTGCAGCGCTTCGAGAAGGAGCTGAAGCCGCAGCTCGAGCTCAAGAGCTTCACCTACAAGACCGGCACCGCCGTCGGCACCTCGGGCTTCGTGCTGACCGACGTGGTCGCCGTCGTGCCGGCCAACGCCGCGACCGGCGACAAGGAGAGCACGGTCAAGATCGAGAAGTTCACGGTCGACGCGCTCGACTTCGACCGGCTGAAGAAAGACGCCAAGGACGACGAGGCGCCGCGCTTCGCCAAGCTCAAGATCGAGGGCATGACGGGCGACGACGAGGTCTTTACGGCGCTGGCGCCCTACGGCGTGCCGAAGGTGCCGGTCGACATCGCGCTCGACTACAGCATCGACGGCAAGGAAAAGGTGCTGACGCTGAAGACGCTGGAGGTGAGCCTGCGCGGCCAGGCCAAGTTCGCGCTGGCGCTGGTGGTCGACGGCATTAGCGACAAGTCGAGCGCCATGGACGACGGCAAGCTGCGCTCCGCGTCGTTCACGATCGACGATACCGGACTGCTCGCCAAGGTGCTGCCGGCGGTGGCCAAGGTGGAGAGCACCGAGGCCCAGGAGATCATCGACACCGCGCTGGTGACGATCGCGGGCTTCGCGGCCGCCCAGGGCGCGCCGACGCTCAAGGCGCTCGATGCGGTGGCCTCTTTCATCGCCGACTGGAAGGCACCCAAGGGGCCGCTGGCGCTGGGGCTGAAGCCCGCCAAGACGGCGGGCATGGACGACCTCGACAAGATCATGGAGCCCAACGCGCTGGTCGACGTGTTCGGCTTCACCGCCACCTATCCGGCGACCAAGCCGGGCGCCGCCAAATCAGGACCGACGAAGTAAGATGAAGCGGCGTGCAATCCTCGGTGCGGCATTGCTTCCGGCCCTCTCGATCGAAGGCGGGCCGGCAGCCGCACAGGACGCCTATCCGTCGCGGCCGATCCAGATGATCGTGCCGTTCCCGCCGGGCGGCGTGGCCGACATCACCGGCCGGCCGGTGGCGCATGTCATGGGCAAGCTGTTGAAGCAGTCGGTGGTGGTGCAGAACAAGCCCGGCGCCGGCGGCTCGGTGGGCGCGGCGCTCGCCGCGCGCGCGACGCCGGACGGCTACACGATCCTGATGGCGCTGTCGTCGATCTCGGTGCTGCCGGTGGCCGACCGCCTGCAGGGACGTCCGGCCGCCTACGAGCTCGACCAGTTCGCGCCCATCGCGCTCATCAGCGCCGATCCCACCGTGCTCGTGGTGAGCGCCGACGGGCCGTACAAGACGCTAAAAGATTTCGTCGAGGCGGCGAAGGCCAAGCCGGACAAGATCAACTACGGATCGTCGGGCGTGTACGGCACGCTGCATGTGGCGATGGAGATTTTCGCCGCCGCCGCCGACATAAAGCTGTTCCACATCCCCTACCAGGGCGGTGGCCCCGCCGTGGCGGCGCTGCTGGGCGGCCAGATCGACGCGTTGGCCTCGGGGCCGTCGGCGGCGATCGGACAGATCAAGGGCGGCAAGATGCGGGCGCTCGCGGTGTGGGGCGACAAGCGCCTCGCCTCGCTGCCCGACGTGCCCAGCATGAAGGAGCTGGGCTACGACGCCACCTTCTACATCTGGTCGGGACTGTTTGCGCCTGTGGCGACACCCGCTCCCGTCATGACGGTGCTGCGCGACGCGGTGAAGCGCACCGTCGAGGATCCCGAGTTCAAGGAGGCGATGGCCAAGGTCGAGACGCCGATCGCCTATCTCGATGCGCCCGCGTTCGCGGCCTTTGTCGCAGCCGACGCCAAGCGCCTCGCGATCGCGGTCGAGCGCATCGGCAAGGTGCCCGAGAAATAGAGTTACTGCTCGATCACGACGTTGCCCTTGAAGTCGACGGCGACTTTTACGCGGGCATCGCCCTTCTTGGCGGTGCCGCGCCAGATGCCGTCGGGATCCTTGACCATGGTCGTGACCTGCGTGAGGCCGGCCGCGATGGCACGGTCGCGGGCCTGGGACTGGGAGAAGCTGTTGGCGCCCTTGAGCGGCGCGCCCGGCTCGGCTGCCTTGGCGATGAAGGTGTCGCCCTGGCAGGACTGCATGAAACTGTCCTGCGTGATGCGGCCATCGGCCGGCGGCGTCACCTGATCGCGGATGCGGATGTAGGCGAGGTAGCGGTCGGCCTCGGTGCCGGCGATCACGCCGTCATGGTTGGTATCGGCCTGCGTCCACTGCTCGGCGCACTCGGCTTCGCTGGCGGCGGCAGCGATGCCGGGAATGATCAGGCAACCGGCCACCAGCACGGTGAATGCAAGTTTCTTGGTCATGGAATACCTCCGTGAATCGCTTGCAGCGGCACAACGGATTGGCCCCGCAACCCGTTCCCGTGACGGGGCGTTGTATTCACAGCGACGCCAATTTCGGCCGTCGCCGCGAACATGGAGTGAGACACCATGAACGATCCCAACAATCGCAATCCGGGCCAGCAGCGCGAGCAGCAGCAGCGTGAGCAGCAGCAGCGCCAGAATCAACGGCCCGACCAGCAGCCTGGCCAGAAGCCTGGTCAGAAGCAGGACCAGAAGAAGTCGAACGAGGACATGAACAAGGACCACGGCGACAGCCGCGAATAGCGGCTTCGTCTTCACGCAGTTGGAATGCCCGCCCCCCGGCGGGCATTCCTTCACCGTGACCAGGAGACTCGAATGTCCGATATCCCCGCCGATGTCCCCAGGGTGCCGCCCGAGCCGCTGAAGCCCCAGCCCCTCCCGCCCGAGCTGCCGCAGCAACCGGGCACGCCCGAGGACGTGCCGCCGCCGCCGCAGCACCCGCCGGGGCCACCGCAACCGGTCGCCTGATGGTCGGTCGCCTGATGGTCGGTCGCCTGATGGTAACCAGGTAACGTGCACGTTGGCTTGTTGTTGTCGGGTGCTACCCGCAAGATGCACGTCAATCATCAGACGGAGAGTCATTCGATGAATCTCGACGCCATCGCGACGGCATGGGCGCCGCGCCTTCTCAGTGTGCTGCGCATCGTGAGCGGGTTGCTGTTCCTGCAGCACGGCACCGCCAAGCACTTCAAGTTCCCGACCGTGCCGATGTTCGCCAAGCTCGAACTGTGGTCCCTGCCCGGTGTCGCCGGCGTGATCGAGATCGTGGGCAGCGTTCTGCTGATCCTGGGCCTGTTCACGCGCAGCACGGCGTTCATCCTGTCGGGCCTGATGGCCGTGGCCTATTTCGTGGCCCATGCGCCGCGCGGCTTCTATCCGATCCTCAATGCCGGCGAGCTGGCGGCGCTTTACTGCTTCGTGTTCCTCTATATCGCCGCGGCCGGCCCCGGCCCGTGGAGCTACGACGCCATGCGGAAGAAGTAGCACTCGGCGCGTAGCACTCGACGCGCTTTCGCCTACACTGGCGTCGTCTTAAGAAACGCCTGGGAGGAAAGCCGTGTCGAAGTCGCTTGCCGTCCGTCGCCGTCGATTTACCGTGCTTGCGGGTGCTGCCGCCGTGGCCGCCCCGCTGGCGACGCCCATGGTTGCCCCCATGGCTGCCTGGGGTCAGGCGCGCTGGAAGCCCGACAAGCCGATCACGATCTACAATCCGTTCGCCGCGGGCGGCGTCACCGATGTCCACATGCGCCTGCTGGGCGAGGCGGTGACCAAGATCCTGGGCCAGCAGATCGTCATCGACATCAAGCCGGGGGCCGCGGGCACGCTCGCCCCGGCGATGCTGCTCAACGCCAAGCCCGACGGCCAGACGCTGGCGGTGATGAGCATCAACACGCTGCGCTATCCGCACTACCAGCAGACGACGTGGAACCCGCTGACCGACTTCACCTACATCACCGGCCTTTCGAGCTACACCATGGGCATCGTCGTGCGCACCGACTCGCCCTGGAGGACGCTCGAGGACATGATCGCCGCCGGCAAGAAGGAGCCGGACAAGTACAACTACGGCACCTCGGGTGTGGGCGGCACCGGCCAGCTCATGATGATCGAGGTAGAGCAGGCCACGGGAGCCAAGTTCACCCACGTTCCCTACAAGGGCGGCGCGGAATGGATGCAGGCGCTGATGGGCGGCGAGATCCAGTTCATCGCCGACGCCGCGCAATGGGCGCCGTTCGTCGACGACGGCAAGTGCCGCATCCTGGCCTTCGCCACCGAGCAGCGCATCCCGCGCTACAAGGATGTGCCGACCATGACCGAGCTCGGCGTCAAGGTCGTGGGCCAGAGCCCCTATGGCCTGCTCGGGCCCAAGGGCATGCCGCCGGAGATCGTCGATTCGATCTACCAGGCTTTCAAGCAGGCCTCGACCGAACCCAAGGTCACCGAATATCTCGCCAAGTTCATCCAGGTGCCGTGGGACAAGAATCCCACCGAGTTCCGCGCCTTCGCCGAGAAGTACTATGTCGACGTGAAGCCGCTGCTCATCAAGGCGGGGCTGGCCAAGAGTTAAGGAGACGGCAATGGCGTTGAAGCGTGTGGCCCTCGAGATCGGCATGGGCACCGACATCCGCGGCGGCGACTACACCAAGGCGGCCGTCCGCGCGCTCAGGGACGCGCTGTGGCATAACTCGCTCACCGTCGCCACCGCGCTCGGCAAGTCGAGCGACGACATGCAGGTCGAGGTGCTGATCGGCGTTCCCAAACCCGATCAGGTCGACAAGGCCCAGGTGCTGGCCGTGCTTCCGCACGGCACCGGCACGGTAAAAGTCTTCGAAGGCGGCCTCGAAATTCCCAACGAAGCCGGCACGGACAAGACGGTGATCGCCCAGGCGGCCGCCATCGTCCGGCTCGACATTTGAGCGGGAGCAGCATCATGGCCGCCAAACGCGTCATCCTCGAACTCGGCACCGGCAACGATCTGCACGGCGGCGACTACACCAAGGCCGCCCTCCGAGCCGTGCAGGACGCGCTCCATCATTCCTCGCTGGCGATGATCCGCACGCTCAAGATCAACCCCAAGACGGACATGTTCGTCGACGTGACGATCGGCGTGCAGCAGCCCGACAAGGTCGACGTCGAGAAGGTGCGCGCATCGCTGCCGCACGGCATCGTCACGGTGAAGGTGGTGAAGGGTGGGCTCGACGTCGCCGACCCCGACAATAACGACCCGGCGGTGATCGCCAGTGCCGCGGTCGCGGTCCGGCTGGAGTTGCCCTAGCCGCTGGCCTTGCGGCCGTAGAGGAGCAGGCCCGCACCAATAACCACGGCAATGACGCCGGCGATGCTCGGGATCGGGAGAGTGCGCTCCTGATCGGCCGTTATCTTGAGTGGGCCGGCATCGACGACCACCGTTTTCTCGGTGAAGGAGATGTTGGCAATCAGCAGGCCGGCGACGCCGATCGCAATCAGCAGGACGCCCAGGATGGCGATGGGTTTCATGTCAGGACAACGCCCGGGCCGGCGATAGGTTGCGTCCGAAAACCCCGCTCTACGGCCGTAACAACAACCTGCAGCCCTGCTCGATGGCGGTCCTGGCCATGGCGCGCAGGCCGTCGTCGGTGGCGCTGCTGACCGGATGGCCGATCATGGCGAAGGCATAGTCGGGCATCCCGAGCACGCGGCTCATCATCTCGGCCGCGCTCGCGAACCGGCTGGTCATCACGCTGAAGGCGGGAACCCCCAGGCGTTCGGCTGTCACTGAGTCATGCAGACTGCATGATGAACAGCTGCCTCAATCTCCGAGGCCGGAGACGACGGCATCCCAACTCTTGATCTCGTCGACGATGCGCTTGTCGGCGGGCGCGCTGTAGTTGGACTTGGTCCGGCTCACCACCTTGGCGACGCCGTACTCCTCGCGCAGCATCTGGTCGAGGTGCTTAAAGAAGCCCTTGGTGCCTTCCTTGCCGTTGGAGATGAAGCCGACGGTCTTGCCCTCGAGCGTGTCGAGGCGCGGCGCGAGCTTGCCGGCGGGCGGCGCCTTTTCGGTCGTCGGGTCGAGAACGCGGAAAGTCATGGTGTGCCTCTTCTTTACTTGTTCTTTACTTGGGAGGTTCGCAGTCGACGCAGACGCCGAGCGGCAGCGTCACGGCATGGCTCTTGTTGCCGAGCCAGGGCGGGATGACCGCACCGAAGCCGCCGGCCGGCCCGCCCGCCGCGATGACCAGGAGCTGATCGGGCGATTCCATCGCAGGATAGACACTGTCGCCACGGTCGCGCACGACGGCGCCCTTACCGACCTCGGCCCATTCGCGGCGGTGGATGCGCGCCCGCGCGTGGATGAACTCGGCAATCTTCGTCTTCGTCCAACCCGCGACCTGCAGATGCTCGCGCAGCTGCTTGGGAATGATCAGGGCATAGTTGCCGGGATGAATGGAGTAGTGCCGCAAGTTGGCGCGCATCTCGGCGGCAAAGGTTTCGAGGATTTCCTCGGGCTTGGTCGTCCACTCGTTCATGAGCTGGCGCGGTGCACCCGCCGCCATCACGGTGACGGCCGATGCCGCGCGCTCGACGCCGCGCTGCTCGTGCAGCGGCAGCCACGACGAATCCTCCTCATCCTCGGCCAGGCAGTAGCTGTACTTGCCCGGATGCCCCAGCGTGGAGCGGTCGATGACGCCTGGACGCACGTCCATCAGGTTGATCAGACAGAGCCGAACCGCGCGACCGATGACAGCCGTGGCACGATCGCTGTTGCCCAGCGCATTGAAGGTGCCGTTGGCGCCGAGCTCCAGGCGGATCGGGCCGTTCAAGACGACCAGGACGGCGCAGCCGCCGGTGCTGGCCGTGGCGCCGTGCATCAGGAACTCGTCCTGCATCATCGCCATCCAGGCGGTGACCACGACAGGAAAATGCATCGGCAGGCAGCCGGCCATGACGGCGTTGATCGCCAGTTTCTCGGCGGTGATCGCGAGCCCGCGCACCGGCTCGATGCCGATCAGCTGATCCGGCGGCATCATCGCCCACTCGAGGCAGGCTTGGACGGCGTCCGCCGTCGGCGGCACGATCGGCAGGCCGTCGGTCCAGCCACTGCTGTGATACAGCTCCTGAACGGCGGAGATGTCGTTGGCGTCGTAGGTCTTCGAAGAGAGCTGCACGATTTCCTCCACTGCCAGAATAGCCGCCCTCGCCGCTATGCCAAGATCAACCTGATAGACGATATTGTTGCATATGACGCATCAATCGGATTTGGGCCATTCCCGCCGCAGCAGCGCCATGAAGCCCGAGGCCACTGGCGTCGGTTCACGCTCGCGCAAGGTGATCAGGCCGAGGCGGCGCACCAGCTTCGGCTCGGCCAGCGGAATGAAGCGCAAGCCGCGGACCAGCGGACCGCGCGTGGCGCCGCCGGGCACCACGCCAACACCAACGCCGGCCCCAACCAGGGCCAGCAGCGTCGCGATCTGGTTGACGACCACCCTCTGATGCAGCTGCAGGCCCGCTGTCACCGCCGCGGCATCGATCGTGCGGCGTGTGCGCGATTCGGTCGGCAGGGCGACGATGGGATGCTCGGCGAGCTCGGCCAGGCTGACGCTGCCTCGGCCGGCTAGCTTGTGCCGGGCCGGCACGACGGCATGGAAGGTTTCCCGGCCCAAGGGCGTCCCGACCGCAAAGTCGGGCAGTTCATCGACATAGCTGATCCCGAAATCGGCGACGCCGCTGCGCACATCGTCGAGGATCGACGCATACACGCCCTCGCGCACATGGATTTCGACACCCGGCCGATCGCCGCGATAGGCCGCGATCATGCGCGGCAGGCGACCGACCGCCACCGACATCACGCACGAGATCACGACCAGTCCGCGTCGCTCCTGCGCCACCTCGCGCACACTTTGCACGGTAATGCCGAGATCGTTCAGCATGCGCTCGGCAACGGCTGCGAACTCGCGGCCCGCCGCCGTGATCTGGACGCGGCGCGTGCTGCGCTCGAACAACCGCACGCCGAGTTGCGCCTCGAGCCGCTTCAGCATGCGGGTGAGCGCCGGCTGGGAAATCCTGAGCCGTGCCGCGGCGGCAACGAAGCTGCCGTACTCGGCCAGCGCCAGCACCGCCTCGAGCTGGCGGGCGCCGACATCAGGCAGCGCGACACGGGCCATCAGGCCGCCAGCATGCGCTCGCGGTTGCGTTCGCGCAGGATCGGCATCACCCATTTGCCGAAGCGCTCGGCCTCCTCGTCGTGCAGGTAGCCCGACAGGCAGAAGGAGTGGCAACCGAGGTCGATGAATTTCTGCAGCGTGTCGGCGCACTGCTCGGGATCGCCGACCACGGCGATGCCGGCGCCCGGCCGCACCTGGGTGATGCCGGTCCACAGGTTCTTCTCGATGGTCTCGCCGATCGCCGCCAGCTCGCGCACGCGGCGGTTGGCCTCGGAAGTGGCGAAGCGTTCCTTCACGAAGGCCTTCTGCGCCTCGCTCGCGTGCTCGACCAGCCCGTGCGCGAAGTCCCAGGCCTCTTTCTCGGTCGGCCGGCATACGATCTGCAGGCGCATGCCGAAGCCGATGTCGTTCTCGCGGCCATGGCGCGCCGCCATCGCCTTGATCTCCGCCATGTTGGCGCGGATGCGCTCGTAGGTGTCGCCCCAGAAGAGATGAACGTCGGAATGCTTGGCAGAGATCTCCCAGGCCTGCTTCGAACCGCCGCCGAGATAGAAGCGCGGATGGGGCTGCTGCAACGGATAAGGCCGGATCTGCGCGCCCTTCAGCTGATAGAACTTGCCGTCGAAGTCGACCGGGCCGCGCGTGGTCCACAACGCCTTCAGGATCGAGACTTCCTCATCCATGATCTCGTAGCGTTCTTCCTTGCCCCACTTGACGCCCTCGGAGGCATTCTCGGCCTCGCTTTGGCCCGCGATCAGGTTGATGCAGATGCGACCGCCCGAAAGCTGGTCGAAGGCAGAGATCATCTTGGCGAGCAGCACCGGATTGATGTAGCTGGGCCGCGCCGCCACCAGCATGCGCATCGACTTCGAGCGCGCCACCATCATTGCGCTGGAAATCCACGCCTCCCAGCAGGCTGTCTGCACCGGCACCAGCATGTATTCGAAGCCCGCCGCTTCGGCGGCCGCGACGACCTTGTCGAACAGCGGAAGCGACGGGGCGATCTGCGCGCTCGCGAGGCCATAGGCCGTGGTGTCGCCTGCGGTCGGCAGAAACCAGCCGAATTCCAGTCTACGCATCCGTCATTCCCTCCTGCTGGGCAGCTTAGCGCAAATCGAGGTGGTCGCGGCGTTCGGAAATCGGCACGATCTCGCGTCCGCAGGGCCCGCGTCCAAACGGCCCGCGTCCGAATGGCCTCCATCCGCAAGGAAGATCAGATGTTGCAGCACGGCAAGCGTCCGACCATCACATCGCGCCACGGAATGGTCGCGGCAGCTCATCCGCTGGCAGCGGCGGCCGGTGCGCGCATTCTGGCCAATGGCGGCAACGCCTTCGACGCAGCGGTTGCCACCGCGGCAGCGCTTAACGTCGTCGAGCCGTACATGTCGGGACTGGCCGGACGCGGCGTGGCGACCTGCTACATCGCCAAGGAAAAGCGCGTGCGCACGCTCGACTTCGTCGGGCCGATTTCCAAGAACTTTCCCGTCGACAAGCTCAGCAACCGCAGCCAGCTCCAGCGCGGCGCGCTGGCGGTCGGCGCGCCGGGCAACCTCGCCGGCTGGTGCGAGCTCAACGCGACCCACGGCAAGAAGAAGCTGCCCGAGCTGTTCGCGCCCGCGATTGCCATCGCGCGCGATGGCTACCAGCTCATCGAATTCAATCTCGAGGAGATCCAGGGCGTGGCCGGCGAACTCGCGGGCTACAAGGCACTGCATCCCGAATGGTCGCGCGTCTACACCGCGAACGCCGGTACGGTGAAGCCGGGTTTCGTGCTGAAGCAGCCCGACCTTGCGCGCACCCTCGAGGCGCTGGCGGCCGAAGGGCCGGGCCTGCTCTACGGTGGCGCGCTCGGCAAGAAGATCCTGGAGCGGCTAACCGAGCTCGGCGGCTGCATGGTCATGGACGACTTGATGGCCGCGAAAGCCACGTGGCGCGATCCGGTGGCCATCACCTATCGCGGCCGCACCATCCACGTCCCGCCACCGCCCTGCGAGGCCTTCCAGTTCCTGCTGACGCTCCGCATCCTCGAAGGTTTCGACCTCGCCGGGATGAAGCGCAACTCGACGGAGCATGTCGACACCGTGCTGCGCGCCATTCGCCTCGCCGCCGGCGTGCGCATCGCCACCGGCGTGCCGGCACCGCAGCGGCTGGCGGAGATTCTCTCCGACAGCCATGTCGAGACGCTGCGCGCCCGCGTGCGCGACGGCAAACCGGTCGATGGCCCGACCGAGCAGTGGACGCCCTCACGAGAGCCCGTCTCGGCGGTGGACGAGAGCCATACGACATCGTTCTCGATCGCCGACAACGAGGGCAATCTCCTCTGCCTGACGCAGAGCCTGGGCAGCGTCTTCGGCTCCGGCATCGTCGTGCCGGGCACCGGTATCTGCCTCAACAATTTCCTCTATTGGGCCGACGTGAATCCCGCGAGCCCCAACCGCGTGAAGCCGGGCGAGCAGCTTCCGATGTGCATGGCGCCGTCGATCTCGACCAAGGACGGCGCACCCGTCCTGGCGCTGGGAACGCCGGGCAGCTACGGCATCCTGCAGACCCAGCCGCAGGCGATGGTGCAGCACGTCGATTTCGGCCTGCCGCTGCAGCAGGCGATCGAAGCGCCGCGCGCGCGCCTGACCGACGGCCGCGCCGTGCTGCTGGAGTCCCGCGTCGAAGCCGACGTCCATGCCGAACTGCGCAAGCGCGGCCACGACCTGACCAGCGGTCCCGACTGGACCATGAAGGTGGGCGGCATGCAGGGTGTGGCGGTCGATCCGGAGACCGGCATCTTCACCGGCGGCTGCGATCCGAGGCGCGACGGCTATTGCGTGCCGGCCTAGGCAAAGCGCCTCAGCGGAGACCGACCACGATGCGCGTTTGCGAGCGGACGTGGGGCGCGAAGCGGCTCCAGCCGCGCATCGCCGTGAATTCCTTCGTCTCGACGGCGGCGGGCGAGTCGAGTTCATAGACCGTGGTGTAGAGCGTGGCGCGGCGGCGACTGCTCTGGCCGCGCTCGCTTTCGGCGATCTCGCCCGTCGACACATAGCGGCGGCCGGCCAGCACGCCGGGACAGGCGAGCGCATCGGGCAAATGGACGTCGTCGTACCAGCGGTTCCAATCGGCCTCGACCTCGGCATCGACTTCGGCGGTCACGATCATGAGACAGTTGGGCAACATCCGACATCCTTTCGCCTGCAGGTTTCACCCCTTGCGCAAATGCCCTGGGCAATATGGAATGCGCGCCAACGATAAAGCACTTCATGAGGGATGGGCGATGAAGAAATTGATGTGGCTGGCCGCCGCGGCGGTCGCCGTCGTGGGTTTCGGCACGGCCGAAGCACAGCAGACGCCCCAGACTCAAACGCCGAGGAAGGGCGGCACGGTGCGCATGACGGCACCCTACGGCGGATCGCTCACCAGCCTCGACATCCATACCTCGCCGCGCGCCCAGGACGACATTGCCGGCAAGATCCTGCATCGCACGCTCTACAACTGGGACTCGGCCAAGGGCCAGCCCGCGCTGGAACTGGCCAAGGAGGTCGCGGTCTCCGGCGACGGCATGGTCTATACCTACAAGCTGCTCGACAACGCCTACTTCCACAACGGCCGGCGCATGACGGCCGACGACATCATCTGGTCGTACACGCGCATCATGGACTCGACCAAGGGCTTCCCGGGTGCACGCTACGTGCGCTTCATCAAGGGCGCGGTCGATGTCGAGAAGGGCGCGGCCAAGGAAATCTCGGGCCTCAGGAAGATCGACGACTTCACGGTGGAAATGACGCTGGCCGAGCGGGTCAACCCCGGCTTCCTGTTCTTCGTCGGCGTCACCGCCATCCTGCCCAAGGAAGAAGTCGAAAAGGGCAACTTCAATTCCAACCCGGTGGGACTGGGACCGTTCAAGTTCGTCGAGCACGTGCCGGGTTCACGGCTGGTGACCGAGCGCTGGGAGAAGTTCTACAAGCCGGGCAAGCCCTACGCCGACAAGGTGATCGTGCTGATCATGGGTGAGGCCGCGGCGCGCGATGTCGCCTTCCGCAACAAGGAGATCGACACATCGATCCTGGGTCCGGTGCAGTACGTCGCCTACATGGCCGATCCCGTGCTCTCCAAGGGCATCCTCGAAGTGGCCGAGATGTTCACCCGCTCCATGGTGATGAACCAGGCGAGCATCAAGCCGTTCCAGGACAAGCGGGTGCGCCAGGCGATCAATCACGCGATCGACGCCGAGCTGATCGTCAAGCGCCTCGCCAAGGACAAGGCGTATCGCGCCGTGTCCTGGCTGCCGTCCTCCTCGCCGGTCTTCGACAAGACCATGAAGCCCTACGCCTTCGATCCCGAGAAGGCCAAGAAGCTGCTGGCCGAGGCGGGCTATCCCAACGGCTTCGAGTTCGAATGGACCACCAGCCCGAACGAAAGCTGGGGCCTGCCGATCGTCGAGGCGGTGCTGCCGATGCTGAACAGGGTCGGCATCAAGGCCAAGGCCAAGCTGATCGAGACGACGGTGCTGACCGAAACGGCGATGAAGGGCACTTTCGAGGCCTATATCGGCTCCAACGTCACCGGGCCGGACTCGCTCTCGACCCTGAAGTGCTTCCACTCCAAGACACCGCGGACGGCCTGCAACTACACCGCCTTCAACAACGCCGAATACGACAAGACGCTCGACGAGGCGGGTCAGGCGAGCGACCCGGAGAAGCAAGCCGAGTTGCTGCGCAAGGCCAACGCGATCCTCTACGACGAGGCGCCGGTGTGGTTCTTCAACTACAACAAGGCGGTGATGGCCTACCAGCCGTGGCTGCACGGCCTGCAGGCCAACCCGACCGAGCTCGCCCATCAATATCCCGAGGACCTCTGGGTCGACGAGCGCTCGCCGGTGAAGTGATGGACATCGGGGTGTTCCGGCCGGGCAGCTAATGCTCCTCGTTCTCGTGCGCCGCGTCGGCAACATGGTGCCGACGCTCGCGGCGGTCATCGCGCTGATCTTCGTGCTGTTCAGCGTCATCCCCGGCAGCTTCATGTCGGGGCTGGGCGACGACGGCCGAACGATGGATCCCGCCGTCATGGAGCGCATGCGCAAGGAGATGGGCCTCGACCAGCCCCTGCTCGAGCGCTTCGTCAAATATGCCGGCGCCACCGTGGTCGGCGACCTCGGCACCTCGTTCCGCACCCGCGAGCCGGTGACCAAGCTGATCGCCGGCCGCTTGTGGCCGTCGCTCAAGCTCACCATGGCGGCGATGCTGGTGGCGATGGCGGTCGGCATCCCCCTGGGTTTCGTCGCGGCGCTGCGGCCGGGCAGCCTGATCGACACGGCCTCCATGGTGGGCGCGGTCTCGGGCCTCTCGCTGCCCAAGTTCTGGCTCGGCCTGCTGCTGATGTACTTCTTCGCCCTGCAGCTCAAATGGCTGCCGAGCTTCGGCTATGGCGACGGCGGACTCACCCATCTCATCCTGCCGGCGATCGCGCTCGGCGTCAGCCCGCTGGCGCTTCTGGCGCGCACGACCCGCGCGGCGGTGCTCGACGTGCTCAACGCCGATTTCGTGCGCACCGCCCGCAGCAAGGGCATGAGCGAGCGCCGCGTCGTGACGTGGCATGTCATGCGCAACGCACTGGTCCTGGTGGTCACCACCGTCGGCCTGCAGTTCGGCTCGCTGATGGGCCAGGCGGTGGTCGTCGAGAAGCTCTTCTCCTGGCCTGGCCTGGGCTCGCTGCTGGTCGACTCGGTGTTCCAGCGCGACATCCCGGCGGTCCAGGGCTGCATCCTGGTGTTCGTGCTCTTCTTCCTCATCATCAACACGCTTGTCGACCTCGCCTATGTCGCGATCGACCCGCGCATCCGTTACGGCTGACCGGCAATGAGACTTGGCGCCAATACCTGGATCGGCGGCGGACTGTTCGCCGTGGCCCTCGCCGTCGCCGTCACCGCGCCATGGATCGCGCTCACCGATCCGGTGATGGACGCCAACCTCCTGAACGCCGAGCTGCCGCCCAGCATGGAGTTTCCGTTCGGCACCGACGCCCAGGGTCGCGACATCTATTCCCGCGTCGTCTACGGCGCGCAGATCTCGCTCACGGTCGGCGTCGTCAGCCAGATCGCCAACAGCATCATCGGCGTCACCCTGGGCCTGACGGCGGGCTACTGGGGCGGCTGGTGGGACGACTTCGTGAACGGCCTCACCAACGTCATGCTGGCCATCCCGTCGCTGATCTTCGCGCTGGCCATCATGGCGATCCTGGGACCCGGCCTGGTCAGCCTGCTGATCGCGCTCGGCCTCACCAACTGGTCCTACTCGTGCCGCATCGCGCGCGCCCAGGCGCTGTCGCTGAAGAGCCAGGGCTACGTCCAGGCGGCGCGCATCCTGGGCTATGGCCCCTTCCGCATCATGTTCACCCAGCTCCTGCCCAACATGCTGGGGCCGATCATCGTCATCGCCACGCTGGGCATGGGCGGCACGATCCTGGCCGAAGCAGCGCTGTCCTTCCTCGGCCTCGGCATCCGCCCGCCCTTCCCGAGCTGGGGCAGCATGCTGTCGGACGCGCGCGAGACCATCGCCATCGCCCCCTGGGTGTCGATATTCCCCGGACTGGCGATCTTCCTCACCGTGCTCGGGCTCAATCTCCTGGGCGATGGCCTGCGCGACATCTTCGATCCGCAGGCAACGACGAGGCGCGCATGACGGGCGCGCGCGTGACGGGTGCAGGCGGCAACGGGCCGCTGCTGAAGGTCGAGAACCTGCGCATCGCCTTACAGGGCGACGGCGTCACCTTCAATGCCGTCGAAAACGTCTCCTTCGAGATCGGCCGCGGCGAGGCGTTCGGGCTGGTGGGTGAATCGGGCTGCGGCAAGAGCATCACCGCGCTCTCCGTCATGGGCCTGCTGCGCCGGCCGCTGTCGCTGGGCGGCGGCCGGATCGTGCTCGACGGCGAGGAGATCCAGGACGCGTCGGCCGCCGAGATGCGCCGGCTGCGCGGCAAGCGTGTCGCCATGATCTTCCAGGAGCCGATGACGGCGCTCAATCCGCTGTCGCCGGTCGGCCGCCAGATCGCCGAGATGTTCGTACTGCACCAGGGCGCATCGTGGCGCGAGGCCATGGACCGCGCCGAGGAGGCATTGCGCCAGGTCCGTGTGCCCTCGCCGGAGCGGCGCATCAGGGACTATCCGCACCAGCTCTCCGGCGGCATGCGCCAGCGCGTGATGATCGCCATTGCGCTCGCTTGTGGTCCGGACCTTTTGATCGCCGATGAACCCACAACGGCGCTCGACGTCACGGTGCAGGCCGAGATCATCGACCTGATGGCCGAGCTGTGCGCCGCCAAGGGCACGGCGATCCTGATGATCAGCCACGACCTCGGCCTGGTCGCCAACATGTGCAACCGCGTCGCCGTGATGTATGCCGGCCGCATCATCGAAAGCCAGGTCGCCGACGCCATCTTCGCCACCCCCAGCCATCCCTATACGCGAGGCCTGATCGATTCCCTGCCGCGCCTCGGCGAACGCGCCCGGCGCGGCCGCCAGCGGCTGACCGAGATCTCCGGTGTCGTGCCGTCGATCCAGGCCTACCCGGCCGGCTGCCGCTTCAACCCGCGCTGCCCCGCGGTCACCGACATCTGCCGCACGACCGTCCCCGAGGCGACGTCGCTGCCGGCCGATGGCATCGTGAGGTGCCACCACCATGGCTGAGCAGCTGCTTTCGCTCGACGACCTCGCCGTCCAGTTCAAGGTCGGCAGCATGCTGGCCGGCGGCATCAAGACCTTGAAGGCCGTGGACGGCGTGACACTCGACGTGAAGCCCGGCGAATGCCTGGGGCTGGTGGGCGAGTCGGGCTGCGGCAAGTCCACCTTGGCGCTCGCCATCATGGGCCTGGTGTTGCCGACACGCGGCCGCATCCATGTCGGCGGCCAGCAGATATCGGGCGACAAACCGCCCGACCGCATGGAGATGGCGCGCACGGTGCAGATGGTCTTCCAGGACCCCTACGCGTCGCTCAACCCGCGCCAGACCGTGCGCCGCACGCTGGCCGATCCGCTGCGCCTGCACGGCGTCGGCGACAAGGCCGAGGTCGAGGCGCGCGTCATCGACTTGATGGCCAAGGTCGGCCTCCGGCCCGAACATGCCGACCGCTACCCGCACGAATTCTCCGGCGGCCAGCGCCAGCGCATCGGCATCGCCCGCGCCCTGATCCTGAAACCCAAGCTGGTGATCTGCGACGAACCGGTATCGGCGCTCGACGTGTCGATCCGCGCCCAGATCATCAACCTGCTGCTCGAGCTCAAGGACGAGATGGGCTTGGCCTACATCATGATCAGCCACGACCTCGGCGTGGTCGAGCACGTGAGCGACCGGGTGGCGGTGATGTATCTCGGCCGCATCGTCGAGCAGGGCGGCTGGCAGGAGATCTTCGAGGACCCGCGCCATCCCTATACGCGTGCGCTGATTGCCGCGATCCCCGACCCGTTCCACCGCGCCGCCGCCACCGTCGCCGGGGCAAAGGCCAAAGGCGAGATCGCGAGCGCCCTCAATCCACCGCCGGGCTGCCACTTCAATCCGCGCTGCCCGCTCAAGGCCGATCTCTGCACAGTCGAGACGCCGCTGTTGGGCACAGTCGCGCCGGGTCATTTGGCCGCTTGCCACTTCCGCGACCGCATTATTTGATAGGGACCGTGGTCCCATGAAAGACACCGACATCGTCCGTATCGCCGGTTGGGTGGTTCGCCGCGGCCTCGCCGGCGTGGCGGAAGAGGATCTGCTGCGCGAATTCTGCGAGAAGTGCCGCGCCGCCGGCCTCCCCCTGTCGCGCGGGCTCGCCTTCATCGACACACTACATCCTGTCCATGAAGGCCGCGTCTTCCGCTGGCGCGATGACGAATCGGACGATGCGCCGATGGTCGAGTATGGCCGCACCGACCAGGGCGCGGCCGCCGAATCGTGGCAGCGCAGCCCGTTCTTCCATCTCCTGCAGACCGGCGAGGAGGAACTGCGCCGGCGCATCGGCTTTGGTGAAGCGGCCGATTTCCCGATCATCCAGGAGATGAAGGACGTCGGCCACACCGACTATCTCGTCTTCGTCCACCGCTTTGCCGAAGAAAATGCCATCGGCGAGATGGATGGCGTCTACTCCGCCTGGATGACGCGCCATCCCGAGGGATTTATCGACGCCGGCATGGTTGCGTTGCGCCGCCTGGTGCCGCCGCTGGCGCTCGCCATCAAGGCCGCCGCCCTCACCCGCGTCGCCGGCACGCTGGTCGAGGTCTATCTCGGGCGCGACGCCGGAAAGCGCGTGCTGAGCGGCCGCATCTCGCGCGGCGTGGCCGACCGCATCGACGCCGTCCTGTGGTTCTCCGACCTGAGCGGCTTCACCAAGATCACCGACACCGCGAAGCCGGATGAGGTGATCCCACTGCTGAACGACTATGCCGAGGCTGTCATCACCGCGATCCATCAGGCCGGTGGCGAGGTGCTGAAGCTGATCGGCGACGGCACGCTGGCGATCTTCCGCGCCGACGACCCGGCGAAGGCCAGCGCCAAGGCGCTCAAGGCCGAGGCCGATATGCGCGAGAAGGTCCGCGCGGTGAACGAACGCCGCCAGGCCGAGGAACGGCCAGTCACCTCGGTGTATGTCGGCCTGCATATCGGCGAGGTGTTTTACGGCAACGTCGGCAGCGTCGACCGGCTCGACTTCACGGTCGTGGGCCCCGCGGTCAACGAAACCAGCCGCATCGCCTCGATGTGCCGCTCGGTCGATCGTTCCGTCCTGGTGTCGTCGGCGCTGGCCGAGGCCCTGCCGCCGGTCGACCGCGCGCGGCTGGTCTCGGTCGGCCGCTTTGCGCTGCGCGGCGTCGGGCGCGCGCAGGAGCTGTTCACGGTCGACCCTGCCCTGCTGTAGGATGCGGACACGCAACTTCCCGGGGGCAGTCATGGCTAAGAGCGCGCAGGCACCGACCATCTCCATCGGCATCGCGGAGGGCGACCGGCGCAAGATCGCCACCGGCCTCAGCCACCTGCTGGCCGACACCTACACGCTCTACCTGACCACGCACAATTTCCATTGGAACGTCACCGGTCCGATGTTCACCTCGCTGCACACCATGTTCATGACGCAGTACACCGAACTTTGGAATGCGGTGGACCCGATCGCCGAACGCATTCGCTCGCTGGGCCATGCGGCACCTGGCTCCTACGCCCAGTTCGGCAAGCTGAGTTCGCTCGAGGACGTGCCCGCCAAACCGCCCAAGGCGATGGACATGGTGCGGATCCTGGTCACCGGGCACGAGGCCGTGGCGCGCACGGCGCGCGGCGTCTTCCCGCTCGCCGACAATGCCAACGACGAACCGACTGCCGACCTGCTGACGCAGCGCCTCACGGTGCACGAGCAGACGGCCTGGATGCTGCGGTCGCTTCTGGAGTAGCCCTCCGCCGGTTTGAAAAACCTGCCGGAAAGATTCGCCAGTCGAACTTTCGCTATTCGGCTTGCGCCGCGACCCTCCCAATGCCTACGATGGCGTCAATACAACGAAATCCGCCCAACGAGGCGGCAGTCCTTGGGAGGACAATCATGGCCAAGACGAAGCGTCGTAGCGTGCTTAAGCTTGCAGGCGGTGCAGCCGCCGCGTCGATGGGCGGCATGGCCGCCATCCTTGCAACCGGCCGCACACCGGCCTTCGCCCAGCAGCGGACGGTTCACTGGCTCAAGTGGGTCGACTTCGTGCCGGCCACCGATACGCTTTTGAAGAGGGAAATGATGCCGGAGGCCGAAAAGGCTCTGGGCGTCAAAATGAACCTTGAGACCGTGAACGGCAACGACCTGCAGCCGCGCATCACCGCCGGCATCCAGTCGGGCGCCGGCGCCGACCTGATCATGTCGTTCAACAGCTATACCCATCTCTACGCCAACAGCGTCGTCGACGTCAGCGCGATCGCCGAGGAAGTCGGCAAGCGCGAAGGCGGCATCTTCCCGTACGCAAAGGCGATCTGCAGCAACGGCAAGATCTACATGGGCATGCCCTGGGCCGTGATCGGCGGCATGATCGCCTGGCGCAAGTCATGGTTCGAGGAGATCGGCCTCACCAAGTTCCCCGACACCTGGGACGGCTATCGCGAGGCCGCCAAGAAGCTGAAGGCCAAGGGCCGGCCATTCGGCCAGACGTTGGGCCACACCTTCGGCGACGCACCGGGTTTCAGTTACCCGTACCTGTGGTCGTGGGGCGGCAAGGAGGTCGACGCCAGCGGCAAGGTCGTGCTCAACAGCAAGGAAACGCTCGAGTCGATCAAGTTCATGCAGGGCCTGTGGAAGGACGGCATGGACGAGGGCGGCCTCGCTTGGGACGACACCAACAACAACCGCGCGTTCCTGTCGCAGACCATCTCCGCGACCCTGAACGGCGCCTCGATCTACATCGAGACCCTGCGCAAGCCCGACCAGTACAAGACGGAAAAGGGCCTGCCGATGAACAAGGACATCCTGCATGCGCCCCTACCCAAGGGACCGGCGGGACAGTTCGGCTTCCATCTGCTGCAGTCGAACATGCTGATGAAGTATTCGAAGAACCAGGATGCCGCCAAGGAATTCCTGAAGTGGATTCACACCGAGGCGAACTACAGGAAGTTCTTCGAATCGCAGAAGGGCTTCGCCACTCCGTGCACCGCCAAGTGGGAGAGCGACAAGCTGTGGGACGTCGATCCGGTCATGACGCCTTACAAGGTCGCGGCCCGTCTCGGCCAGGCCATCGGCAATGCCGGACCGCCCGACGCCAAGGCCCAGGAAGTCCTTTCGAAGTACATCATTACCGACATGTACGCCAAGGCGGTGCAGGGCATGCCCGCCGAGGACGCGATGAAGTGGGCCGAAGCCGAGCTCAAGAAAGTCTACGTCTAAGTCCCGGAAACTGCGTTTAGGGTAAGCCGTCCATGGCGGTGACAGCACTTTCGGCGGCGGAGAGCAAACGGCTCTCCCCGCGGTTGCGTAAGCTTGAAGACGAGCGCTGGCTCGCGATGGCGCTCCTGGCGCCAACCGCGATCCTGCTCGGCTTGTTCATTGCCTACCCTTTCTTCGAAGGCGTCCTGCTGTCGCTCAGCAGCGCGCGCGTCGGAGATCCCGGCCATTTCGTCGGGCTGAAGAATTTCTACAAGATCTGGGACGACAGCATCTTCCGCACCACCGTGTGGAACACGTTCTGGTACACGGGCGTGACGACGGTATTCAAGCTGGCCCTCGGCCTGTGGCTGGCGATCCTGCTCAACCGGCATTTCAAGGGCAAGGCGATCATCCGCGCCTTCATCCTGCTGCCCTTCATCATCCCCACGGTGCTCTCGACCTTTGCCTGGAAGTGGATGTTCGATCCCACCTTCAGCGTCATCAACTGGACGTTGTTCCAGCTCGGCCTGATCACCACCCGCATCAACTGGCTGGGCGACCCCGACCTCGCCATGACGTCGATCATCATCATCAACATCTGGCGCGGCGTGCCGTTCTTCGCCATCACCCTGCTGGCCGGCCTGCAGACCATCAGCCCCGAGCTGCACGAGGCTGCCGCCATCGATGGCGCGCGCCCGTGGGCGCGCTTCTGGCACGTCACCTGGCCGCTGCTCATGCCGGTCACTCTGGTGGTGGTGCTGTTCTCGGTCATCCAGACCTTCGCCGACTTCCAGCTGGTCTACGTCATGACCGGCGGCGGGCCGGCCAATGCCACCCACCTCTTCGCCACCTATGCCTACCAACTTGGCATCGGCACCGGGCTGCTGTCCGAAGGTGCTGCGATCTCCCTCGCGATGTTCCCGTTCCTCTTCGTCATCGTGGTCGTGCAGCTGCTCTACATCCGCCGGGTGGAAACCCGATGAGCCCCCCGATGAGCCCGGAGACCCGCTGACATGATCGAGGGTGCACTCTGGAGACGATGGGTCTTCTACAATCTTCCGCTGACCCTGTTCGTCTTCGTCCTGCTGTTTCCGTTCTACTGGATGATCGTCACGACCTTCAGGCCGGACGGCGAACTCTACCTGCCGTGGAACGCGCCCAACTACATGCCGTTCTGGACCAACAACCCGACGCTCGAGCACATCCTCTATCTGTTTGAGGAGACCAATTTCGCGCGCTGGATGTTCAACACCATGTTCATCGCGCTGGTGTCGACGGTGATCTCGCTGTTCTGCGGGGTCCTGGCGGGCTATGCGCTGGCCCGCCTCAACTTCCCCTACGCCGGCGGCCTCGGCACGGCGATCTTCATCACCTACCTGGTGCCGCAGACGCTGCTTTTCATTCCGCTGGCGGAGATCATCCGGAACTTCCAGCTCGGCGACACGCCGTGGTCGCTGATCCTGACCTATCCGACGTTCCTGATCCCGTTCTGTACCTGGCTGATGATGGGCTATTTCAAGGCCATCCCGAAGGAACTCGAGGAGTGCGCCCGCATCGACGGCGCCTCGCGCTGGAAGGCGATGGTCTACATCATCATTCCGGTCGCGGTGCCCGGCATCCTGTCGTCGGGCATCATCGCCTTCACGCTGTCGTGGAACGAATTCATCTACGCCCTGGTCTTCCTGTCGTCGCCCGACCAGAAGACCGTCCCGGTCGGCGTCACTTCGGAGCTGATCCGCGGCGACGTGTTCTTCTGGGGACCGTTGATGGCCGGCGCCCTGCTGGGCTCGATCCCGGTGGCGATCGTCTATTCGTTCTTCGTCGAACATTACGTTGCGGGCCTTACCGGCTCGGTCAAGGGGTAGTGCGTCATGGCCGAGGTCAGCCTCCACAAGCTCAACAAGAAGTTCGACACCACCCATGTCGTGAAGGACGTCGACCTGCAGATCCGTGACAAGGAGTTCATGGTCTTCGTCGGACCGTCGGGCTGCGGCAAGACCACGACCTTGCGCATGATCGCGGGCCTCGAAGCCATCACCACCGGCGAGATCCGGATCGACGACAGGGTGGTCAATGAAGTGCCACCGATGGACCGCGACATTGCCATGGTGTTCCAGAACTACGCGCTCTATCCGCACATGAGCGTCGCCTCCAACCTGGCGTTCGGCCTGAAGATGAGAAAGTTCGAGAAGGCCGAGATCGAAAAGCGGATCAACAATGCCGCCTCCATCCTCGGTATCGAAAGCCTGTTGCAACGCAAGCCGCGCCAGCTTTCAGGCGGCCAACGGCAACGCGTGGCGCTGGGCCGTGCGATCGTGCGCGACCCCAAGGTGTTCCTGTTCGACGAGCCACTTTCCAACCTCGATGCCAAGCTGCGTGTGCAGATGCGCGTCGAGCTGAAGAAGCTGCACGAGCGGCTGGCCGTGACCTCGGTCTACGTCACCCATGACCAGGTCGAGGCCATGACACTCGGCGATCGGGTGGTGGTGATGAAGGACGGGTTGGTCCAGCAGGTCGGCGAGCCGCTGGAACTCTACAACACCCCGGCCAATCGCTTCGTCGCGGGCTTCATCGGTTCGCCGGCGATGAATTTCGCCGACGTCACCCTGGTGGAAAACGGCGGCAAGCCTCTCGCCGAGGCAGAAGGGCTGCGCATCGGACTGCCGGGCGAACTGGCCACGCGGGCCCGTGCCAAGACCGGCCACAAGGCGACGCTCGGCATCCGGCCGGAGGACATCCACATCGCGACCGCGGCGGATGCGCCGGAATACTGTTTCGAAGCCGCCGTAGAGGTAGTGGAGCAGCTGGGCTCCGAGATCCTGCTCGATATGCGCGTCGGCCCGGCCTTGATGGTGGCGAGCGTCGAACCGACGCTACGCGTGCGTGCCCACGACAAGCTCAAGCTGGCGCTGAAGCCCGAGCGGCTGCACCTGTTCGACGCCGAGACCGAAGCGGCGATCTAGCCTCTACGGCGTGGGCCCGGCCCACGTCTCCAGTACATCCCACTTGGCCTTGCGCTGCTCCTCGCGCGGCTTCTTGAAGTCGTGGCCGAAGGGCGCGGTGTCGAACGAGCCGTAGGTCGGGTTGGCGATCACCAGCCACTGGCGGCCCCAATAGGCCATGTCGGAGTCGAAGGCCTTCAGGCGCTCGGCCTCGCTGGTACGGTAGCGATCGTCGAAATCGCCGAAATTGTCGCCGATGTTGAGGAGGACGCGGTAATCCTTGGTCACCACGGCGCGGCGCGTACCCTTGGCGCCACCCCACTCCGGCTTCTCGTTCTGCATCAGGAAGGTGTCGACATTGCCGCCCATCGGGAAGCCGAACTTGGCCATGTTCTCGCGCGTGTCCTTCTCGGTCTCGGCGCCACGGTTGGTGATGTAGAAGACCTTCACGCCCTTGGAATCGGCATACTTGGTGAACTCGACCGCACCGGGGATCGCCGTCGAGACCTGGGCGGCGCAGAACTGGTTCCAGGTCTTGGTGCTGAAGGTCTGGTTGTTCCGGAGCATCCAGACCTGGTAGCGCGAGTTGTCGAGCAGGGTCTCGTCGATGTCGAGAATGACGGCGGGCGGCAGGTTCTGATAATCGGCCTTCTGCTCGGCAGGCGATGCTGTCCAGTTCTTGTCGGCCAGCGCCTCGTCGAGGCGGATGCGCGCCAGCGCAAAGACCGTGAGGGCATTGCCCTTGTATTCGACCGAGCGCTGGGTCCAAAGGGTCGCCAGCAGCATATCGTTGGGCGGCGAGGCGTCCTGGGCCCGTGCCACGCCCGACGACA
>CAMDOT010000065.1 GCA_945903635.1 Rhizobium sp. Q54 | reverse complement strand
CACGTCGAGTTGCAGGATTCCATCGCGCCGCAGCAGCAGCCAGTCGCCTCCCGGCGAGGGAAGCACGCTGCCGCGCAGCTCCTCGCCGTCGAAGCTGCCGCCCGTGACGGTGGCGATGCGGCGGCGTCCATAAGGCGTCTCGCCGATATCCGTCATGTTCGGATCGACCTGCAGGGTCAGGGTGAAGAGATGCGAAGAGCGCAGCGTCGGTTCGGTCATCGTGTCCTCAAATCTTGCTGGCTCGGCCTTCCCAGTAGGGCGCCCGTAATTCACGTTTCATGATCTTGCCGATAGTACTGCGCGGCAGCTGTTCGCGAAACTCCACCGCGACGATGCGCTGCGTCTTGCTCAGCCGCTCGTTGGCCCAGGCGCGGATGTCCTCCATCGTCGCCTTCGACCCCGGCGCCCGAACGGCCAGCGCCATCGGCGATTCGCCCCACTGGTCGCTCGGCACGCCGATCACCGCCACGTCGACGACCTCGGGATGCTTCAGCAGCAGCACCTCGATATCGGCGGCATAGACATTGAAGCCGCCCGAAATGATCATGTCCTTCTTGCGATCGAGCAGGACGATGAAGCCATCCTCGTCGATCTTGCCCATGTCGCCCGACTTGAAGAACAGGCGGCCGTCGCGATCGTGCCAGAAGAGTTCGCGCGTCTTGTCTTCCTGCTTGTAGTAGCCCTTCATCATCAGCGGCGCGCGGCCAGCAAGCTCGCCCACTTCGCCCTGCGGCAGCACCCTGCCCTGCTCGTCCAGCACCACGATCTCGCTGCCGAGGCCCGGCTTGCCGACGGTATGGAGCTTGTCGGGGTAGAGGTTGGCTTCGAGCGTGCAGCTCCCCGCGCCCTCGGTAAGCCCGTAGATTTCGATCAGCCGCCCCGGCCAGCGGGCCAGGCAATCCGCCTTGATCTGCGCCCTGAGCGGCGCGCTGGTCGACAGCTTGGCCTTGAAGGAGCCGAGGTCGTACTTGTCGAAATCCGGGTGCGCCAGGATGCGCTGGTACTGCACGGGGACAAGCATCGCATGCGTCACACGCTCCTTCTCGGCGATCTCCAGGAACTTCGCCGCATCCGACTTGGTCATCAGGATGGTCGTGCCGCCGACGCCGACCGTGGCCAGCACGGAAACCAGCGTCGTGTTCGAATAGAGCGGTGTCGACGCCAGCGAGATCGTGTCCGGACCGTAGTCGAAGGCGGTGAAGCGCACGGCCAGCATGTCGCGCATGATGTGACTGTGCAGGATGCCCTTGGGCAGACCCGTGGTCCCGGAACTGTAGATGATGTTGAAATCATCGAGCAGACCGATCGGCACGGCGAAGGCGGCGTCGCCGGCGGGCGCCAGCCACTCCTCGAAGTTCCGCCAGCCCGGTCGGACGAAATCGTAGGCGATGCGACCGCCGGCGATCAGCTTGCCCAGCCGATCCTCATAGGGCTCGACCAGCCCGCGATACTGCTCCGACAGGAACAGAACCTTGGCGTCGCAGTCGTCGAGCATCTTCTCGAGCGCATCCGCCGCCGCCATGGTCGACAGCGGCACGACGCAGGCGCCGGCACGCAGGCCGCCCATGAAGGTTTCCAGGTAGTCGATCGAATTGACCGCCAGGATCGCGATCTTGTCGCCGCGTCCCACGCCCATGACGGCAAGCGTGCGGGCGATCCTGTTCACGCGGCGGTCAAAATCCCGCCAGCTTCGCGTCGCGCCCTCGCACTTGACGGCTGCCTTGTCGGGAAAGAGCGCTGCGTTGCGTGCGATGCGGACCGGGATCGACAGGAATTCCGGGAAATCGGCCTCGGTCGGCTGCGGAACTAGCGGCTGCTCGGCGCCCATGGTCGAAGCGCCCGCCCTATTTCTTGGGCTCGACCGTTTCCACCGGACCACCTGCCTTCTTCCAGGCGCCGAAACCACCTTCGAAATGCGCGACAGGCGTCAGGCCCATGTCCTGTGCCGTCTTGGTCGCGAGCGCCGAGCGCCAGGCGCCGGCGCAGAAGAACACGAACTTGTTGCCGGTCTGGAAGAATTCCTTGGCATAGGGGCTCTTGGGGTCGATCCACATTTCGAGCATGCCGCGCGTCACGTTGATGGCGCCCGGAATCGTGCCGTCGCGCCACAACTCGCGCGGATCGCGAATGTCGATGAAAGTGACCCCCGACGAGCCATGCGCCTTCATCGCCTCGGCCAAAGGCAAGGTCTCGATGGCGGCGTTCGCCTCGTCGACCATCTGCTGCACGGTCTTCTTGATCTCGAGTGGCATGGCATCGTTCTCCCTAGGCGAAACCCAGTCTACTTCTCCGGGACATGCCCGGCGAGTTCGGCCAACCATACATCAGGGCTGCCGTCGGAGGGTGCGCGCCAATCGCCACGCGGCGACAGCGAGCCGCCCGACGAAATCTTCGGCCCGTTGGGCAGTGCCGAACGCTTAAACTGGTTGGTGAAGAAGCGGCGCAGGAACAGGGTCATCCACTTGCGGATCTCTTCCAGCGTGAAGGCACGCCTGGATCCTGCCGGCACGTTGGCGGGCCAGGCACCCTTGTCGAGGTCGTGCCAGGCGTTCCAGGCGAGGAAGGCGATCTTCGAGGGCCGGTACCCGAGCCGCGTCAGGTAATAGAGGTTGAAGTCCTGCAACGCATAGGGCCCGACCGACTGCTCGGTCGACTGGATGACGCCGCCCTCACCCGGCGGGATCAGTTCCGGCGAGATTTCGGTGTCGAGAATGTCGTGCAGCGTGGCGGCCGTATCCTTGTCGACATCGCCTGAGGCCGCGACAAAGCGGATCAGATGCTGGATCAGCGTCTTGGAGACCGAGCCGTTGGGATTGTAGTGGGACATGTGATCGCCCACCCCGTAGGTGCACCAGCCGAGGCCAAGCTCCGACAGATCGCCCGTGCCGACCACCATGCCGCTGTGCTGGTTGGCCAGCCGGAACAGGTAGTCCGTGCGCAGGCCCGCCTGCACGTTCTCGAAGGTGACGTCGTAGACCTTCTCGCCGCGCCCGAACGGATGGCCGATGTCGGCCAGCATCTGCTTGGCCGTGGGCTTGATGTCGATCTCGGCTGCCGTGACGCCCAGCTCGCGCATGAGCTTCCAGGCGTTCTTGTGGGTTTTGTCCGAGGTGCCGAAACCCGGCATCGTGTAGGCCAGCACGTTCTTGCGATCGAGGCCCAGCAGGTCCATCGCCCGGCAGGTCACCAGCAGGGCGTGCGTTGAATCGAGACCGCCCGACACGCCGATGACGGCGCGCTGGACACGGCTCGACTGCAGCCGCTGCGCCAGACCCTGGACCTGGATGTTGTAGGCCTCGTAGCAATTGTCGCGCAGCCTGGCCGGGTCCGACGGCACGTAGGGAAAGCGCTCGATGGCGCGCTGCAACGGCACGCTCTTCTTCGGCGCATCGAGTGCGAACTCGATGCGACGGAAGCGCGACACCCCCGTGCCTCCTTCGCGCGCATTGTCGGCGAAGCCGCCATTGCGCAGGCGCTCCTGCCGGATGCGGCCGAGATCGACGTCGGCCTGTACGATGGTCGAGTCCTTCTCGAAGCGCTCGGTTTCCGCCAGTTGATCGCCGCACTCGAAGATCGCAGCCTGGCCGTCCCAGGCGAGATCGGTCGTCGACTCGCCGGGGCCCGACGCCGAGTAGGCATAGGCCGCGCTGCAGCGCGCCGACTGGCTGCCGCACAGCAGGCGGCGCAGCTCGGCCTTGCCGATCGTGATGTTGCTGGCGGAAAGGTTCACGAGCACTTCCGCGCCGGCCAAGGCCGCGAGGCTGGACGGCGGCACCGGCACCCAGATGTCCTCGCAGATCTCGACATGGAAGGTCATCGGTACGGTGCCGGTCGAGCGGAACAACATGTCCGTGCCGAACGGCACCTTTTGGCCCGCCAGCGGGATCTCGCTCTCGAGCACATTGGCGCCCGACACGAAATGGCGTTTCTCGTAGAACTCGCGATAGTTGGGCAGGTAGGTCTTGGGAACCACACCCACGATCGTGCCGAGATGGATCACGACAGCGGTGTTGTAGAGCCGCCCCATCACGCGCAGCGGCGCGCCGACGATCAGGACGGGATTCAGCTCGCGGGAGGCCTCGACCAGCTGCGCGATCGAGCGCTCGACGTCGTCGAGCAGCGAGTCCTGCTGCAAGAGGTCGTCGATCGCGTAGGACGACAGCCCCAGCTCCGGGAAAATCATCAGCGCGACGCTGGCCTTGTCGCCTTCCCTGGCCAGCCGCAGCGTCTCCGCGAGGTTGTAGGGCGCGTTGGCAACCTGGGTCCGTGGTACGCAGCAGGCGATGCGCACAAAGTCATGGCTGTAGAGGGAGAAAAAATCGGACATCGGAACTCCAGTGACGTTCTACAGTCCGATGGCGCTCGATTGAGATCAAGAGGCGGTCAAATCGAGGGCTGTGGGGGCTATAGCAAGAAATGCGGCTTTCCTGCCCTTTCCCTTCGCCCACGAGGCGTGCGGCTTCGCGGCTGTGGATACTCGGGTGCTTCGCGGCTCCACGGTCGGCGATCTCCGGGAGCGGACGGGCTTTGTCGCTCTCCTCAATCGAACGCCAGCCGCGGCAGCCAGAGCGCCATGTCCTGCCAATGGATGAGCACGATGGTCATCAGCAGCATGGTGACGAAAAAAGGCACGGTGCCGCGAAATACGTCGCTGATCGAGCCCTCATTGCGCACCGCCTGGATGACATAGAGCGTCATTCCCACTGGGGGGCTGATGAGAGAAATTTCGCACATCAGCACCAGAAACACACCGAAAAGTACCGGATCAATATTCGCCGCGACGATCAGCGGAAACACCAACGGCAAGGTCCCGACCAGCATCGGCAGGGTCTCGAAGAACGTGCCCAGGATCACGTAGAATACGAACAGAATATACAACAGCTGTGTGGAAGTGACATCGAGCGTGGCGACAAATTTTCCCAGAACGGCGGTGACGCCAAGCATGCCCAGCACAAAATTCAGCACGAAGGCGCCGGCGAGAATGAGCATGCTGAGCGCGGTGAGATTGATCGTCGAGAGATAGGCATCATGCAGCATGGCGATGGAAAGCTTGCGATAGAACGCCGCGATCGGCAGCGCGACGATAACGGAAATCGCCGCCGCCTCCGTTGCCGTCGCCCAGCCGGCATAGATGCTGCCCATGACGATCGCGAACACCAGCAACGGCGGCAGCAGATCGACCAGCCGCCACAGTCGTACCGAGAGCGGATCGGTCACAGGCTCGCGCGGCGCGATCGCGGGATTCCACAGCGCCATGATGACGATGCAGGCCATGAACATCACTGTCAGCACCGCACCCGGGATGGTCGCGGCGGCGTAGAGGCGCGCGACGGACGTGTTGGTCAGCACACCATAGATGATGATCGCGATACCCGGCGGTATCAGATTGCCGAGCGAACCGCCGGCGGCGATGGAGCCCAGCACCACGCGGACGTCGTAGGATTTCTTGCGGAAGGTCGGTAGCGCCACGGTGGAAATCGTCGCCGCCGTGGCGACCGAGGACCCCGAAATGGCCGAGAACAAGGCGGAGGCGGCGATATTGGTGTGCAGCAGCCCACCAGGCAGCGGATTGAGCCAGTCCGACAGCGAATGATACATCCGCTCGCTGGAGCCACACCGCACCAGAATTTCTCCCAGCAGGATGAACAGCGGCAGCGCCATCAGCAGATCGGCGTTCATCTGCTCGAAATAGACCACGCCGAGTGCGTTCACTCCTGGGGCGCCGAAAAACAGCCCGGCTCCGAGAATGCCGAGTGCGAACATCACCGTGCCGATATGCAGCCCGAACGCCATCAGCACCAGCATGAGGGCAAAGCCAATCCCTGCGGTGGTGATATCGATCATGCGCGCTCTCCGCGATTCAGCTCGCGTTCCTGCGCCAGCTCGGTTTCGATCTTGATCTCCTCGTCGAGGGTCTGCGGCCCGTAGAGGTCGTTGAGCCGCGCGCGATTTTTAAACAGCAGGCCGATGGCGTGCACGGCACAAGCGGTGGCGGTGGCGGCGAACAAGGCGAGGCCAAGGAACCACAGCGCCTGCGGTATCCAGACCGGGGTCTGCATCGGCGTGTTGGCGCGGCGCCAGATCATCGGATCGGTCCAGTCACCCTTGTGCACACCGATGGAGGCATACACCTCGGCGAAGCCGCGCACGGCGCAGAACACCGCCATGGCGGCCAAGGTGACCAGCGCCACCACGTTCAGCACGCCGCACAGCCACGCCGGCAGATAGGGGAAGGCGAGCGTGATGCGCATATGGGCGCGGGTGCAGAGCGCATATGTGAAGCCGGCGGCACTCACCACGGCCATGGCATAGCCGCTCAGTTCATCGATGCCCTGAAAGGAGAAGGCGAAGAATTTTCGCCCGATGACCTCGATGCAGGTCAGCACCGCGATCGCCATCAGGCACCAGCCGGAGGCGATCGCCACGGCGCGCGCGATGGGTGCAAAGAAGGTCAATGGTCCGCCATGCATCGTGGCGCCTCATGGGCAGAGCGAGTTTCCGTCGGGAACGCGCCGCGGACCCTGTCCTGTGTCAGGGTCCGCGGCGCGTTGGTTCAGATCACGGCTTGGCGGTCACGTTGAGGATCTTGCCAACCGTGTCATTCCAGGTTGCCACGCAGGCGGCGTTGCAGCGTTTTGCCCAGCGCGGCAGCACAGTCTCCGCCACCGCCTTGTCGAGCATCTCCACATCAGCGGGCGTCGGCTTCACATTCACCATCTTGCCGGGCTTGCCAACGGCACATTCGCCGCCCTGGCCGGTCGTGCAAATCAGCCCCATCTCATTCTCGTCCATGATCACTTTCCAGGCGCGGTCGGTCCACGTCTTGGATTGCGCTTCCATGAACGCCTTGGTCTTGTCATCGAGGCTGTTCCAGGTGTTCAGGCTGGCTACGAGATAGCCGGCGGTGAAGCCCAGCGGCAGGGTCAGTACATGGGTGGTGACCTCGTGCCAGCCGGCCTTGTAGGCGGGCATGGTGCCGGTGATACCGCAATTGACGGTGCCGCGCTGCAGGGCGGGCACCACCTCGGCGAAGGGGATCGTCACGCCGATGCCGCCGAGCCCGGCGATCAGGTCGCCCTGGCTGACACCTTGGACGCGCACCTTCTTGCCCTTCACGTCGGCCAGGCTCGTGATTGGCGTGTTGCAGTAGAGCATCTGCGCCGGCCAAACGTTCCAGGCCAGAACCTTGGCACCGTAGCTCTTTGCCATGTTGTCATCGAGCTTGGCGCCATAGACCTGCGTAATCTTCCGCATGGTGGCGAAGTCGCGCGCCGTGCCGGCCAGATCGATGCCCTCCAGCGCCGCGTCCTCGGCGACGTAGATCGGCACCGCATGGGCAAAATCAAACAGGCCGAGCTTCAGCATGCGCATGATCTCGGTACCCTTGAGGCCGAGATCGCTGAGCGATTGCACCTGCGCGGTGATCGCGTTGTTGGACGCGGCCGGGATTTCCTTGGTCCACCAAGGCATTTCGTTCTGCTGCCAGTTGGTGAGATTGGACCAGGTCCCGACGACCTTGAACTGCTTGCGCGGCAGATCCTGTGCTGAGGCGGGCGAGACCGCGATCGCACCGGCCAGCAACGCGCCCGCGATGGCACGCCAAATGATTGCGAGATTCATGATTCTTCCTCCCCTGGGTAATTTTTTAGTCTTTTTGTAGCCTGCCATCCTACAAGTGCCGCCGCATGTCTTCAACCGCGGCAGCCACCGGGGACAGTCTGACTACCGCGCCTTCCGGCCGTGCGAAGAGATCGATGGCAAGGTCAAAGCCTTCCTCGGCAGGCAAACGGTGGCCGTGGCATCTTGATCGCGGTCATCATCACTGCTGGCGTCAACACCGATGCCTATGAGGGTATCAAGGCGGTTGACATAGGCCTACCGGCCCCTGCCCGATTGCGCCGGTGACTCGCGTCTCGGCGCGCGTGCAGAAACACCATTGGTTATTGGCGTATCGACACTTTCGTGTTGTCGGTATTGGGTGCAGGCGATGGTGGGCGCGACAGGGATCGAACCTGTGGCCACTGCCATGTCAAGACAGTGCTCTACCGCTGAGCTACGCGCCCATCGCCGCTCGCGTTGCGCTGTGTCGGGGCACAGCCAGACGCGGAAGCCCGGTCGTCTACATCGCTCCCCGGGGATTGGCAAGAGCAGGTGCGTGACGCGCCCGGCCCCACGCGCTATTAGGCAGGGATGGATTTAGCGTCGCTCCCGCCCGATCACGAGTCCCCTCATCATCAGGCCTTGGACCTCCGCCTGCCGGAGCGTCAGACCCTCCCGGTAGTGGTCGCTTCGCCGCACAGCGGATCGAACTATCCCGCCGAGTTCCTGGCCCAAATCGCCGTCCCGCTGGCGGCCTTGCGCCGGGCCGAAGACGCCTTCGTCGATGAGCTGTTCAGCGCCGCACCGTCGCTCGGCATGCCCCTGCTGGCCGCCCGTTTCCCGCGCTCTTACGTCGACGCCAACCGCGAACCCTACGAACTCGATCCGGCCATGTTCGAGGGACCGTTGCCCCGGCCGCTCAATCACCGGACCACCCGCGTCGCGGCGGGCCTCGGCATGATCCCGCGCGTGGCGGCGAGCGGCGAGGCGATCTATCGCGGCCGGGTGCCGTCGGAAATGATCGAACGCCGGCTCGAGGCCTGCTGGCGGCCCTATCACCTGACTTTGTCGGGCCTGGTCGAACAGACCTACAGCCGGTTTGGCGCGGCACTGCTGATCGACGCCCACTCGATGCCGTCGTCGGTGTCGAGCCTGGGGGCGCGCGAGCGCGATGCCCGCGTCGATATCGTGCTGGGCGACAACCATGGCGAATCTTGTGCGCCCGAGCTGGTCGAATACGCCGAACATTGGCTGGCAAGCCGTGGCCTACGGGTCCTGCGTAACCAGCCTTATGCCGGCGGATTCACGACGCAGCGTTACGGTCGTCCCGGACTCGCCCGCCACGCACTGCAGATCGAAATCAACCGGGCGCTCTACATGGACGAAGTGCGGCATGAAAAGCTGCCGCTGGCCGGTGTCCTGGAACGGTTGATAACTGGGTTGCTTGACGAAATCGGCAATCAGGCCATGGAAATCCTGCTCCCACGGCCGCTCGCTGCCGAGTAAGCCCCGCCCGAATAAGGTCCCCGAATAAGCTCCAGAAGACCGGACAAAAAAAAGGGCCGTGACAAGCACGGCCCGAGTTTAGGGAGGAAACGCCCAAGACGGGCATACAGCAAACAATGAAGGTCACCGAGGTGACGTTTGCTGCCCACAGAGAATGGTGCAAGTGCGAAGAGAATTCAAGAGCGAAAAAGAGCCCTGAATTCACATATTTAGAGATGCTGGAGATGTAATTCGGGTGTGGCTTTCTTGCAACGCACCATACTTCCGCGACGCAGCCATGCACTGAACGCAATACTGCTCCAGATGCAGCTGGCACGCATATATGTAGATTGTTCAAAGGCTTAATTGGAGTGGGAGGCCGTTTTGGCGAAAAAGTTCGTAGTCGCGATGATGATGCATGAGACGAACACGTTCTCGCCCCTGCCTACCCCCATCCAGTCCTTCGCCCGCGCCGGCGATTTGAGCGGCCCCCTCGCCATCAAGGAAGCCGAGGGCACCAACACCTCGCTCGGCGGCTTCATCGAAGTGGCCCGCAAGGCCGGCGCCGAGTTCACGGTGCCGATGGCAGCCTCCGCGAATCCCTCGGGCCTGGTCACCAAGGCCGCCTACGCCCAGATGACGACGGCCATCGTCGATGAGATCCGGAAAGGTTGCGACGCGGTCCTGCTCGCCCTGCACGGCGCGATGGTCGCCGAAGAATACGACGACGGCGAAGGCGAGTTGCTGAACCGCATCCGCAAGATCGCCCCCGATGTGCCGATCGCCGTGGCGCTCGATTTCCACACCCAGATGACCGACGCCATGATCAACGGCGCCACCATCATCACCGGCTATCGCACCTATCCCCATATCGACATGGCCGACACGGCCCGTCGCGCCGGCCGCACCTTGATGCGCGCGCTGGCCGGCGAGGTTGAACCGAAGATGGTGTGGGGCAATCGCCCGATCATGAGCAGCTCGCTGGTCCACACGCCCTCGCGCGAGCCGATGAAGACGCTGATGGGCATGGCCAACCAGGCGGAGGACACCGGCCAGGTATTGAACGCTTCGGTGTTCGGCGGCTTCCCGCAGGCCGACATCCCGCACCTCGCCCTCTCCTCGGTTATCGTTTGCGACAAGCGCACAGCCGAAGGCGAGATCCTGTTGAACAAGATCCTCGATACCGCGTGGGAGAAGCGTGAAGGATTCCTGTTCCATCCCGAGCCGCTTTCGGTCCAGGTGGCGCGTGCCAAGTCATTGGAAGGCGGCCCCATTGTGATGGCCGACCATGGCGACAATACCGCCTCGGGCGGCACCCAGGACGTGATGAGCGTCATCGAGGAAGCGATCAATCAGGGCATGGAAGATGCCTGCGCCGGCCCGATCTGTGATCCCGGCTGCGTCGAGCAGATGATCAAGGCCGGCGTCGGTGCCGAGATCACGCTCGAACTCGGCGGCAAGATCGACATGCCGGCCATGGGGCTGAAGGGCAAGCCGCTCAGGATCACCGGCAAGGTGAAGGCGATCACCGACGGCCAGTTCACCGTCACCGGCCCGATGGCCACCGGCACGACGGTGCGCATGGGCCGGACGGCCGTGCTCGATACCGGCAAGATGCAGATCGTGGTCTCGGAGAAGCGCGCCGAGCCCTACGACCTCGGCGTCTTCACCCACTGCGGCATCGACCCGCGCCGCAAGAAGTTCGTCCTCATCAAGTCGCGCCAGCACTTCCGCGCCGGCTTCGAGCCGATCGCCAAGCATATCGTGATGTGCGACGGCGACGGCTGCACGGCTTCCGACCTCAAGCTGTTCAAGTACACGAGGGTGAAACGGCCGCTCTAGCCGTTCGACCTCGACATGCGGCTCGGCCGCAACGACGCCTAGGAGTTCTGTCATGGCCGTTTACGACATCGTCATCCGCAACGGCCAGGTGGCCGATGGCACGGGCAAGAAGCTGTTTGCCGCCGACGTGGCGCTGAAGGGCGATCGCATCGCCGCGGTTGGCGCGCCGGGCTCGCTGAAGGGCGACAACGAGATCGATGCCTCGGGCAAGGTCGTGGCGCCGGGCTTCATCGACGTGCACACGCACGACGACACCGCGCTGATCGACAATCCGACCATGGCGATGAAGGCGAGCCAGGGCGTGACCACGGTGGTGTGCGGCAATTGCGGCGTCTCGGCCGCGCCCTATCTCAACACCGATGTCGGCCACTGGATGTCGCTGATCATCAAGAACAAGGCGAACGTGTCGAAGGACTTCGCCGGCTTCGCGGCCAAGGTCGACGCGGCCAAGCCGGCGATCAACGGCGCCTTCCTGATCGGCCACGGGACGCTGCGCATGAACGCCATGGGCGACGATCTCAATCGCGTCGCCACGGCACCCGAAATCAAGCTGATGCACGATCTGCTCGACCAGAGCCTCGGCCAGGGCGCAATCGGCATGTCGAGCGGTCTCTTTTATGCCGTGTCCAACGCAGCCTCGACCGACGAGGTCGCCGAGGTCGCGGCCCCTCTCGCCAAGTGGGGCGGCGTCTACACCGCGCACATGCGCGACGAGGGCGATCATATCCTGAAGGCGATGGACGAGACCTTCGAGATCGGCCGCCGCGCTGGCGCCGAGATCATCGTCTCGCATCACAAATGCTCGGGCCGCTCCAACTTCGGCCGCATGGTGGAGACGCTGCCCAAGTTCACCGACGCGATGAAGCAGCAGCAGATCGCCTTCGACGTCTATCCCTATATCGCGGGCTCGACGATCCTGCGCTCCGACATGCTGGACCGCGCCGACAAGGTGCTGATCACCTGGTCCGACAAGGTGGCCGGCATGAGCGGCCGCGACCTGAAGGACATCGCCCGGGAAATGGGCTGCTCGATGAAGGAAGCCGCCGACCGCATCCAGCCCGCCGGCGCAATCTACTTCATGATGGACGAGAAGGACGTGCAGGCCGCAATGGCCCATCCCGGCGCCATGATCGGCTCGGACGGCATCCCGTTCGACGCCCATCCCCACCCGCGCCTGTGGGGTACCTTCCCGCGCGTGCTCGGTCACTACTCACGTGATCTAAAACTGTTCCCGCTGGAAGACGCCGTGCGCCGCATGACGTCGTATTCGGCGCAACGCTTCCACCTCACCAAGCGCGGCGAGGTGAAGGCCGGCTTTTATGCCGACCTCTGCATCTTCGACCCGGCGACGGTGATCGACACGGCGACATTCGAGAAGCCGATCTCACCGGCCAAGGGCATCGACACGGTGATCTGCAACGGCGCAATCGCCTGGCGCGACGGTAAGCCCGGCGGCGGCCGCGCGGGCCGCGCGCTCAAGCTCCAGGAAATGCAGGCCGAGGCGAAGGGTTAGTCGGCGCCTTCGTCGCGCCGCGTCCGCTCCATGCGTTCGTGGCGCTCCTGCGCCTCGACCGACAGGGTCGCGATCGGACGCGCCTCGAGCCGTTTTAGCGAAATCGGCTCGCCGGTCTCCTCGCAGTATCCGTAAGTGGCCTCGTCGATCGACTTCAGTGCCTGGTCGATCTTGGAGATCAGCTTGCGGAAGCGGTCGCGGGTGCGCAGTTCGAGAGAGCGGTCGGTCTCGGCGGTGGCTCGATCGGCGAGATCGGGCTGCGCCAGGCTCTCCTCCTGCATGTTCTGCAATGTCTGGTTGGACTCCTCGATCAGCTCGTTCTTCCACTTCAGCAGCTTCTGACGGAAGTACTCCTGCTGCATCGGGTTCATGAAAGATTCGCGATCGGTAGGACGGTAGTTCTGCGGCAACGTAATCGACATCGTCGGCAACTCCACTCGCAGCGACTGAACATCCGCCTCGGGGAAGGCGGCCTTTCAAGGCGCGCGGAGTATAGGGATGGTCGGTTCTGCTGCAAGATCGTTCATGGCCACCGGTGGATTCTTGCCGTGCGCTGCAACATAAAATCCATTCAACAAAAGGTCATATTCGGGAGGCTTTGGAAGGTTGCACCCTCAGTTTTGCTGCAACGCAGCAAATGCCTCCAAACTGAGCAGCCGGGCGAAGGCCGTGGATAGATGGAATGCGGGCTCGGCGCTCGCCGCCTGCTCCGCCGCGATCTCCAGGGACCTGCCCTCGGCCAGTGCCGCCAGGAAGGCTGCCTCGCCCTCGTTCAGGACAATGAACGCCGCGTCGTCGGCCCGGCGGAGCACCAGCAGGTCAGCGCGGCCGGCGTCGAGGTCGACGGTATCGGCGCCGCCGCCGGGCTGCGCGGCATTCCAGATCCGGTCGATCGGGTAGTGCGAGCGGATCAGGCTCGCGCCCTTGGGCAGGGCGAGCGACAGCAACGGGAGCCGGTCCGCCGCGATCCCGGCCAGATCGCCCGCCGCAAGCCGCTGGCCCTCGGGACTATGGAAGGCGACGTTCAGCGCCCAGTCGAGGCGGGCGATGTCGGCCAGGTACGGCAGGCCGCGCGCCGGCTCATGGGCCGCGACGAAGGCCGGGAAATCGGCTCCGTACTCGGCCAGCATCGGCCGCGTCGGAAGTGCCTGGGCGACAAAGCCCTGCGCCAGCGCAAGAAAGAACCCCTCGCCGACCAGCGCCTGAACCGTGGGAAAGGTGGCGGCGAGCGCGGCTGAGAGACTGTGGCTCACATGATGCCGATAGATGCGCAGCCGTGCGTCGGCCGGGATCGTATCTCCCACGATGGCCGCGACCAGATCGGCCCGATCGCGGCCGGCGACATGGGCGGCAAACGCCGCCTGGAGGTCAGGCAGCGCGAGCGGCATCGGGGCTTGCCGTCGTGATCGCGCGGTCGGCCTTCGAAGCTTCGTCGAGCAGCACCGACAGGGCTGGAATGTCGGTGTCCCATTCGATGAGGGTGGGCCGCACGCCGTAGTGGCGGACGGCGGAATCGAACAGGGCCCAAGCCGCCGGGCCGACCCGGCTGCCGTGATCGTCGATCAGCATGGCCTCGCCATCGCAGTCGTTCACGGCGTGGCCAGCCAGGTGATACTCGGTGACCGCCTCGCCCGGCAGTCCTGACAGCCAGTCCTGCGGATCGAGGCGCAGGTTGTGCGCCGTCACGACGAGGTTGTTCAGGTCGAGCAGCAGCCCGCAGCCGCTCCGCCGCGCCAGCTCGGCCAGGAATTCGGGTTCCGTCAGCGTCGAGTGGGCGAACCCCAGGTAGCAGGACGGGTTCTCGATCGAAACCTGGCGGCCCAGCGCCTCCTGCAGGTGCCCGAGGTTGCGCACGACCACGTCGAGCGCCTCCTCGGTGTAGGGCAGCGGCAGCAGGTCGTTGAAATAGCGGCCACCGTGGACACTCCACGACAGATGGTCGGAGACCAGGGCCGGTTCCAGGCGCTCCACCAGCGCGGCGACGCGGGCGAGATGGTCCCCGTCGAGGCCGGCCACCGAGCCCAGCGACAATCCGACGGCATGGATCGAGAAGTTGTAGGAGTCGCGCAGGCGCTCGATCGTCTGCCGCGCGGGCGAGGCGCCGAGATAGTTCTCAGCATGGATCTCGAGAAACCCGGTCGCCGGCCGGTCGCGTGCGATCTCCGCCAGATGCGGCGCGCGCAGCCCGATGCCGGCGACCGGTCTCATGGGAATATCGGGGGGGAATATCCGGGGCAATCAGCCGGCCGTGAGCTTACCGCCGACGATCTTCTCGCAGGCACCCTTGGGGACGCTCAGCCACGCGTCGGTCTGCGCGTCCTTCTTCGAGGTGCCGGCGCACGAGGAAGTCGCGGTCTGGCAGTCGTTCTTGCCGGCCTTGGTGATGCCGTAGCACTTCTCCATGGCGCCCTGGGCCTGGACGGCCACCGGCGCCGCGACAGCGGTCGTGATGGCGGCGGCGAGGGCCGAGGCGATGGCGATGCGGGTCTTGGTCATGTGGTTCTCCTCGATGATGACGGCGCCTTTATACGCCAAACCAGCCTCACCTGCCGTCACACGCCGGCTATCGCTTCGATAGCCGGCGGTCACGGAAACTTGACCCCAGCCGCCTGGTCGCCAGCTCGAATTCGGCCGGCGTGTTGACGTTCAGGAACGGGTCCGCCCCGCCCGGCCAGACCAGTTCGGCGAAATCGTAGCGGCGGGCGAACTCCTCGACCCGGCGCACGCCCTCCTCCAGCAGCGCGCGGCGGAGATCGGCGGCGAGCTTCACCGACCAGACCGCGATGGTGTGCTCGCGGCGGCGGCCGTGGCGCACCATCAGCACGTCCGGTTCCGGCACATGCATGTGGCCACAAAGACGAACGGTGAGGTCGAGCGGCAGGAACGGCACGTCGGCCGGCGCCGTCACGATCCAGCCGGCATGCGGATGATGCGCCTTCGCCCATTCCATCCCGGCCAGGATACCGGCGAGCGGTCCCAGCTTGCGCCCCTTGCCGTTGTCCTCACGCCGGGCCTCGCGCCGGGCGGCACGCTGGATGTCGGGCGGATCGGCAATCACCGCCACCTTGAGCGCGCGGAAGGCCGCGTCGGGTTCGTTGGCGATCACCACAAGGTCCATGACCTGCGGCCGTAGGCGCTCGACGACATGGGCCACCATCGGCCGGCCGGCCAGCCGCCGCAGCGGTTTCAGCAGCCCCGGCCCCATGCGCTTGCCCTCGCCGCCCGCCAGCACGACACCGACCAGCGCGCCCGCGCGCACCGGCCCCAAATTCTTCAACGCTTTCGCAGCCATAGTGGCACTATGCGGGCCGCATCGCGTCAAGCAAGGGGAGGAACGAACAATGGCTTTCAGCATCGCCAAGGCCGCGAACTGGCTGCATCAGGTCGACAAGGCCCGCGCCGTCGTCGGCTGGTGGCCGGCGCAGCACACGACCGACGACGAACGCCTGGCCTACAAGGTCCAGGACGCGTTCCTCAAGAAGCAGATCCCCAAGCAGGGCCCGGTCGTGGGCTACAAGATCGCGCTCACCTCGCCGCAGGTCTGGGAACAGACGGGCCTGAAAGGTCCCGCCTACGGCCCGATCCGCAAGAAGCGCGTGTTCGAGCAGAAGACCAGCGTGCGCGCCGACCGCTGGACGCGGCTGGGCGTCGAGCTCGAGATCATCCTCACGGTCAACGCCGATGTGCCCAAGCCGAAGGCCGGCAAGCCCTACGACAAGGACTCGATCGCCCCCTTCGTCGGCGATGCCCGTGCCGGCTTCGAGCTGATCGAGGACCGCGGCGCCGATTACAGCCGCCTCAGCGTCAACTGGCTGGTGATGGACTTGGGCTGGAACGGCGGCTCGCTGCTCGCCAAGCCAAACAAGGACTGGCGCAAGCTCGACCTCGCCAAGCTCGAAGGCTCGATCTCCTTCGACGGCAAGGTCGTGCGCGAGGGCCACTCCGGCGACGTGCTGGGCCATTGCTACAACTCGCTGGCCTGGCTCGCCAACAAGCTGGGCGAGCACGGCAAGACCGTGAAGAAGGGCATGATCGTCTCGACCGGCAGCATGGTCGCCTGCCAGTTCGTGCCGCCCGGCAGCACCGCCACCGGCAAGATCCACGGTCTCGGCGAGGTCACGCTGAAGTACGAGTTGCCGCGCTGAGCGACAAGATTGTCGAGCCGGTCCCGACGGCTTTCATCGACCGCGACGTACGCGACCCGCCTCATCCCTGGCTGGTCGTGGCGGTCACATGTATCAGCGCCTTCATCGGTCAGCTCGACGCCAGCATCGTCCAGCTCGCCCTGCCGGCGCTGAAGGTCACCTTCAACTCGACGATCGACGAGGTGCGCTGGGTCGCCGTCGCCTATCTCCTGGCTTTTGCCTCCTGCCTGCCGGTCTTCAGCCGCCTCTGCGACATGCACGGCCGCAAGGCGCTGTATCTCGCGGGCTTCGGCCTGTTCACCCTGGCCAGCCTGCTGTGCGGCCTCGCCACGGACCTGCCCTCGCTGGTGGCGTTTCGCGTCCTCCAAGGCATCGGCGGCGCGCTGCTGGGCGCCAACAGCATCGCCATCCTGGTGAAGTCGATCGATCCGTCCCGCCGTGACCGGGCGATCGGTTTCCTCACCGCCTCCCAGGCGATCGGCGTCAGCCTGGGCCCGGTCGTGGGCGGCCTGCTGCTCGATGCGCTGGACTGGCGCTGGGTGTTCTGGGCCGCCGTGCCGTTCGGGCTGGCGGCCATGGCGCTGGGCTGGCTGGTGCTGCCGCGCTCCACCGACCTCGCGAAGGACAAGACCTTCGACTGGCTGGGCGCGTTGCTGCTGACGCCCTCGCTGGTGCTGGCTGTCCTGGCGCTCAACCAGGTGTCGGTCTGGCAAGCCACTTCGCCCGCGATGATCGTCTCGGTCGCGGCCTCCGTGCTGCTCATGGCGCTGTTCGTGAGCCATGAACGCACGACCTCGTCGCCCCTGGTCAATCTCGACCTGTTCGGCCGAAAAGCCTTCTCGGCCGGCATCGTCGCGGTCGGGCTGGGCTATGCCCTGCTCTACGGCATGTTCTTCCTGATGTCGTTTGCCCTGATGCACGGCTTCCACGAGAGCGCCCAGCCGGCCGGACTCAAGCTCGCCGTCATCCCTGTCGTGCTCGGCATCGTGGCGCCGCTCAGCGTGAGTCTCTCGGGACGCTGGGGATCGTCCACCGTCCGCGTCGCCGGCATGGCGATCACGGCGGCGGCCCTCGCGGCGTTGTGTGTCATCGCGCTGAAGCCGGTCGGCATCCTGGTCTACGGCCTCACGGCCTTCGCCGTGTTCGGCGCGGGTCTCGGCCTCTTCGTCACGCCCAACAGCAACGCCACCATCGATGCCGCGCCGACGCGCCATGCCAGCGAGGCCGGCGCCACGCTCAACCTCTTCCGCGTGCTCGGCAGTTGCATCGGCGTCTCCAGCGCCTCCTCGATGCTGTCGTGGCGCCTGCAGGCCATGGCGGACACATCGGGCCAGCCCGCCTTCTTCGCCGGCCACCCGCTGATCGAGGCGGTCGAAAGCAGCCTCGCCATGCTGGTGGTCTTCGCCCTGATCGCCGCCGCCCTGTCGCTGGTGCGCCACACCCGGCCGGGGTGAGACGCGCCAGGCAGTGTCACACTAAAAGTGTCACACCAAGTTGAGACAAATGTTGTGACACAGGTTGAGCGCCCACCTGTGACATCGACCGAAATCTGACCCTGCGGCCCCGCCCCCGAGAAGTGTGGGGGGCGGCCGCAGAAGACCGTCGAATCAACACTCGGACGCGTTTTTCGCGCCTCGGTCCACCCACCTGCCGGACAGTCAATGCGGCGGGGGTGTCCTTGTACTTGCTACTCACGGCTCAGCACTCGGGTACGGACTACCCGGTACAGGTCGCGGGGCCTCCCCTCATCCTCCAGGGATTCATACCGGCGGGCGCGCCGGGCGGGGCTTGGCCAAAGGTTCTTGGTGCCACGAAAAAGGCCGCTCCGGGCAAGAGACCCGGGCGGCCCGCGCATTACGCACGTCGTGGCAACATATCGAAAATATACCACGTAACCTGCTGAACCTGTAGATATTGAATCGCAGACCTGCGTTGTGCTTTTCGCCAAGCTGCCGGCACTTTGCCTGCAGAGGCCGGCGCGGACGTCTATTCCTTGTGTTCGGCAGAGGCTATGGAGGCGATCGAACTTTTAGGGAGGATGTCATGGCCAGGATCCGGGTGGCGGGCTTCAGCGTCTCGCTCGATGGCTTCGCGGCAGGACCAGATCAGAGCCTGGAGCACCCCCTGGGCAAGCGCGGCACGGAACTGTTCCAATGGTACTTCCCGACGCGGACCTTCCACGCCATGACCGGCCAGGGCGGCGGCGACGCCGGCCCCGACGACAATTTCGGGCGGCGCGCGATGGATGGCTTCGGCGCCTTCATCCTGGGACGGAACATGTTCGGCCCGATCCGGGGCGAATGGCCGGACGATCAATGGAAAGGATGGTGGGGTGACAACCCGCCCTACCACGCGCCGACCTTCGTGCTCACCCACCATCCGCGCGCGTCGATCGAGATGGAAGGCGGCACGACCTTCCACTTCATCACCGATGGCATCGACGCGGCGTTGCGACGGGCGCGGGACGCCGCGGGACAGAAGGACGTCAAGATCGGCGGCGGTGTCGACACCGTGCGGCAGTACATCCGCGCTGGCCATGTCGACGAGATCCACCTCGCGGTGGCGCCCGTGATGCTCGGCCAGGGCGAAGCGCTGTTCGAGGGCATCGATCTTCGCGCCCTCGGATATCGCACCACCGAACACGTCCCGACGGAGCGCGCCACGCATGTCGTTTTGGCACAGTAAACGACCGCTTTGGCACCACGCTTGCGGAACCTGCCGGGCGATTGGCGGATTGGGCATTGCCAGCAGTGCAAGTACGGCGAACTCCCGTCCGATCGTGTATTCAAGCCTCCCGCCCCAGTATATGAGTTCGACCTGAACCGACGTCGAGAGCTGAAGGCACGATGAAGCAAGCGGAGCGGCGCCGGCGTGCGCCACAGCGGACCAACGACCCGGAGGGCACGCGGCGCGACATCGTCGACATCGCAACCCGGGAATTCGCCGAGAAGGGTTATAGCGGCGCCAGGGTCGACGAGATCGCCGCCCGCACCAAAACCAGCAAGCGGATGATCTACTACTATTTCGGCGGCAAGGAAGGCCTCTACATCGCCGTCCTCGAGAACGCCTATGGCCGCATCCGCACCATCGAGGGCTCGCTGGATCTCGAGCACCAGGCGCCGGACGAGGCGCTGCGCCGCCTGGTCGCCTTCACCTTCGACTACCAGAACGCCCATCCCGAGTTCGTCCGCCTCGTGATGAACGAGAACATCCTGAACGGCGTCTATCTCGGCCGATCCAAGGCGATCCGGCGCCTGAACAACGCAGTGATCGACGGGCTGCGCGAGCTGCTGGCGCGCGGCGAGAAGGCGGGCGTGTTCCGCCGTGCCATCGACCCGGTCTCCCTGCACATGTCGATCAGCGCGCTCTGCATCTTCAACATCGCCAACCGCGCGACCTTCTCGACGATCTTCAAGCGCGACATGGCCTCGCCGCGGGCGCTCGCGGCGCGGCGCGGCGAGGTGGTCGACATTATTTCCCGCTACATGGCCGCCTGACGGCGGCTCGAAGAACGACCCCGGCCGGACGGCCCCGACCGAACGGTCCGGCTGCCTTGCGTTGACAAACGTACTAGTTCGTACAAAGTGCCGTGAGGAGCCGAAATGAGCTCTCACGGAGGAAACCATGAAGCACATCGGACGTCGTGGCGTCGTCGCGGGCGCGTCTCTCCTCGCTCTCGCCCCCTCGGTCGGGGCGCACGCCCAGGGCAAGCCCAAGCTCAAATTCTCGTCGGCCTTCACCGACCAGGACCTGCGCGCCGAGGCCTACAAGGCGCTCGGCGCCGTCATGAAGGACGATTTCGAGTTCGAGCCGCATTTTGGCTCGACGCTGTTCAAGCAGGGCACCGAGTTGGTCGCCATGCAGCGCGGCAACCTCGAGCTCTGCAATCTCGCCCCGGCCGACATCTCCAAGCAGATCCCGGCCTGGTCCCTGCTCACCTCGGCCTACCTGTTCCGCGACTACGACCATCTCAAGAAGACGTTCAAGAGCGACGTCGGCACCGAGATGAACAAGATGGTCCGCGACCAGCTCGGCATCCAGCTCATCGCGCCGGTCTATTTCGGCACGCGCCAGGTCAACCTGAAACCGACCAAGAAGATCAACACGCCAGCCGACCTCGCCGGCATGAAGATCCGCATGCCGCCCGGCGAGTTCTGGCAGTTCCTGGGTGAATCGATCGGCGCCAACCCGACGCCGGTGGCCTTCGCCGAGGTCTACACCGCCCTGCAGTCGGGCGCGATCGACGGCCAGGACAATCCGCTGGTGCTGAGCCGCACCATGAAGTTCTACGAGGTGACCAAGCAGTTCGTCCTGACCAACCACCTCGTCGGCTACGACATGTGCGCCGTCGCGGGCAAGGTCTGGGACGGCTGGAAGCCCGAGCAGCGCGCCAAGTTCGCCGCCGCCGCCGAGAAGGCGTTCGACGAGTGCGCCGCCAAGTACAATGCGCAGGAGCAGGGCGCGGTCGACTTCTTCAAGAAGGAGGGCCTCGAAGTCTATTCACCCGACGTCGCCGCCTTTCGCACCTTCGCCCAGAAGAAGTACCTCGACTCGGCCATGGCCAAGGACTGGCCGAAGGGCATGCTCGAGCGCATCAACGCCATCAAGTGAGCCCGCGGATACTCGAAGCCGTCGCCTGGCTGCGCCGCCGCGCGGAGAATGTCGCGGCGGCGCTGCTGCTCGTCATGTTCCTGGCCTTCCTGTGCCAGATCGTCTTCCGCTACGTGTTCGGCTGGCCGACCGGCTGGGCGTTCGAACTCAGCATCATCACCTGGCTGTGGCTGGTCCTGTGGGGCGCCGCCTTCGTCGTGGGTGAAAAGGACGAGATCCGCTTCGACATCATCTACGGACTGGTGCGACCGGGCACGCGCCGCGTCTTCTCGGTGATCACCGGCGTGGCGCTGGTCGCGCTCTACGGCATCTCGTTGCCGGCGATCTACGACTACGTCGCCTTCATGAAGGTCGAGAAGTCGGCCTATCTCGGCATCCGCCTCGACATCCTCTACTCGGTCTATGTGCTGTTCGCGGGTGCCACGATCGCCCGCTACGTCTGGCTGGTCTGGCGCAGCCTCACCGGCCACGTGCCGGCTTCGTTGATCGACACGGACAAGGCATGAATTTCACCAGCCCGTTCTCGCTCTGCCTGTACGCTATCGTCCTGCTGTCGATCCTCGGCCTGCCGATCGGGCATTCCATGATCGCAGGCTCGATCCTCTATCTGCTGCTGGCCGGCCAGGACATGGGGATCGCAGCCGAGCAGCTCCTGAACGGCCTCTACAACAGCTGGGTGCTGCTGGCGGTGCCGCTGTTCCTGTTCTCGGCCGAGCTGATGAACGTCGGCAGCATGTCCGACCGGCTGCTGCGCTTCTGCGACGCCCTGGTCGGCCGCTTCCGCGGCGGGTTGGGCCACATCAACATCGTGCAGAGCATCATTTTCGCCGGCATGTCGGGCTCGGCCATCGCCGACTTGGCCGGCACCGGCCGGGTCATGATCGACATGATGACCAAGGGCGGGAAATACACGCGGAGCTACGCCGCGGCGATCACGGCGGCGTCGGCGGTGATCGGGCCGATCATCCCGCCCTCGATCCCCATGGTGCTGTTCGCCCTCGTCTCCGATGCGTCGATCGGCTACCTGTTCATGGGCGGCGTGATCCCCGGCCTGCTGATGGCGATCGCGCAGATGGCGATCAACAGCTACATGGCCCATCGCCGCAACTTCCCGGTCGAAAAGCCGATCCCGCTCCGCGAATGGCCCAAGATCACGATCGAGGCCTTCCCCGCCCTGATGATGCCGGTGATCCTGCTGGGCGGCATCTACAGCGGCATCACCACGCCCACCGAAGCGGCCGCCGTCGCCGCCGCCTACGCCTTCGCCATCTCGGCCATCCTCTACCGCAGCGTCACGGCGCGCGAGGCCTACGCCTCGCTGCTGACCAGCGCGCGCTCGACCGCCGCGATCGGCATGCTGATCGCGGGCGCCCTGGTGTTCAACTACGTCATCACCGTCGAGAACATTCCCGCGACTGTGCGCGACATCCTGGCGGGCTATCAGCTCACGCCCATCACATTCTGGATCGTGGTCAACATCATCCTGCTGATCCTGGGCTGCCTGCTCGAGGGCAGCACCATCCTGCTGGTGATCGTGCCGATCCTGATCCCGACGGCCAATGCGCTCGGCATCGACATGGTGCATTTCGGCGTCGTCGTGGTGTTCAACGTCATGATCGGCCTGGTGACGCCGCCCTACGGGCTGCTGCTGTTCATCGTCTCCAACATCTCCGAGACTCCGCTGCGGCCCATCATCCGCGACACGATGCCGTTCGTGATCGCCATGATCGGCGCGCTGGTCATCATCACCTTCGTCCCCGAGACGGTGCTCTGGCTGCCCAGGCAGCTCGGCTACAAGGGCTAGGCGCCATGCGCACGGCAATCCTCGTGGGCCTGATCGGCGCCAACATCCAGAAGTCGCTGTCGCCGGCGCTGTTCGAGGATGCCTGCAGCGCGGCGGGCCTCGCCGGCCATTACCATCTGATGGACCTCGACCACCTGCCCGGTCGCGGCCTGACCGACCTCCTGGCCGCGGCGCGCACCGCGGGCTTCGCCGGCGTCAACGTCACCTTCCCCTGCAAGGAAGCGGTGCTGCCGCTGCTCGACGAGGTGTCGCCCGAGGCGCGCGAGATCGGCGCGGTCAACACCGTCACGATCGGCCGCGACGGCCGCACGGTCGGCCACAACACCGACCGCACGGGCTTCCGGCGCAGCGTCGAGGAGACGCTGGGCCGCCGCCGCGTCGAGGGCGAGACGGCAGTGCTGGTCGGCGCCGGCGGCGCGGGCCGTGCCGTCGCCTTCGCGCTGTTCGACCTCGGGCTGCGGCGGCTTCTCGTCGCCGACTGCGACCGCAACCAGTGCGAGGGCCTCGCCGCCGCCGTGGGAAACCATCGCTGCGAGATCGTGGCCGATGCTTCGGAAGCGCTCACCGGCGCATCAGGGCTGGTAAACGCCACACCCATCGGCATGGCGGGTTTTCCCGGCCTGCCCGTGGCGCCCGAGGCCGTCGGGCCGCACCATTGGCTGGCCGACGTGATCTATACGCCGCTCGAGACCGAGCTGGTGCTGGCGGCGCGGGCCCGTGGCGCACAGGCGATGGGCGGCGCCGGCATGTGCGTGCACCAGGCGGCCGAGGCGTTCCACCTGTTCACCGGCCGGACGGCCGACGTCGGGCGCATGAAGAAGACATTCGCGGAAGCGGCGGCCCGCCGCGGGGACGTCCGGGCGGTCGCGGCAAGCTGATTTTCCATCTGCGATTTGGCGGAGGCGCATCATGAAGACCTCGATCGCGACGGTTTCCCTGAGCGGCACCCTGGGCGAGAAGCTCGAAGCCATCGCGGCGGCGAAATTCGACGCGGTCGAGATCTTCGAGAACGACCTCGTGACCTTCAACGGCACGCCAGCCGACGTGCGCAGCACCTGCCAGGACCTCGGCCTCGACATCGTGACCCTGCAGCCGTTCCGCGACTTCGAGGGCATGCCCGACGGCCCGCGCGCCCGTGCCTTCGCCCGTGCCGAGCGCAAGTTCGACGTCATGCAGGAGCTGGGCTGCGACCTGTTGATGATCTGCAGCAACGTCTCGCCCGAGTCGCTGGGCGGTATCGACCGCGCCGCCGCCGACCTCCACGAACTCGGAGAACGCGCCGCCAAGCGCGGCCTCCGGATCGCCTTCGAGGCGCTGGCCTGGGGCCGCCACATCAACGACTACCGCGATTCCTGGGAGGCGGTGCGCCGCGCCGACCATCCGGCGGTCGGGTTGGTGCTCGACACCTTCCACATCCTCGCCCGCAAGACCGATCTCGGCGCCATCCGCGCCATCCCCAAGGACCGCATCTTCCTGGTGCAGGTGGCCGACGCGCCGATGCTGCAGATGGACTACCTGTCGTGGAGCCGGCACTACCGCAACTTCCCCGGCCAGGGCGACCTCCCGCTGGTCGACTTCATGCAGGCGCTTTCCGTCACCGGCTATGACGGGCCGCTGTCGCTCGAGATCTTCAACGACCAGTTCCGCGCCGGTTCGGCCCGCAGCGTCGCCGTCGACGGCCATCGCTCGTTGCGCTTCCTGCAGGACCAGCTCGAGTCGAATCTCCCGCCGCGCTCGACCGTCGGCGGTACGGCGTTCGTGGAATTCGCGCTCGACGACACCGCCGCGCAGGGCTTCGAGCGCATGCTCGCCGGGATGGGCTTCCGCCGGGCCGGCCTGCACAAATCCAAGGCGGTGACGCGCTGGCAGCAGGGCGACATCAATCTCGTGGTCAATCGCGAGAAGGAAGGCTTCGCCCATTCCTTCAACATCGTGCACGGCTCGGCCGTCTGCGCGCTCGGCCTCAAGGTGAACGATGCCGCCGCCACCTTCGAGCGCGCGACGCTTCTGCTCGATCAGCCGTTCCATCAGCCGGTCGCACCGGGCGAGCTCGACATCCCGGCGGTGCGCGGCGTGGGCGGCAGCCTGGTCTATTTCCTCGACGATGCCGGCCCGCTGGCGCGCGTCTGGGAGATTGAGTTCGACGACACCGGCGCGCCGGACGACGGCGCAGGTCTCACCCGGGTCGACCATATCGCGCAATCCATGCAGTACGAGGAGATGCTGTCGTGGGTGCTGTTCTACACCTCGCTCCTCGATCTGAAGAAGGTACCGCCGCAGGACGTGCCCGACCCCGGCGGGCTGGTGGTCAGCCAGGTCATCGAAGCCGCCGACGGCGCGCTCCGCCTCGTGCTCAACGCCTCGCAGAGCCATCGCACGCAATCCTCGCGCTTCCTGGCCGAGGCCTTCGGCTCGGGCGTGCAGCACCTGGCGCTCGCCACCGACGACATGATGCGCACCGTGGCGCGGCTGGAACAGAACGGCGTGAAACTGCTGGAGATTCCGGAGAACTACTACGACGACCTCGAGGCCAAGACCGGCCTGCAGCCCGAACGCATCGCCGAACTCAAGGCGCACAACATCCTCTACGACCGCGAGGGCGAGACCGAGTACCTGCAGGTCTATCTCCGACCGTTCGAGCAGTTTTTCTTCGAGATCGTCCAGCGCCGCGACTATCGCGGTTACGGCGCCGCCAACGCGCCGGTGCGGCTGGCGGCACAGGCAAGACTCGCCTCAACCCAGAGAGACTGACAGAGGACCCCGACATGGCACTTCGTATTTCGATCGTGAACGGCCCCAATCTCAACCTGCTGGGTGTGCGCGAGCCGCACATCTACGGCTCGACCACGCTTGATGCGATCGAGAAGAGCTGCCGCGACTTCGCCGGGTTCCTGGGTGTGGAGCTCGACTTCAGCCAATCGAATCACGAGGGCGCGATGGTGGACACCATCCAGGCTGCGCGCGGCAAATCGCAGGCGCTGATCATCAATCCCGCCGCCTACTCCTTCACCTCGGTGGCGCTGTTCGACGTGCTGAAAACCTTCGAGGGCCCGATCGTCGAGGTCCACATCTCCAACATCCATGCGCGCGACGAGCTGCACCGCCATTCCAAGCTCTCGGCGGCGGCGACCTCGGTGATCTGCGGGCTAGGTCCCTATGGCTACATCGTCGCCCTGCAGGCAGCCGTGCGCGCGGTGGGCAAGCTGCCGGCATCCCTGCCGGCACCGATGGCGGTCGGACCGGTGTAGGACGCCGGCTGCCGCCGTTACCCCAGCGCCGCCGCGTCCGGCCTTAACTGCCGCCACGACAGCCGCCGCACTGCGTCGCGGCCAACCAGCAGGGCGTCATAATCGTCGGGGAAGAGCTGGGCGATCGCGGGATCGAGCGCGTTGAGGCCGCCGGCGTAGGCGCCGAACGCCGGCAGGATCAGCCGATGACCGTCGGTCAGGAAGCAGCGCCGTCGGAAGCCGCGGCCGCGCACCGTGAGGGCTGCCACGGGATGGTAGTGGCCGGAGATCTCACCGCGCACCGGGCCGAAGTGCGCCTCGTGGCGGAACACCAGCGGGCCGTCGGCGATTTCCTCGGCGACCTCGCCCCAGCCCTCCTTTCCAAAGTAGCCCGGCGGCGGCGCGGGATCGTGGTTGCCGGCGATCCAGACGAAACGCGTGCGCGCCGTCAGGCGCTCGATCTCGCCGCGCTCGTCGTCGGGCAGGCGCGCCACGGCCTCGCGATCGTGAAAGGAATCGCCCAGGCACACCACTGTCTCGGGCTGCAAGGCGTCGATCAGGCTGGCGAGGGCGGCCAGCGTCTGGCGCGTGTCGTAGCGCGGCAGCAGTTTTCGCGCGGCCACGGCGTAGGACGAGCCCTTCTCCAGATGCAGGTCGGCCACGGCCAGCAGGCGGCGCGCGGGCCAATAGAGCGCGCCCTGGGGCAATGCCTGCAACGTCTCTCCGGCGCACTCGAAGTCGAAGGCACTCATGACCAAATCACAGCTCCGACCAAAATCCCGCCACTGTTTGCCGCCAAGTCATGCGCGCACGATTGACCGGCCCTGCCCTCGTGCGCAAGGTGCCGCCATGCGTCCGTTTGTGAATTTCGCCCCTGTGCTTGCCCTGCTGTCATCGGTCCTGCCGTGGTCCGCCGCGACCGCGGCCGAGATCCTGCCGCACCGCGCCGAATATGTGCTGCGCCTGGGCGCCGCCGCCAATGCGCCGCGTATCGGCACGGTCGTGCATGATCTCACCCAGGATTGCGCCGGCTGGCGCCTCAAGCGCGACATCAAGACCGAGATTGCGCTCACCGCCTCGTGGAAGATGAGCCTGGCCTCGAAGCTCGACAGCGAGGAGACGCGCAACGCCTTCCGCTACGGCGTCGTGCAGACCCAGAACGGCAACCCGCGCGAGATCAAGGGCCGGGTCCAGCGCCAGGGCGGCGAGTTGCGCGCCGAGGTGGTCGCGGCCGGCAGCGCGCCCAGCCAGTTCGCGCTGCCGCCGCCCACGCTGCTGCCGACGGCCGCCATCGCCCACCTGGTCGACCGGCTGAACGCCGGGGCCGCGTCCTTCCCCGCCCTGATGTTCGACGCCGAGGTGATCGGCGACGCCTTCCTGATCGACGTCACGGAGCAGGACAAGGCCATGGTGCGTGCCGCCCGGCCGGCCGACAAGCCGGTGGCCTTGCCCAAGGGCAAGTCCTGGCCGGTGTTCATGAGTTTTACCCGCGGCCGGCAGCAGGACCAGCGGCCGCTGTTTTCGGTGAGCGCGCTGGTGTTCGACAATGGCGTGCTCGACCGGCTGACGGTCGAAACCGGCCTGCTGTCGGTCACCGCCGACCTGGCGAGCCTGGAGATGCACAAGGTGCCGGTGTGTCCTAGGTCTTAGGTCAAGGGACCGCGGGCCTCCAGGCCCGC
>CAMDOT010000064.1 GCA_945903635.1 Rhizobium sp. Q54 | reverse complement strand
AACCGCCAAAGCCCGAGCCGGCGCCTGAGCCGGAACCGCCACCGCAGCAGCAGGCCGCCGCCACACCGCCGCCGCCGCCCGAGCCGCCGCCACCGCCAGAGCTGAAACTGGAACAGGCCCTGCCGCCCCTGGAGGCGCCGCCGCCGCCGCTTTCCGCCCAGGATTTTCCCAAGCCTGCGCCGCCGGCTCCGCCGCCACCGGCCCCAGCTCCCCCTCCGCCCAAGCCGCCGCAAGCACCGCCGCAACGCGCGCAGACGCCGCCGCCCCAGCAGGGTCTTCAGCCGTCACCGCTGGGACGCGCGCCGCAGCGGGCACCGTCCGACTCGCAAGCGGCAGCGCAACCATCGCCACTCACCAATCCGGCCAGCCAGTATGGCCAGCGCAAAGCCGAGGAAGACTATTTGTGGCGGTTCGCTCGAATACTGTCGCAGCATCAGCAATTCGTTCGCAACGCAAACGCCGAACAGGGCGCGGTCGTGCTCCGCATAACAGTGACGCGCGATGGCCAATTGGTCGATGTCTCGCTGGCTCAGTCCAGTGGCTATCCGGCGCTGGACACCACCGCACTGAGCCTGGTCCGCCAGGCCGGGCCGTATCCACGTCTGCCGGCGGACATCTCGGGCGCGCGGCATACGTTCGTCCTGCCGCTCAACTTCAGACGCAATTGACGGCGGCATTGGCGACGGTGGAGCGGGCCGGCTAGCCGCCGCCCGCTTCGGGCCGTAGAACCTAGCGCTGTGGCCCAGACCGTGAGCGCCCTCCCGTCGGAATTGATCCCAGCGACATCGAGCCGGGCGAAATCGAGCCGGATGTCGCCGGTGGCGTTCGGGCTGGCGCTCGCCCTGCATGGGCTCGCGATCGCGGCTGTGTGGTGGATATCGCCGTTCCGGCCCACCGAACCGCCCCAGGATGCGATCATGGTCACGGTTGACGCCGGGGCACCGCCGACGAGTCCGGACTCGCCATCGGGCGACAAGCCTGCGGAGCCCGAGGCCGCCAGTACGCCCGAGCCAACACCAGCGGAGCAACCGCGAGAAGAGTCGCAACAGGAAATGGCCGCACCCGAACCGCCGCAGCCTCGGCCGCCGCAACCCGACCGCCCTCAACCTGAACCACCTCGACTTGAACAACCGCGGCCCGAATCACCGCGTCCCGAAATGGCGGCCGTTCCTCAGCCGCCCCAGCCCGCGGCGCAGCCGTCACCGAACCTCGAAGAGGCGCTTGCCCCGCCGCAAGAGCCGCCGCCACCCGCGGCACACGACCTCCCCACCATACGCGTGCCGCTGCCACCTTGGCCGACGCCGCGCCCGCCACAGGCCGCGCCACCGCCTGCGAATGCGCCGGCCAGCGTGCAGGCGCCGCCGTCGAACTCCGCCGACTGGCTGATTGGCAAGAGCCGGGCGCGCAATGCATACCTGGATCAGGTCGCGCGGCTGACCGCGCGATATCGCCGCTATCCGGGCGTTGCCCTCGACAACAAGCAGGCAGGCCGTGTGGTCACGCGCGTGACGATCGCCCGTGACGGTCGGCTGATCGACGTCAGCATCGATACCTCGAGCGGCTGGCCGGCCATCGATGCCGCCGAACTCGAGACGATACGCAGGTCAGCACCGTTTCCGTCGGTACCGAACGACATGCCCGGCGATCCGTTGATTCTGATCCTGCCGATTCACTACGATCTGCCCATTGCGGCCCGAAACCGCTAGGGCTCAGGCGAAGTCGCGCGCCAATACTTCGCGCACCGCGCGCGGCATCACCGCCATGTGGCCGTAGTTGGGATGGTCGAAGCCAACGACGACATCGCCGTCATTGCTGCGAAAGGCGGCGATCTGCGAGGGCGTGAAGGCAAAGCGCACGAACTGCACCGCCGACGCCTTGCCGTCCTCGCGCGAACGCTCCTGGTCGCCTTCCGGCACGCCCCGGACGGTCTCGGCGCCCACCCGCACGAAGGCATGGTCCTCGACGCCGCCCAGGGATCCCAGCACGCGGGCACGACGCAGCGGATCGTCGATCTCGAACATCACCGTGGCGACCAGTTCGGCGCCCTGGGGGATCAGCGGATTGTAGGCCGCGAGTTCGTCGGGGATCTGCGCCGCCCCGCCCTTCTCGATGAAGAGCATTTCGTGCACCTGGTGCAGCATCGTGTCGTACGACTCGAAATAGAAGGTCGCGAACGGTCCAACTTCGAGCCGGCGGTTCTTCTTGAGCTCGGCCATCAGGCGGCGACGCTCAGCGCGCACCTTCACGTATTCTGCCGACGGCAGAATGGCGTCCAATTCGATCTTGCGAGGTGTGGTCATTGGTCGTTCCCGGTCAATCCATAGGCCCGCGCCAGCAGCTCGATCGGATGACTGCCACGCGAGGGTTTGGGTTTCTCGTCGCCCGCCGTCATCTCCATCACCTGCATCAGATGCTCGGCGGCGAGCGGACACTCGGAGGCCACGAAGCTGGTATCGTTCTTCAGCGCCATCTGGGCGGCGGGCTTGCCGACCTTCACGGCAATGTCGAAGTTTTCCTTGCGCGCACCCCAGATGCCGCCATGACCGCTGCACCGCTCGATGACGGCGACGCGCGTTTCCGGCACCAGCCGCAACATCTCGGCGGCCTTCGCACCCATGTTCTGGGCCCGCGCATGGCAGGCGAGATGGATGCTGACGCCACCCTCGAGCGGCGCCAGGCCGGGCGCCAGCCCATGCTTCTTGGCGATGTCGACCACATACTCCGACAGATCGAACGTCGCCTGGGACAGGCGCTCCACGGCGGGGTCCTTGGGCAGCATCAGCGGCCATTCGAATTTCAGCATCAGGGCACAGGACGGCGTGAGCGCGATCACGTCATAGCCCTTGTCGACCCACGGCAGCAGCGCGGCCGAAACAGTCTTTGCTGCTGCAGCCGTGCCTTCGATATCACCCAGTTCGAGCTTCGGCATGCCGCAGCAGGCGGGATGGACGACCTCGGTCTCGACGCCGTTCCTGGCCAGGACCGCGCGGGCTGCCGCACCAATGCCGGTGTTGTTGAAGTTCACGAAGCAGGTCGCGTAGAGCACGGCCTTGCGCTTGCCGAACGCCGGCGCCGCCATGTTCAATACCGCGCCCTCGCGCGCCGCCCGGATTTCAAAGGTCTCGCCGGCGTAGCGCGGCAGCGATGCACCGTGATGGATGCCGGCGATCCGCTCCATCGCCGGGCGCGTCAGCGTGTTGTGTTCGTCGGTGGCCCAATTGGCGGGGCCGGCCAGGAAGCTGCCGAGCCGGCCGGTCCGGTCGGTATCGGCGAGCTGGCGATCGATGAAGCCGACCCCCTTCTTGCGCGCCTGGACCGCGCGATGGCGCAGCATGAGGTGGGGGAAGTCGAGCGCCCACTCGTGCGGCGGCACGTAGGGGCACTTGGTCATGAAGCACATGTCGCAGAGCGTGCAGGCTTCCTCGACGGCTGCGTAGTCTTCCTTCTTCACGCCATCGAGTTCGCCGGTCGGGCCGTTGTCGATCAGGTCGAACAGCCGCGGGAAGGAATCGCAGAGATTGAAGCAGCGCCGGCAGCCGTGGCAGATGTCGAAGGTGCGCTCCATTTCCTTTTCGAGCGCAGCCTCGTCCCAGAACCAGGGATTCTGCCAATCGAGGGCGTGGCGGACGGGGGCTTCGAGGCTGCCTTCGCGCATGGTGACTTCGCTTCGTTGCAAGACGAACAGGGCAAGACGAACAGGTAGGAAGAAAAAGGGGACCCGTTCGGGTCCCCTTCCCTTAAGCCCGAAGGGCTCAGGCCATCGTGTCGAGGGCTTTCTGGAAGCGGCCGGCGTGGCTCTTCTCCGCCTTGGCCAGCGTTTCGAACCAGTCGGCGATCTCCGCCATGCCTTCCTCGCGCGCGGTGCGCGCCATGCCCGGGTACATGTCGGTGTACTCGTGCGTTTCGCCTGCGATCGCGGCCTTCAGGTTCGACGTCGTGGCGCCGATCGGCAGGCCGGTGGCCGGGTCGCCGACAGCCTCGAGGAACTCGAGATGGCCGTGCGCGTGGCCGGTTTCGCCTTCAGCCGTCGAACGGAAGACGGCGGCGACATCGTTGTAGCCTTCGACGTCGGCCTTCTGGGCGAAGTAGAGATACCGGCGGTTGGCCTGGCTCTCACCCGCGAAGGCGGCCTTCAAATTTTCTTCGGTCTTGGATCCCTTGAGATTCGTCATGGTTCTGCTCCCGCTTCGATCGGCCCATCCGCCGATCCACGATCAGGATTTAGGGCGCGTTCGATGCACCGTCAAGGAGTTTAGAATTGTTCTAAGATGCTGCAACTGATTCGCAGCAAGAGCGTTTTAGCGGCGCACCCGCACGATGACGTCGACCCGCGACAGGCGCGTGCCCTTGGGCGGCGCGGGCAGGCCTGCGATCGTCACCTTGTCCGACGGAAAATCGTGCAGCGCGCCATCCGGCTCGACGAAGAAGTGATGATGATGGCCGGTGTTGGTATCGAAATAGGACCGGCCGGGTGCCACGACGACTTCGCGCAGCAACCCTGCATCGCGAAACTGATTGAGCGCGTTGTAGACCGTGGCCAGGGAGACCGGCATCTGCGCCGACTTGACCTCGATATGCAGGCTTTCGGCCGTCACATGGCGATGACCGCCCTCGAACAGCAGACGCGCCAAAGCCACCCGCTGTCGCGTCGGGCGCAGGCCGGCCTCGCGCAGGCGGGCTGGGAAATCGAGACTGGTTCCGGGCATGGTCGAACCCATATGTAGTCAGTGCGCGGGGATATTGAAAGGGCCGGTTACAGCTGGGGGCTCCGAGGGGGGGGCTCCGGTTTGCGCTGAACCCCGGGCATCCCTATTCTGCCGCGAATCCCCTGAATCGGGCGGCCACGGGACGGTGAACGGTGAGCGAGCAGAAGCACAGCTATACTTTCGAGGACCTGATCGAATGCGCGAAAGGGCAGCTGTTTGGGCCCGGGAACGCGCAATTGCCGCTGCCGCCGATGCTGATGTTGGACCGTATCGTCAAGATCTCCGATACCGGCGGTAACTTCGGCAAGGGCGAGATCGTGGCCGAGTTCGACATCAAGCCGGACCTCTGGTTCTTCGACTGCCATTTCAAGGGCGACCCGGTGATGCCGGGCTGCCTTCCGCTCGACGCGCTGTGGCAGATGCTGGGCTTTTTCCTCGGCTGGATGAAGGCGCCGGGCCGCGGCCGGGCGCTGGGCGTCGGCGAGGTCAAGTTCACCGGCATGATCGTGCCCACCGTGAAAAAGCTCACCTATCACGTGCATCTCAGGCGCGTGATGCTGCGCAAGCTCGTGCTGGGTATCGGCGACGGTTTCGTCGAGGCCGACGGCAAGCAGATCTACGAAGTCACCGGCCTGAAAGTCGGCCTGTTCCAGGATGCCGCGCCCGCCGCGGCGGCCGGCTGACATGAAGCGCGTCGTCGTCACCGGCCTCGGCATCGTCTCCCCGATCGGCAACAACGCCGCCGAGGTGACGCAGTCCCTGAAGGACGGCAGGTCGGGCATCGAATTCGTCCCTCAGTACAAGGAACTCGGCTTCCGCAGCCAGGTGGCGGGCACGCTGAAGCTCAAGGTCGAGGAGCTGGTCGACCGCCGCCTGATGCGCTTCATGGGCGACGGTGCGGCCTATGCCTGGCTCGCCATGAAGGAGGCGATCGCCGATGCGGGCCTTTCCCAAAGCGAGATCTCCAACGACCGCACCGGCGTGGTCGCGGGCTCGGGCGGCCCGACGACCGGCGCCCTCGTGCAGGCCGCCATCACGGCAAAGGAGCAGGGCCCCAAGCGCGTCGGCCCGTTCCAGGTCCCGCGCGCCATGTGCAGCACCGTCTCGGCCAATCTCGCCACCGCCTACAAGATCAAGGGCCTGAGCTACTCGATCAGTTCGGCCTGCTCGACATCGGCGCACTGCATCGGCAACGCCGTCGAGACCATCCAGCTCGGCAAGGCAGACCGCATGTTCGCGGGCGGCGGTGAGGAGCTCGACTGGACGCTGTCGGTCCTGTTCGACGCCATGGGCGCCATGTCGTCGAAGTACAACGACACGCCCCAGCGCGCGAGCCGGGCCTACGACAAGGACCGCGACGGGTTCGTGATCGCCGGCGGCGGCGGCATCGTCGTCCTGGAGGAACTGGAAGTCGCCAAGGCGCGCGGCGCCAAGATCTACGCCGAGGTGGTCGGCTATGGCGCCACCTCCGACGGCGCCGACATGGTGGCGCCCTCCGGTGAGGGCGCGATGCGCTGCATGAAGCTCGCCCTGGACGGATTTCCGCGCGGCGCGCGCGGCAACCGCCCCGTCGACTACATCAACACCCACGGCACTTCCACGCCGGTCGGCGATCTCACCGAACTGGACGCCATCCGCGCCGCCTTCGACGGCAAGAAGTTGCCAACGGTCAGCTCGACCAAGTCGCTGACCGGCCACAGCCAGGGCGCCACCGGCGCGCACGAGGCGATCTATTCGCTGCTGATGCTGCAGGGCGACTTCATCTGCGCCTCGGCCAATATCGAGAACGTCGATCCCGGTGTCGGCGACTACCCGCTCGCCCGCCAGCGCATCGACAAGGCGGGCCTCGAGACCGTGATGTCGAACAGCTTCGGCTTCGGCGGCACGAACGCCTGCCTGGTGTTCTCGCGCTACGATCACTGAGAGGGACAGATGCCCGACGATCGTCGTCCCCTCTCCGCGGCTCCTCTCTCCGCGGCACCTGATGCCGGCGCGCCCGCGGCGGCGGCGGCATCGACCGACCACGCCGTTTCCAAGGCGGTCGCCCTTCCCGAGGTCCCCAGGCTGATGGCCGGCAAGCGCGGCCTGATCATGGGCGTGGCCAACAACCATTCGATCGCCTGGGGCATCGCGCAGGCGCTGCACCACGCCGGTGCGGAACTGGCCTTCACCTACCAGGGCGGCGCGTTCGGCAAGCGCGTGCTGCCAATGGTCGAGAAGATCGGCGCCAAGATCGTCGAGGAGGCCGACGTCGAGAACGAGGAGAGCCTCGACCGGCTGTTCGCGCGCCTGAAGAACGACTGGGGCCGGCTCGATTTCGTGGTCCATGCCATCGCCTTCTCCGACAAGGAGGAGCTGAAGGGCCGCTACGTCGACACCTCCAGGGCCAACTTCCAGCGCAGCCTCACCATCTCCTGCTTTTCCTTCACCGACATCGCGCGCCGCGCCCTGCCGCTGATGACCGAGGGCGGCAGCCTGATTACGCTCACCTACGAGGGCGCGGGGCGGGTGATGCCGTCCTACAACGTCATGGGCGTGGCCAAGGCAGCGCTCGAAGCCAGCGTCCGCTATCTCGCCGCCGACCTCGGCCCGCATGGCGTGCGCGTAAATGCCCTCTCGGCCGGGCCGATGCGCACCCTGGCCGGCGCCGTGATCGGCAGCGCCCGCTACGTCTATCGCGTGTCGCGCGAGGCCTCGCCGCTCCGCCGCAACATCGAGCTCACCGACGTGGGCGGCGCCGCGCTCTACTACCTGTCCGACCTGAGCGCGGGCGTCACCGGCACCGTCCACTATGTCGATGCCGGCTACCACGCCATGGGCATGCCGCCGCAGGGTTTTAACGAGCCGAACGGCGCGTAAATCCTCGTCAAATCGAGGCACAAATCCCTCGACCGAATTTCAGCTTCCCGCACGCCGGAAAGCCAGTAACGGTAGGCTTTTTGCCCGCTCAGAGGGCCCACCTGAATGGGCCTAATGTTGTGCCCGGTGTTGGGCCAGACTCCGGGATAAGCCCGATTCCATTGGCTTTTATACGACTCCCAGATTCTTCTTTTGCACGAACCCCGGCGCGCCTGTTTCCCAGGCGTCGTTAAGTGTCTGTTCCCACGTCGTTATTCGGCGTGTGGTTGAGACGGGGTTGTTCTTGGGACTGTCCACGGGTCAGGACCCGCGGCGGCTGCACCAAGCCATAAAGGCGACCCGCAGGCGTGCCGCGGGAGGTCGTGCCGAAAATGAAAAGGCCGGCGCGGTCCAAGCGCCAACCTATCAGAATTCATAGCATTTTCCTGCTGAACCTGCAATTCAAATCGGCGTGAACGAATGCTGGCAGTGACGGCAGGGAAGCTACCCGGCCTGGAGTCCGCGGTCATCCGGCGGCATCAGGAAGGAAGAAACCAGGTGCGCTACGACATCCGGCTGATCGTCATGGGTGTAGTGGCCGGCATCGGCGACCTCACGCCACTGAATGACGGGATTGCGCCGGCTCATCGCTTCGGCGGTGTCCCGCTTCAAATAGTCCGACCGGCCTCCGCGCAGGACGAGCGTCGGAGAGGCGATCGCCTCGACATGAGGCCACAGGTCGACCGCGCGCGACGGCTCCGGCTTGAGGCGAGCTTCGGCAATGCCGGCATGGTCGTACTGCCACGTCCACGTGCCGTCGGCTCTTTGCTTCAACATGTTGTGCAGCCGCTCCTGACGGGCCGTTTCCGTCACGGTCGGCCGCAGCTTCTGCATGAACTCGACCGCGGCGTCCCAACTCTCGAAAGAGATCGGGGCCGATGTGAGTTCCTGGCGAATGCGCGTTGCGCCAGCACTGTCCTCGAACGCGCCCGGACCTGCATCCTCGACAACCAGGCGTCGCACTCGATGGGGGTTGGCGGCGGCGTACACAATGGCTGCGATGCCGCCCATCGAGTGGCCAAGCAGGTCGAAGCGCTCTAGCTGCAATTCCCGGGAGACGGCTTCCAGGTCGCTGACATAGGCGTCGGTATAGTATTGGCGCGCGGGGTCCCAATCGCTTTCGCCGCGGCCACGCTGATCGTAGGCGATCGTGCGAAAGTTCGGCATCAGCGATCCGGCCAGCGCGGCGAACGTCTGCGCATAGCCTCGAATGCCGTGGAGCATCACGACCGGCGGCGCCGTCACGGGTCCCCATTCGAGGACACGCAGCGCCAGCCCCCCACTCCCTCGCACCTTGTAGCTGCGTCGTTCCATCTCGGGCTGCCTCGACATGTCGCTAGGCAGCTTGCAGCCCACCGAGCCGGGAGTGCAACCGGCCGCGCGTGGCGAAGGCGAAGGCGATCACGATCTCGTCGGCATTGGGTGCGTCGGCGAACATCGCGCTCACCGTGTCATAGTGGGAACGGACATAGAGTTCGTCCTTGTGCGCGAGTGGGATGTCGATGGAAGCGCCCGGCGCGCCGCGCTTGCCGGTCGAAGGGATCCAGGCCTTGGCGCCGCCGATCGCACTGCGCACGGGATCGGCGAACACCGTCGTCAATAGGGCATTGCCGTGCTCGTACTCGCCAGCGGAGCCGACCAGGCACGCCTTGCCGTAGCTCACGACCCGGGCATTACCGATGACACCTTGCAGCCGCTTGCCGAATTCCTCGCCCAACGCTGCCGAGGCGCGAACGGCGCTGCTCAGATCCTCGACGAACCGGCCGGCAAAGGAGTTATGGACCGCCGCGCCGATCACGATCTTGCGTACGGGCTCACCGTCGGCCAGCACGCCGGTCTCGTTGGCCAGCGTGTCCTCGATCTGGAGGTACCATTTGCGGATATGAAATTCGCCGAAGTTGTTGGTGCGCATCTCTGTCTTTTGCCGACTGGCTAGTTGATCGATTGCGGGTGGGCCTGCACCGGCGCGCCGAACGGCGTCCAGGCGACCGCCGTGATCTCCGGAAAGGCGCGCCATTCCTTGGACCAGCTCGCGCCACCATCGACGGAGCGAAACAAATCGCCGTACTTGGTGCCGGCAAAGAGAAGCGCGGGATCGGCAGCGTGCACGCCGAACGCCCAGAAGGTGGAGTTCGGCGCCGCGTGCAGGAGCGCCGGACTCCATGTCGTACCGCGATCCACCGACCGGTAGAGCTTGCTGCGGGTGCCCGGCGTGCCGTCGCCGATGGCGAGCATCAGGACATCGCTGCCGGGCAAGGGCTGGACGGTGCGCGTGTAGTACATGCCGTCGAAGCGGCTCTTCGACGGAACTCCGCTCCAGGCCTTGCCGTCGTCGGTGCTGGTGAAGACCGAGTTGACGGTCAGCACGAAGGCCACGCCAGGCTGCTTCTTCCCGCCGGGAGGCAGGATGGCGATCGCGTGAATGTCGGGATTGCTGATCGTGCTGTCCTCGTCGATGCGCTTCCAGGTGGCGCCATGATCGAAGCTCCGCCAGGCGCCCCCCTCCTCGACGCCGAACCAGACCTTGGCACCGTCGACGGGATCGACGCAGATCGTGAGGACGCGCGGCCGGTTCACCCCGCGGCAGAACTCGGGGATCTCCGGCGACAGCCGTCCCCATTTCTTGCCGCCATCGATCGAGCGGAACATGACGGCGCGCGAGGGCGCGCCAGTGCCGGCGTAGATGTAGGACGGATCGAGCGGGTCGATGGCGATCGACCACACCGCCATGCCGTTCATGGGCGAGTCGATCAACGAGAAGTGCGCTCCGCCATCCGTGCTGAGGCACAGGCCGGCATCGGCGCCCGCGAGAATGTGGCTGGGATTGGTGGGATGTACCGCAAGGCTGCGGACCACGCCGTCGAACTCAATCGCCTCCTTCAGCCCGAGCCGATGCCACGTCGCGCCATCATCGACGCTGCGCAAAATGCCCTGGCTAGCCGTCCCCACCAAAATTGTGCCCTGCATGGTTCAGCTCCAAGCGTGTCCGGCAATCTTGCCGACTGAATAGCCGATGATCAACGATCTTGTAGTACTATTATTGACCAATTGTCAAAAATTGTAGTACGATATTTCGATGACCATCCGGAGGCCGCTGCCATGACTGTCCGCTTTCCAAGGATTTTCTGCTGCTTGACGGCCATTCTGGTGCTGGCGCTGCCCGCGATGGCGACGGCAGCCCCGTTTCCCGAGAAGCCGATCACCCTCGTCGTCCCCTTTGAGGCGGGCGGATCGACCGACGTATCGGCGCGCGTCGTGGCGAAGGCGCTGTCGGAGGTCCTGCGTCAGCCCGTCGTGGTCCTGAACCAGCCGGGAGCCGGCGGCCGCATCGGCACACGGCGCGTCGCCACGTCCGAGCCGGACGGCTACACGCTGCTATGGGGCAGCGGCAGCACTCTTGCGGTCGCGCCGGTCCTCTATCCTGACCAGACCTATCTGACGACGCTCGTGCCGGTCGGCCTCGGCGCGCTGCAGCCATTCCTCTTCGTGACCTCCCCGGAAACCGGCGCGAAGACGATCGGCGAACTCGTGGACCTGGCGAAGCGCAAACCCGACGTCTTGAATTTCGCCTCCGCGGGCGTCGGCTCGAGCAATCACCTGCTCGGTGAGATCTTCATGTCGGCAACGGCGACCAAGTTCGTGCACGTTCCCTACAAGGGAGCGACCTCGGCACGCGATGCGGTGATGAGGGGCGACGCCCAGCTCATGGACGAGGTGCTGGCGCCGCTGCTGCAGCAGGTCAAGGCCGGTCAACTGGTGCCGCTGTTGATCACCAGCCAGGCGCGCGATCCCTCGCTGCCCAACGTTCCGACGGCCGCCGAAGCGGGCTTTCCCGATCTCGCCATCACGGGCTTCTTCGGCCTCATGGCGCCGCCCAAGACACCGCCGGAGGTGATCGCTGCGCTGAATGCCGCGATGAAGAAGGCATTGGCCTCCGACGAGCTACGCAAGGCGTTCGACACCATGAGCTTCGACGTCGGCAACGGCTCGGCCGAAGACCTGGCCACTCTCATTGTGCGCGGCCGGGAGCGTTACGGCCGGATCGTGTCCGAACGCAACATCCGCGTCGACTGACGCCGGGATCGCAAGAGGGAACGCGCCATCATGAAGCTCTATCTGACACCCCACGCCTGCTCGCTCGCCGTCGACATCGTCGCGCGTGAGCTGGAAGTCCCGCTCGATCTCGAATGGGTCGACGTTCGCGCCAAGCGGCTGCGCGACGGCTCCGACTATTTCGCGGTCAATCCCAAGGGACAGGTCCCCACCCTCAAGCTGCCCGACGGGCAGTACCTCACCGAAGGCCCCGTCATCATGCAGTACCTCGCCGACCTGCGGCCGAAGGGCGGTCTCCTGGCGTCGGTGACGACTCTGGAGCGATACCGGGTCCTTGAGTGGCTGAACTTCATCAGCTCGGAGCTGCACAAGGGTTTCACGCCGCTGTTTCGCGCCACCACGCCGGCCGAATATCGGCTGATCGCGCGGCAGAACGTGCAAGGCCGTCTGCAATGGCTGAACGATCAGCTCGCCGAGCGGGATTTCCTGACCGGCCCGACGTTCACCGTCGCCGATGCCTACTGCTACACGATCGTCATGTGGACGAAGCTGCACGACATCGAGCTCACCCCCTGGCCACATCTCAAGGCATATGTCGGGCGCATCGCGGCCCGTCCGAGCGTCAAGGCCGCCGAGCAGGCAGAACGCGAAGCGAAGGCCGCAGCATGAAGCTCTACCACGAAGTTCGTGGCTGCTCGCTCGCCGTCGACATTGTCGCGCGCGAGCTTGGCATTCCCTTGGAACTCATCTGGGTCGATGTGCCCCGGAAGCTCCTTCCGGACGGTTCGGACTACTACAAGATCAATCCCAAGGGTCAGGTGCCGGCTCTGGAACTTCCCGGAGGAGGGTACCTCACCGAGGGCGCGATCATCATGCAATACCTCGCCGATCAGCGACCGGAGAGCAGCTTGAGCGCTCCCGCGGGCAGCCTCGAGCGATACCGGATCATGGAATGGATGAGTTTCATCGCATCGGACCTCCACAAGGGAGCGTTCATGCCACTGATCAAGAAGGTGACCCCGGCAGACTATCGTCCGATCGCCCGCCAGCTCGTGTTGAGCCGGCTGCAGTGGCTCAACGATCATCTCGCCGCCCGCGAGTACCTGACGGGATCGACGTTCACCATCGCGGATGCCCATTGCTACACGATCGCGATGTGGACGGCGTATCAGGATATCGATGTCTCACCGTGGCCCCATCTCAAGGCCTATCTCAAGCGCATCGGCGCGCGCGCGAGCGTCGTGGCCGCCAAGGCGGCAGAGCGCCAGGAGGCCAAGCGGCTGGGCCAGGAGGACAGGGTATGAAGGCCCGCTGGACGCACCGTCCGGAAGGTTCGAACTGGGGGGACTTCGGCTCGGACGACCAGCTCGGCGCCATGAACCTCGTGGGCAAGGAACAGGTCCTGAAGGGCCTGGCCGAGGCCCGGACCGGCCAGACGTTCAGCCTGTCCCTGCCTCTCGATTATCCGGGTGGGAACGTCCTGCATCCGAGCCGCCATCCGCCGCGCCGGTTCGCCACCTTGAGGGCGGGCAAGAGCGCGGGCGAGCAATGCTTCTGCTTCGCCCTGGCGCGCGACAACCCTCTCTTCACCGACGTCGTTTCCGATGACGTCGTGCTGCTGCATACGCAGTATTCGACCCAGTGGGATGGCCTGGCACATATCGGCAGCCTCTTCGACTCCGAGGGCACCGGAAAGGCCGAGATCACCTTCTACAATGGCTACCGTCCGCAGCACGGGCTCAAGGTCGCGGAGCGCTGCGAGCGGACGGAGGCCTGGATGGCCTACGAGGGGCCCCGCGCCGAGGTGCTGGGCATCGAGAACCTCGCCAGGCACGGCGTGCAGGGCCGGGCTGTCATGATCGACCTGTTCAGGCACTTCGGCCGGGAAAACCACGCCGTCACCCACGACGAGCTCCAGAAGATCCTGAAGCAGGACGGCGTGACCATCGAGAAGGGCGACATGGTCTGCCTCTACACGGGGCTCGACGACGTGATCCTCGGCATGCGCGGCAAGCCCGATCCCGAGACGCTGCATCGCTCGTGCGCCGGCCTCGACGGCAGCGACAAGCGGCTGCTGTCGTGGATCACCGATACCGGCATCGCCGCGCTGATCTCGGACAATTTCGCGGTCGAGCTGATGCCCAAGGCGCCAGCACCACAGACCAGCCACGCCATGCTGCCATTGCACGAACATTGCCTGTTCAAGAACGGCATCCATCTCGGCGAGCTGTGGTTCCTGCGCGATCTCGCCAATTGGCTGGGTGAGCACAAGCGCAGCCGCTTCCTCCTGACGGCGGCGCCGTTGCACCTGCCCGGCGCGGTCGGCTCGCCCGTCACGCCGATCGCCACCGTCTGACAGCCGCCGGAGGACATCGATGCAGAGAAGGTTCTTCACCAAGGCTTCGATCGCACTGGCCGCAGGGAGCGCGGGCTGGCGGGCCAACGCCCAGGCGCCATCGCCGGCCTTCCCGCCACTCGTGTCCCTGGTCGTGCCATTCGCGCCCGGCGGTGGCGCCGATCAGCTCGCCCGCGAGTTCGCAAGTGCCGCACAAGCACTGATGCCGGGGACGACATTCGTCATCGACAACAAGCCGGGCGCCAACGGCGCCATCGCGAACCGTCATGTCGCCCGGCAGAAGCCCGACGGCGCCACGTTCCTTCTCGGCACGTCCAGCACCCACGCGCTGGGCCCGCTGCTGAACCGCTCCGATGTGGATCCGATCGCCGACTTCACACCGGCGACGCTACTGGCCGAAACCGCGACGGCCTGGGCCGTCCAGGCGACGGCACCCTGGCGCACGCTCGATGATGCTATCGCCACGGCCCGCAAGAAGCCGATCACCTATGGCACCTTCGGTGTCGGATCATCCGCCCATCTCTACGGCCTGATCCTGGCGGGTGCGACCGGCGCGAAGCTCGAGCATGTGCCGTACAAGGGGTCGAGCCAGGCCATTACCGACCTGCTCGCGGGCCACGTCGATTCGGTCCTCCTCACAACCAGTGCGCTCGATGCGATGACCAAACACGGCAGGCTCCGCCTCCTCGCCGTCAGCGGCGAGGCGCGGACTCCGCTCCTTCCGAATGTCCCGACTTTCAAGGAGCAGGGTGTTCCCCGCCTCGAATTCAACGGATGGTTCGGTCTGCTCGGACCCAAGGGTGTACCTGCGCCGCTGCTCGATCGTCTCGCGGGTATCGCCAAAGCCCTGGGCGCGAACCAGGATTTCAACAAGCGCCTGTCCGGACAAGGCTATGACTGGGTCGGCTCCACGCCGAAGGCCTTTGGCGAGGAGTTGGTCAAGACGATCGAGATCTACCGGCAGATAGTGGCCACTGCCCCCGCAGGAGAGCTGACACGATGAACAACGTCGAGACTGCGACGCCGCTCCGCAAGCAGGCCGAGCAAAGCCTGCGTAATGCCATCCTGTCCGGACGGTATGATGCCGGGGAACGGCTGAAGGAGCGGCAGCTCATGGAGAGCCTCGGCGTCAGCCGGACCCTCCTGCGGGAAGCGCTGCGCCAGATCGAGGCCGAGGGCCTGGTCACGCTCGTTCCCAACCGCGGCCCGGTCGTTTCGGTCCTGTCGTACGAGGATGCCGAGGAGATCTACGAGGTCCGGGGCACTCTCGAATCGCAGGCCTGCATCGGCTTCGTGTTGCGCGCTTCGAGCAACCACGTCCGCGCACTGCAAGCGGTCTTCGACAAGCTCAAGCCCGCGGCGGAAGCCGGCGACGTCCATCGCACTCTGGAGTTCAGCGGCGATTTCTACGACGTCATCCTGGAGGGCGGCGGCAACAAGATCCTGAGCTCGATGCTGAAGCTGCTGCACAACCGCATCGTCCTGCTGCGCCGGACCTCGATGTCGGAGGCCGGCCGCCTGCCGGAGACGCTCGACGAGCTCACGCAGATGTTCAACGCCCTGTGCGCCCGAGACGAATCGGCGGCCAGCAAGGCTTCGATCCACCATGTGCGCCAGGCGTCACGCGCGGCCTTGCGCGTCATGCGCAAGGGTCAATGAGGAGGCTTCAATGAGGATCATCGGAATTCTTCTGGCAGCGTTGGCGATGACGGCACCAGCCCACGCTCAACCGGCCTATCCCACCAAACCCATCACCCTCGTCGCCGCCTTTGCACCGGGCGGAGGCACCGACACCGCCGCACGGATCATCGCCAAAGAGCTTGCGATCGAGCTGGGCCAGCCGGTCGTGGTCGACAATCGTGCGGGCGCCGGCGGCGCCATTGGCGCCACATCGGTGGCCCGCGCGGCGCCTGACGGCTACACGCTGCTGCTCGGCACGGGCTCGGAGCTGATCGTGCTGCCGGCCGTCAAGGCCAAGCCGCCCTACGACACGCTGAAGGAGTTCGAGCCGGTTGCCGAAATCGGCACTGTCTCGCTGATGCTGGTGGCGCATCCCTCGGTGCCGGCGAACACGGTCCAGGAGTTGATCGCGCTGGCCCGCGCCAATCCCGGGCAGCTCACCTATGCGTCGTTCGGCATGGGCTCGACGAACCATCTCATGGGGGAGTTCTTCACGAGCAAGACCGGCACCAACCTCCTGCACGTGCCCTACAAGGGCAGCGCCGCGGCCGCGACAGATCTGATCTCCGGACAGGTCAAGCTCGCGTTCGAAACGATGACCGTGGCGATGCCCCTCGTGAAGGGCGGAAAGCTGAAGGCCCTGGCCATCCTTTCACCGACGCGCTCGGCCCTCGCTCCCGATCTGCCGACCATGGCGGAGAGCGGCGTCGCGCTCGTGACACAAGGCTGGATGGGCGTGCTGGCGCCGAAGAACACGCCGCCCGCGATCGTCGAGCGCCTCAACAAAGCGGTGAACAAAGTGTTGGCCATGCCCGCCATCCGGGATGCCTTCAGCGACCGGGGCGTGGGGGTCGTGACTGTCACGCCGGAACAATTCGGTGACTTCATCAAGGCAGAAATCAAGCAGTGGACGGCTGTCGTGACGGCGTCGGGCGTCCAGGTCGACTGAAAAATGGGCATTGCGACGGCCATACCCCAGGCCCCCTCATAATCTCCGCTAGATGTGCAACGCTTCTCCGAGCGCCCGCAGGCTGGCTTCGTGCAGGGCCTCCCCCAGGGTCGGATGGGCGTGGATGGTGCCGCCGATATCTTCCAGCCGGGCCCCCATCTCGAGCGCGAGACCGAAGGCGCCGGCGAGTTCCGAGACGCCGGCACCGACCGCGGCGATACCGAGCACCAGGTGATTGTCGGCCCGTGCGGCCACCCGCACAAAGCCGTCCTCCGCCCTCAGGGTCATGGCCCGGCCGTTGGCCTGAAACGGGAAGGTGCCCGTATGAACCTCGTGGCCGGCCTTCCGCGCCGCCTCGGGCGAGTGGCCGACGGTGACGATCTCCGGATCGGTGAAACACACGGCGGGAATCACCGCGCTGTCGAAGACGCGGCGTTGGCCCGCGATCTGTTCGGCGACCACCACGCCCTGGGCCATGGCGCGGTGGGCCAGCATCGGTTCGCCGGTGAGGTCACCGATCGCCCAAACGTTGCGCATCGACGTGGCGCAGCGTTCGTCGATCGCCACGAAGGCGCCGCTCATGGTGAGGTCGAGCCGTTCGAGGCCAAAGCCCGCGACGCGGGCGCGCCGGCCGGTGGCGACGAGGATGCGATCGGCCGCGAGGCTGCGCGCCGCCGCGCCTTGCCGTTCGATCTGCACCGCGTCGCCCGAGTCGGAGAGGCCAACGACCCGGGTCCCTGTCAGGACCTCGACGCCCAGCGCCTGCAGACGCCGGGAGACCGGACGGACAAGCTCGGCGTCATAGACTGGCAGGATGCGATCCTCCGCCTCGATCACCGTGACCTTGGCGCCGAGCTTGGCGAACGCGGTGCCGAGTTCCAGGCCGATATAGCCGGCGCCGACCACGACCATGCGCTCGGGAACCGCCGACAGCGACAAGGCCTCGGTCGAGGAGATGACGCGGCCTCCGAACGGCAGCGTGGGCAAAGCCGCCGGCATCGAGCCGGTCGCCAGCACGACGTGCTCCGCCCGCACGATCTGCGGACCCGTATCGGTCTCGACCCGGCAGCTCTTGCCGTCGACCATTGTGGCGTGGCCCTGCACGATCTTGACCCGGTGCCGCTTCAGGAGCGCGCTGACACCGCTCGTCAGGCGGCCGACGATGCCGTCCTTCCAGTCCACGGTGCGGGCGAAGTCGATGGTCGGGCGCTCGACTCTCAGGCCGAACGGCGCGGACGTCGCCTGCTCGACCGCGCGCTCGTAGGCGTCGGCGGCATGGATGATCGCCTTCGAGGGAATGCAGCCGACATTCAGGCAGGTGCCGCCCAGGCCACCGTCAGGCCCGCCCTGTTCGACGAGCACCACGTCGAGACCGAGCTGGCCGGCGCGTATGGCGCAGACATAACCCCCGGGCCCTCCGCCCACGACCAGTACCTTGGCTTCTATTTCGGCCATCTCATGCCTCTATGAAGATCGTCGCCGGCGCTTCGAGCAGGCTTTTTAGGCGTTGGACGAAGCGCGCCGCGACGTAGCCGTCGATGACACGGTGATCGAACGAGGACGACAGGTTCATCATGGTGCGCGGCACGAATTGCTCGCCCTGCCAGACCGGGCGCACGACCTGCTTGTTGACGCCGATGATGGCGACCTCCGGCCGGTTGATCACCGGCGTGGTGACGATGCCGCCGAGCGCCCCCAGGCTGGTGATGGTGATGGTCGAGCCCGAAAGCTCGGCGCTCGTCGCGCGGCCCGCGCGCGCGGCCTCGGCCAGGCGCTGCACCTCGGCGGCGCAGTCCCACAGCCCGCGCGCCTCGCAGTGGCGGACCACCGGCACCATGAGACCGGCCGGCGTTTGCGTCGCGATGCCGATATGGACGCCGCGGTGCCGCTCGAGCGTCTCCGCCTCGTCGTCATAGAGCGCGTTCATCTCGGGAAACTCGGCGACTGCCCTGACCAGCGCCTGCATCAGGAACGGCATCAGCGTGAGGCGCGGATGATCCGGACGGTTCTCGCCATTCAAGGTCGCCCGCAGCTCTTCGAGCGCCGTGACATCGACCTCCTCGACATAGGAGAAGTGGGCGATGCGGCGCGTGGACTCCGCCATCTTCTGGGCGATGCGGCGGCGCAGCCCGATGATTTTTACGGTCTCGACACTGGTGTTGGCCGTCCGGCCCGCAGCCGTCGCAGACTTCGGCGCCCCGCGCAGAAAGGCTTCGAGGTCGTCGTAGCCGATCCGACCCGCCGGGCCGGTGCCGCGCACCTGGCGTAGATCGACGCCGGCATCGCGCGCGCGTCGTCTGACGGCGGGTGAGGCGAGCGGCTTGTCGCCCGGCGGCCGCGGCGGACCTACGGGTGCGCGGCTGGTCGGCGCTCGGCTTGTCGGTGGTCGGCTGGCCGGTACCGTCGGCGCGGGGGATTGAAGTGCCGCTGCAGGCATCGGGGCCGCCGCTTCCCGCGGGGCCGCCACCACTTCTTCATTGCCCTCGCCCGCGACTTCGAGGCGAACCAACTCAGCGCCGACGGCCAGGACGCCGCCAACCTCGGCGCCCAGCGCCACGACCGTGCCGGCGACCGGCGATGGAATTTCCACCGTCGCCTTGTCGGTCATGACGGCGGCGAGGATCTGGTCCTCCAGCACCGACTGGCCGACCTCGACGTGCCATTCGACCAGCTCGGCCTCGGCCACGCCCTCGCCGACATCGGGAAGTTTTATGATGCGGGTTCCCATCTCAGGCCTCCATCGCAGCCTTGAGCGCGCGGCCGACCCGCGCCGGCCCCGGGAAATAGTCCCACTCCTGGGCGTGCGGATAGGGCGTGTCCCAACCGGTGACGCGCACCACAGGCGCCTCGAGATGATAGAAGCAGTTCTCCTGCACCAGCGCGCTCAGTTCCGCACCAAAACCCGACGTCAATGTCGCTTCATGGACGACGACGCAGCGCCCGGTCTTCGCCACCGAGGCTGCAATCGTATCGAGGTCGTATGGCAGCAAAGTGCGCAGGTCGATGATCTCGGCATCGATGCCGGTCTCGGCGGCGGCCGCCTCCGCGACATAGACCATGGTGCCGTAGGCCAGCACCGTCACCGCCGATCCCGCGCGGCGAACAGCGGCCTTGCCCAGTGGCACGGTGTAGTGGCCGTCCGGCACTTCGCCCTGGGGATGCTTGGCCCAGGGTGTGACCGGCCGGTCGTGATGGCCATCGAACGGGCCGTGGTAGAGGCGCTTCGGGGCGAGAAAAATCACCGGGTCGTTGTCCTCGATCGCGGCGATCAGCAGGCCCTTGGCATCGTAGGGATTGGACGGCACGACGGTTTTCAGGCCGGCGACATGGGTGAACAGGGCCTCCGGGCTCTGGCTGTGGGTCTGACCGCCGAAGATGCCGCCGCCGGTCGGCATGCGCACGACCATCGGCGCGGTGAACTGGCCATTGGACCGGTAGCGCAGCCGCGCGGCCTCCGAGACGATCTGGTCGTAGGCCGGATACATATAGTCGGCGAACTGGATTTCCACGCACGGCCGCAACCCGTAGGCCGCCATGCCGACCGCGGCGCCGACAATGCCGAGCTCGCTGATCGGCGTGTCGAAGCAGCGGCTGGCGCCGAACTTCTGCTGCAGGCCCTGCGTGCAGCGGAACACCCCGCCGAAATAGCCGACGTCCTCGCCGAACACCACGACACGCTCGTCGCGCTGCATCGAGATGTCCATCGCATCGCGGATGGCCTCGACCATGGTCTTGCGCGGCATCGCCTAGATCCCGCCCTGCTGGCGCTGGCGCCTGAGATGCGGCGGCGTCTCCTCGTAGACACCCTCGAACATGTCGCGCGCCGAGGGATGGGGCCCCGCATGCAGCGTGCCGTGGCGCTCGGCCTCCTTCTGGACCGCGATGACGGAGGCCATGATCTCGGCCTCGCCCTGCTTGTGCCGCTCTTCCGACCAGACGCCGCGGCGGATCAAATGGTTCTTGAGACGCAGCACGGGATCGCCCAGCGGCCAGGCATCGGACTCCGTCTTTGGCCGGTAGGCCGAGGGATCGTCCGACGTGGAGTGCGCACCGACGCGGTAGGTCACGTACTCGACCAGGGTCGGCCCGAGGTTGCGGCGCGCCCGCTCGACCGCCCATTTCGCCACGGCATGGACGGCCAGGTAGTCGTTGCCGTCGACGCGCAGCGCCGGGATGCCGAAGCCGAGGCCGCGCGCCGCAAAGGTGCCCGAGCCGCCGCGGGCGATGCCCTGGAAGGTCGAGATCGCCCACTGATTGTTGACGATGTTGAGCACGACCGGCGCCTTGTAGGTGGAGGCGAAGACCAGCGCGGCGTGAAAGTCCGATTCGGCGGTCGAGCCATCGCCGATCCAGCCGGCGGCGATCCTGGTGTCGCGCCGCATCGCCGAGGCCATCGCCCAGCCAACCGCCTGGATGTACTGCGTGGCGAGGTTGCCCGAGATCGAGAAGAAGCCGTGCTCGCGCGAGGAGTACATCACCGGCAGTTGCCGGCCCTTCAGCGGGTCGAGCTCGTTGGAGTAGATCTGGCACATCATGTCGAGCATCGGATAGCCGCCGGCGATCAGCAGTCCGGCCTGGCGGTAGGTGGGAAAGTTCATGTCGCCGGGCTCGAGGGCGCTCCGGAAGGCGCAGCTCACTGCCTCCTCGCCCATGTGCTGCATGTAGAACGACGTCTTGCCCTGACGCTGGGCCATCTGCATGCGCGCATCGAACGCGCGCAGGGTAATCATGTGGCGCAGGCCTTCGAGCAGCTCGTCGTCGCTCAGGAGGCCGGCCCACGGGCCGACCGCTTCACTGTCGCGGTCGAGCACGCGGATGATCGCATAGGCGAGGTCGCGAATTTCCTCAGGCGCGGTATCGACCTCGGGCCGCCGCACCTCGCCCGCGCGGGAAATCGGCACGTCGCTGAAATCCGGGGTGCCGCCCGGCCGCACGGCAGGCGCCGGCACATGGAAGGACAGCGGTTTCGGGTCCGACATGGCGATCTCCCGGTTCGACGACGTGCCCGCACAATATCGCCGCTTTGGTCGCGCCAACCAAGAAGACGATCAATCGCCGGACTGCAGAACGAGGATGCCTGCGACGCCGCCCACGCGCCCCTGAGGGTGAGCTTGTCGTGGACTAGCCGTCCAGACGCCTACTGCCAGATGCCTACGGGTCGAGCTCGAGCTTGTTTTCCTTGATGATCTGCGCCCATCGCGCGGCCTCTTCGGCGATGCGCGTCTGGAACTGCGCCATGGTGTTGGGCAGGTAGATCAGGCCGTTATCCGTCAGCATCTTCTTCACTTCGGGCGAGCCGGCGGCGTCGGTGTAGGCCGTGTAGAGCCGGTCGACGATCGGCTTCGGCGTGCCGGCGGGCGCGATCACGGCGTACCAGGTCACCACCTCGTCATCGCCGAGCGACAGCTCCTTCAGCGTCGGCACGTCGGGAAGCTGCGGCACACGCTGCAAGGTCGTCACCGCGAGCGCGCGCAGCTTACCCGCCTGGATGTGCGGCAGAGCGAGCGGCAGCGTGTCGAACATCGCATGGATGTCGCCCGCGAACATCGCCGGCAGCGATTCGTTGGTGCCCTTGAAGGGAACGTGCAGGAGGTCGATGCCGGTCCGCTTCTTCAGGAGCTCGAAGGTGAGATGCGCCGGGCTGCCCGGCCCGACCGAGGCGTAGTTGAGCACGCCGGGCTTGGCCTTCGCCGCGTCGATCAGATCCTTCACCGTCTTGATGGCTGAGTCTCCCGAGACCACCAGCACCAGCGGCGAGGCCGCGAACATGCTGATGGGGATCAGGTCGTCCTTCACGCTGTAGGGCATCTGCTTGTAGAGCGACGGGAAGATCGTGAGCGGCCCCAGGTTGCCCATGCCGATCGTGTAGCCATCGGGCTTGGCCTTGGCGATCTCGGTCACACCGATGCGGCCGGCGGCGCCGGCCTTGAAATCGGTGATCACCGTCTGCCCCAGTGCCTTCGAGACGCGGTCGTTGAAGGTGCGGGCGATCACGTCGTTGAGGCCGCCCGCCGGCCAGGGGACGAGGAACCTGACGGGACGTGACGGCCAGTCGGCTTGGGCCTGCGCCGATATCGGGGCCACGCACAGGAGGATCGCCAGCAGCAAACGCAAGATTTTCATGGCCCACCCCAAGCAATAGTCGGACCGAACATAACCCCATCCGTCGTCCCGACCGAAGCCCGAAGGGCGTAGCGGAGGGACCTTCTCTCCACGACATGCTGCCACCGTTGGAGAGGAGGCCCCTCGGCTCAGCGCGGAGGCTACTCCGCGCGACTCGGGGCGACGGATTGGGACCATCGTCGACTCCGTCGCGGTCCTGTGACAGCGTGATCGCCTGCTGGCGCCCGAAGAGACGCCGTTGAAGACGCCCATTGGAGACTCAATGATCCTCACGCCACGCCGTCAGCTCCTCAGGCTCGCAACAGTCCTCGCCACGTCCGCCGCGCTGCCTGCCGCAGCCCAGACGGCAGCCTTTCCCTCGAAGCCGATCAAGCTGATCGTGCCGCACGCGCCGGGCGGCAACTCCGACACGTTCGGCCGCATCCTGGCGCAGTATCTGTCGGAGCGCGTCGGCCAGCAGGTCGTGGTCGAGAACAAGCCGGGGGCCGGCGGCACCGTGGCCAGCGGGGCGGTGGCCAAAAGCGCGGCCCCGGACGGCTATACGCTGCTGGTGGCCGACAACGGCACGCATGCCATCGCGCCCACGCTGTACGGCGCGAAGCTCTCCTACGACGTGTTCAAGGATTTCACGCCGATCACGCTGGCGGCCACCTTCCCGACCGTGATCCTGCTGCACCCCTCGGTGCCGGCCACGACCCCGAAGGAATTCGTGGCGCTGGCGAAGAGCCAGCCGGGCAAGCTCACCTATTCGTCGGCGGGTACCGGCAACGGCTCGCACCTCACCATCGAACTGTTCCGCACCGCCGCCGGCGGCTTGGACATGCTGCACGTCCCCTACAAGGGCGGCGCGCCGGCCGTGCAGGCGCTATTGTCCGGCGAAGTGCAGATGACGGCCGTCAGCGTCAACACGGCGCTGCCGCAGGTCCAGTCGGGCAAGGTACGAGCGCTGGGCGTCGCGTCCTCGAAGCGCTCGCCGGCATTGCCCGACGTCGCCACCTTCATCGAGAACGGCATCGCGTTCGAGGGCGACAGCTGGCTGGCGATCGTCGGTCCGCCCGGCATCCCTGCCGACATCACGGCCAAGCTCAACGCCGACATCGCGGCCACCCTGCGCCAGCCTGACGTGCAGGAGCGCCTGGCCAAGCTCGGCCTGTGGTCGTGGCCTCGACGCCGGCCGAGCTCACCGCCGTGCTGCAGCGCGATGTGCCGAAGTGGGCCAAGGCCGTAAAAGACTCCGGCGCCGTCGCCGAATAGCCAGAGGAGATGACCATGGATGGAGCGACCCAGGTTCAGCGTCAGGCGTCGACCTACAATCCTGACGCCCGGTTCGATGTCGTCGTCAGCGACGTGGAACTTCGGCGCAATGCCGCCGGCCGCATGCTGATGGCGCGCATCTACCAGCCGCAGGGAAAAGGCCCCTTCCCGGCCGTTCTCGATCTGCACGGCGGGGCATGGACGCGGAAGGACCGCCTGGCCGAAGAGCCGATGGATCGCGCGCTGGCGTCGAGCGGGCTGCTGGTCGTGGCCGTCGATCTCACGCTTGCCTCGGAGGCGCCCTATCCCGCCTGCGTGCAGGACGCCAACCATGCCGCGCGCTGGCTGAAAGCGAACGCCGCGCGCTGGAACGGCGACGTCTCAAAGCTCGGCGTCTACGGCTCGTCGAGCGGCGGCCACGTGGCCGAGCTTTTGGCCATGCGCCCGCACGATCCGCGCTACAGCGCCATTCCCGTTGCGGATGCGCCGGAGGTTGACGCGCTCCAGGGTGATGCAACTGTTTCGTGGGTCGCGATGCGCTCGCCGCCCAGCAACACCATTGCGCGCTACGAGAACGCCGAGCGCCGCACGAACGAGACCATGATCCAGAGCAACAAGACGTTCTTCTCGCCGTGGGAGAGCATCCACGAAGGCAATCCGCAGGAGATCCTCGACCGCGGCGAGAAGGTCGCGCTGGTGCCGTACCTCATCATGCAGGGCGCCCTCGACGACAACGTCCTGCCGGCGATGCAGGAGAAATTCGCCGATGCCTACAGGGCGGCCGGCGGCCTGTGCGACTATCGCCTGTTCGAGGACTCGACCCATGAATGGGTCGCCGTCCCCGGTCCGCAGACCGACAAGGCGCAGGCGACGGTCAAGGCATTCATCGCGCGGCAGTTGAAGGCCTGATCGGCCGCCAGTATTGCCGGCTTCGATCCAAGATCGCAGAGCCCCCTATTTGTCAGTCGCGCGTTTGCCGGAAGATGCGAAGTCGTTCGCGATGTCCGCTCGGATACGTTCCTTCTCGTCAGGCGTGACGGGCGTCAGCTCGACCAACGCCAGCAATATCGCTCGGTCGACAAGCCCGCGCCGCACGAGTTCGCTCGTGAAGACCCTGTCTTTGTCTCGGCGCGCTGCATACTTGGCGATCGCAAGATCGTGCGGTTCTAGGCACAGACCCTTGACGCCGCCCGTATCGCCGGCGGGGAGATTTACCAGCCGCCCCTTCCATCCCCTGGGCAGAGTCGCCGTGCCCTCATCGATCGGGTCGGCATAGAAGCCGTGGGTCATGTGAAAGGGCGAATCGACGCCGATCTCGTTCAGCAGCTCTGTAGCGTCGGGGCTTTTCAGCGCGAAGAGGTCGACCTCTGCCGACATCACGATGTCGTCGGCAAGGTCGGGATGTTTGCCATGCAATGCCTGGCTACCGACGATCACAAACTGCTTTTGGCCGGTAATGTTGCCCGCCGCCCGCAGGATGTGATCAAGCTGATGCTTCTTCATGCAGGCGCCTGACCTCCGATTGCGGCAGCAGGCCAACGAACGGCATCGACTCGCGCAATCGCGTCGCGTTGTCGTCGCGCCCCAGCATCATCGCGAAAAGCTCGCCATCATCACCACGCTGGGCGATATCGTGCCATTCGTCATAGGCCGACACCCAGGCTCCCTGTTTTCGCCAACGATATAGATTGGCCAGAATCTGGGCGCGGATTTGCGCCGGCACAAAATCCCGCACGACGGCGAGCGCAATAAGCCGCTTAAGCTCATCCAACTTCCACGGGGCCAGTCCGCCCTTCCTGGAAGGGCGCAAACCTTTGTCGGTTATTTCCAATTGGTCACCCTCACCCACTCCCCAGGACTTGAGGACTGGTCTGGGAAGAATAACCCCCAATGAATTACCGATTGGACGAATGTCGACTTTCATATTATAGTTATAACATGTTATAACGTGGTGCGCAACCTGAAGCAGTGTCAGCCGATCACGATATCCATCTCGGTCGCCAGCGCGCCCGCTTCGACGCCGGGCGCCGGCGCGAGCTTCATCTCGATGCGCTGGCGCTGGCCGGGCTGACGCACGGCGGCGCGAAACACGCCGTCACGCTCGTTCTGCGGATCGCCTGCGATGTAGAATTGGCTGGTGAGCAGGCGGCCGTCGCCGGTCGCCGCCTTGAGATGGATGTGCGGCGTGCGGCCGGGATAGGCGACGGGTTTCAGCGTCCGGAAGCGATAGAAACCCTCGGCATCGGCCATCATACGGCCATAGCCCTGGAACGCCGCGTCGCGACGGTCGCCGCCGGACTGACGCGGATGGTCGTAAAGCCCCTGCGCATCGCACTGCCAGATCTCGACCAGGGTGCCGGCGAGCGGCCGGCCATCGACGCCGATTACGCGGCCTTTTAGATGAAGGACCTCGCCCATGGCCCGCGCCTGCTGGCCGCGGACCTGTACGAGGTCGTTGTCCATGTCGGCGGGAAAGCCCGTCGGATAGAACGGACCTTCGGTCTGAATGGGCGTCGGCACAGCGTCCGCGGCGAAAGCGGACGACAGCGACAGCAAGCCGGTGCCGAGGCTCGCACCAATCAGCAGGCCGCGGCGGGAGAGGATCGAGGGCTTCGTCATCGCTTGCAGTCTACAAACAAAAACGGCGGCCCTGAGGCCACCGTTTCCGTTACGGCTCGGTAAGTTACTCGCCGCTGCAGTGCCTAGCGAGGTTGCTGCGTCAGCCGCTCTAAGCTGCAGCCGCCAGCTCAAAATCGACGTGAATGCGTGCAAACGGGCAGGCGATGCCGCCTTCCTCGCGCTCGAACAGGCCAAGTTCCGTGAGAACGGACACGTCTTCGTGAACGCGCTTCACGTCCCGTTCCACGCGCCGTGCCAGCTCCCTGATCGACATGGCACCTTTGCCCTGCAGCATGCGGATGAGCTCCCACCGACGTTCTGTCAGCTTTCCGAAGAAGACGGCCGGCGTCTCGAAGCCGAGTTCTTCGCCCTGATAGGACTTCGCCTGAGACTTGCGGGCGGCCGCCCGAAGACCGCTCTTCCAGTCCGGCATCAATCGAATGGTGAGGGTCCTCTTCTTCATCTTCGCCTCCTTATGGCGTCGACCTCGGCGATACCGTTGGCAGGAATGCCAACGCGCTCAAATGGTGTCAATCAGGCCAACGCTCAGTGGCGTGCGCAGCCCTTTTGTCGTCCTGAGCGAAGCCGCCCGAAGGGCGGCGCAGTCGAGGGACCTTGTCTCATCCAGTAAAGACAGTCGATTTTGAAGCAAGGTCCCTCCACTACGCGCCTTCGGCGCTCCGGTCGGGACGACAGGGAAAACCAGATGCGATGACCTTGGGCGCGCTCCGACACAGTCACATATGCCGCATGAGCGAGCAGGACGCTCGCGGTCCGAGAGAGCATGAAGCGCACAAACAAAAACGGCGGCCCGTGGGCCGCCGTTCCCGTTACCGTTAGGTAGAAGTCTTACTCGCCGGCGGCGGGAGCCGCTTCGACCGGCTTGTTGGAAATGTCCTCGCCGGTGGCCTGGTCGACCGCCTTCATGGAGAGGCGGACCTTGCCGCGATCGTCGACGCCCAGGACCTTGACCTTGACCTGCTGGCCTTCCGAGACGACATCGCCGACCTTGGCGACGCGGCGCGGCGCCAGCTCGGAGATGTGCACGAGGCCATCCTTCGAGCCCAGGAAGTTCACGAAGGCGCCGAACTCGACGCACTTCACGACCTTGCCGGTGTAGATGACGCCGATTTCCGGCTCGGCCACGATGCCCTTGATCCAGTCGATGGCCTTCTGGCCGGCGATGGCGTCGACTGCCGCCACCTTGATGGTGCCGTCGTCCTCGATGTCGATCTTGGTGCCGGTCTGCTCGGTGATCTCGCGGATCACCTTGCCGCCGGTGCCGATCACTTCACGGATCTTGTCCTTCGGGATCGTGAACTGGGTGATGCGCGGCGCGGTCGCCGCGACGCCCTCGCGGGCGCCGACCAGACCCTTGGACATCTCGCCCAGGATGTGGATGCGGCCGTCCTTCGCCTGACCGAGAGCCACCTTCATGATCTCCTCGGTGATCGAGGTGATCTTGATGTCCATCTGCAACGCGGTGATGCCGTTGGTGGTGCCGGCAACCTTGAAGTCCATGTCGCCGAGGTGATCCTCGTCGCCCAGGATGTCGGAGAGCACCGCGAAGCGCTCGCCTTCCTTGATCAGGCCCATGGCGATGCCGGCCACCGGCCGTTCCATCGGCACGCCGCCGTCCATCAGCGCCAGCGAGCCGCCGCAGACCGACGCCATCGACGAGGAGCCGTTCGACTCAGTGATCTCCGACACGACACGCACCGTGTAGGGGAACTTGTCCTTGGTCGGCATCATCGGGCGCAGGGCGCGCCAGGCGAGCTTGCCGTGGCCGATTTCGCGACGGCCGGGCGAACCCATGCGGCGCACTTCACCCACCGAGTAGGGAGGGAAGTTGTAGTGCAGCATGAAGTGCTCGCGGTACTCGCCCTCGAGCGCGTCGATGATCTGCTCGTCCTGGCCGGTGCCGAGCGTGACCACGACCAGCGCCTGGGTCTCGCCGCGGGTGAACAGCGCCGA
>CAMDOT010000063.1 GCA_945903635.1 Rhizobium sp. Q54 | reverse complement strand
CGGCCCCAGTAGTGCATGGGCAGCACGACGCGGGGCTGGATCTGGCGGATCACGTCGACCATCAGCGGCATGCCCATGGTGTAGGAGCCGTCGATCGGCACCATCAGCACGTCGATGCGGCCGAGTTCCTCGAGATGTTCCTTGGTCAGGCGATGGTGCAGATGGCCGAGATGGGCGATGCAGAGGTCGCCCACGGCGTAGATGAAGATCGAGTTGCCGTTGATGCGCGCGCGGCCGCCGCCCCAGTCGCGGGCGTTGGTCGGCACGTTCCACACCTTCATGTCCTTCAGCGTGACCTCGTGCTTGGCCTCGCTCTCGCCGGGCTGGCTCGGCCAGCCGCGCAGCACGTAGGTGATGCCGTCCTCCGGCGTGTCGGTGAAGTGCGTGTCGTGGGCGTTGTTCATGGTGACGATGTCGGGCCGGCGGCCGAAGCCGTTGACGCCGTTGTAGTCGGTGATGGCGCGCACGCCCTGCGGCGTGTCGATCTGGAAACTGGAATGGCCGACGAAGGTGACCACGACACGGTTGGGCGAGGTGTCGGCCGCGAATTGGAAGCCGTCCAGCGAGGCCACCTGAACACCGGGTCCGAACTGCACGAGGTTCTGCGAGCAGCGCGCCAGGGCGGGCCCGGCCAGCAGGGCGAAGGCGGTTCCGAGCAGGGCAGCAATGGAAAACCGGGTGGAAAATCGGATGGTCATTCGGCCTCCAGGACAGGATGGCAGCTTCATCCAGAAAGCAGGCGCTGTGCCAGCACTGACTCCCGTTGACTCTCCCGGTGAATCTAAATAGAACAAAAAGAGAACAACTTATCCCCAATTCTTCAGCCTCTTGAGGGGGCGATGTCGGTCATTTCCCCGAGTGCTTTTGCTCCCGCCGCTTCCCGGACCCAGGCCGCTAACGATGCAGCGGCTTCCGCCCCGACGAGCCTGCGTGAAAAGATTCGCCGGCTGGAGCGCGCCCACAGCATCCAGCACGCCGGCAAGACCGCCGTGCCGCTCGGCCTGCCCGCCATCGACGCCCTGCTGCCCGAAGGCGGGCTGCTGACCGGCGCCCTGCACGAAGTCGAGGCCGGGCCTTCCCCCTCCGGCCGAGTCGCCGCCCACGATGGTGCGGCCCTCGGTTTCGCCGCCCACCTGATGGGCCGCTTCGCCGCGCGCACGCCCGGCACGCTGCTGTGGTGCCGCCGGCCGTCGGGCGTGTTCGACGCCCCGCCCTACGCGCCGGCACTCGCCGCCTCGTTCGATCCGGCGCGCCTGCTGATGGTCACGGCGCGGCGCGATGAGGACGTGTTCTGGGCGATGGAGGAAGGCCTGCGCTGCCCCGGCATCGCGGCCGTCCTGGGCGAGACCCGCGCCGCTGACGCAACGTCGGGCCGCCGCCTCTCGCTCGCCGCCGAGAAGAGCGGCGTGCCCGCGCTCCTGTTGCGGCCCCAGCCCGCGCCGCCGCAAAGCGTGTGCGTGACGCGCTGGCGGATCGCCTCGGCGCCGTCGCGCTCGACGCCGGGCCTGCACGACGTCGGCGCCGCGCGCTGGCGCCTCGACCTCAGGCGCAACCGCTTCGGCGCGCCGTCGATTGCCGAAATCCCGTCCTGGCTCGTGGAGTGGAACGATGAAACGCATTGTCTCGCTGTGGTTCCCGAAACTCTCCACGGATCGCCTGGCGCGCTCTTCGAAGAACGACTCTTCGAAGAACGAATGGTCGGCCCAAGATTGGCGAGCTAGGGCCGCCGCCACTGTTCTCTGGCGCGACGGCTGTCCGCGCCTCGCCGCGCTCAATGCCCACGCCCGCACCGCGGGGCTGCGTCCCCACATGCGGCTGGCAGACGCCCGCGCGCTGGTGCCCGACCTCGTCACCGCACCGGGCGAGCCGCAAGCCGACGAGCGCCTGATCGAGACGATCGCAGGCTGGTGCGACCGCTACACGCCGTGGGTGGCGATCGACCCGCTGGGCGGCGCGCTGGCCGAGGAAGGTGTCGAGGCCTGCAGCGCCGGCGGCTTCGGCGGCGATGCGGGCCTCCTGCTCGACGTCACCGGCTGCGCCCATCTTTTTGGTCATGACGAGGCGGGTGAGCGCGCGCTGCTGGCCGATCTGGTCGCACGCCTGACGCGCCACGATTTCACCTGCCGTGCCGCGATGGCCGACACGGCGGGCGCCGCCTGGGCACTGGCGCGCTACGCCGAGCGCCAGGCCGATCTCTTCTGCCCGCGCCATGGCCAGCGTGACGCTCTCGCATCGCTGCCGGTCGAAGGCCTGCGCCTCGATGCGCCGATCCTGGAAACCTTCGTGAAGCTCGGGCTGCGTCGCATCGGCGATCTCTATCCCATGCCGCGCGCACCGCTCGCCCGGCGCTTCGGCGACCTGCCGCTCACCCGCCTCGACCAGGCGCTGGGCGCACGCGACGAGGTGCTCGAACCGCGCCGGGCCGTGCCCGCCTTCCGCACGCGCCTCAGCTTCGTCGAGCCGATCGGCCGACCCGAGGACATCGCCGCCGCCACCAGCCGCCTGCTGGCCGCCCTCTGCCGCCAGTTCGAGCAGGCGGGCGTCGGTGCGCGCAGGCTCGAGATCGCGCTCTACCGCGTCGATGGCTCGGTCGACCGCACCGCGATCGGCACCAGCCGGCCCAACCGCGACAACCCGAAGCTGATGAAGCTGTTCGAGGAGAAGCTGGGCGAGCTCGATCCCGGCTTCGGCGTCGAACTGATGATCCTGGCCGCGCCCGAGGTCGAGGCCTGGAGCGGCACGCAGGACGTGCTGCCCGAAGCGGGCGCGCTCGCGCTCTCGCTGGGCTCCGACGGCACGATCGATCTCGCCGACCGGCTGGCGCTGCGGCTGGGGGCGGAGAACGTGGTGCGGCTGCTGCCACGCGACAGCCATCTGCCCGAACGCGTGCAGGTTGCCGTGGCCGTTTCGTCCAAACCTGCCGCCAATGGCGCCTGGCGGCGTCTGGCCGGCCTGAAAGGCGCGCGGCCGACGCGGCTGCTGCAGCGGCCCGAGCCGGTCGAGGTCACCGCCTTCGTGCCCGACGATCCGCCATCGGTCTTCCATTGGCACCGGCACGCCCATCGCATCGTGCGCGCCGACGGGCCGGAGCGGATCGCCGACGAATGGTGGCGGCCGCGGCCCGACGGCAGCCGGCCGCCGGCGAACACCGTGCCGCCGGTGCGCGACTACTACCGTGTCGAGGACGATGACGGCGGCCGCTTCTGGCTGTTCCGCGACGGACCTTACAAGCTCGCGGCCAACGGCCAGCCGACAGCGCGATGGTTCCTCCACGGCTTCTGCGCCTAGGGGAAATCAGGGGAAACAAAGAGGGGAAGAAAGATGCAAAAGCCGAGGAACACTCTCACCATTCGCGGCCTTGATGACAGGATCATCGACCGCCTGAAGGCGCGAGCCCGCACCAAGGGCCGCTCGTTGGAAGCTGACCTGCGCGACCTGCTGACCCACACCTCGCGCCAGCCGCTGGTCCTCGACGCCCTGTCCGAGGCCGACCGCATCGCCGCCATGACGCCCGGTGCCCCATGATCGTGGTCGTCGATCCCGGTGTGGCCATCAAGTGGTTCGTCGAGGAACCGCTGCGGCCGCAGGCACGCTCGCTGCTGGTCAACCGCCACGAGCTGATCGCCCCCGACATCCTGATCGCGGGCGTGGCCGACCTCGCCTGGAAGAAGGCGGCGAGCGGCGAGATCGCGGCTGAACAGGCAGCGCCCATCGTGCGCAACATCGCGCTGCCGTCCTTCATCTCGGCCTTCGTCGAATCGCCCCGACTGCGCAACCGCGCCTTCGCGCTCGCGATGCAATGCGGCTGGCCGGTGCACGACTGCTTCTACGCCGCCTGCGCCGAGGCGGCCTGCGCACCGCTGGTCAGCACCGACGAGGCTTTCCTGCAGGCATTGCGCGTCGAGGGCATCGCGTTGCGCGGGATTCCGCTTTCGCACGTGCACGAGCTTGCCGCGTGATGCCATGGACTACGCCGAACTCCAGGTCACGACCAACTACAGCTTCCTGAGGAGCGGCTCGCACCCGCACGAGCTGGTGGAGCAGGCGATCGAACTCGGCCACACCGCCATCGGCATCACGGATCGCAACACTTTGGCGGGCGTGGTGCGGGCCTTTGCGGCATCGTGCGGTGGGAGGAAGATCAATCCGGACAAGATCAAACTGCTGGTCGGCTCGCGACTCGAAACGCGCGATGGCTATTCGCTGCTCGCCTACCCGACCGATCTCGAGGCCTACAAGCGCCTCTCACGCCTCCTGTCCGTTGGAAACAAGGATGCCGTTAAAGGCCAGTGTGATCTCACCTTCAAGGATCTTGCGGCTTACTCTGAAGGCATCCTTGCTATCGTCCTGCCGCCGCGCCGGCCCGACGATCCGTCCTTTCGCGAACGCCTGCGCGCACTCGCCCGACTGTTCGGCGACCGCTGCTACCTCGCCGGCACCATGCTGTTCCGCGGCGACGACGCGCGCCGCCTCGCCCAGCTCGACAATCTCGCGGCGGAAATGAAGGTCGGGTTCGTCGCCACCAACGACGTGCACTACCACGTGCCCGAGCGCCGGGCGTTGCAGGACGTGGTGACCGCCATCCGTCTCGGCTGCACCGTCGACGGACTGGGCTTCCGCCGCTTCGCTAGCGCCGAGCGTCATCTCAAGGAACCGGAGGAGATGGCGCGCCTGTTCCGCCGCCATCCACGCGCCATCGCGGCCACGCAGGAGATCGGCCGCCGCTGCAACTTCTCGCTCAGAGACCTCACCTACCAATATCCGGTCGTCTATGAGGGCGGCGAAACCCCAATGGACAAGCTCATCCGCCTCACGCGTGAGGGCGCGGAGTGGCGTTATCCCGGAGGCATTCCGGACAAGGTGGCGAGAACGATCCAACATGAACTTGAACTCATCAAGCATAAGGGTATCGCCCCCTACTTCCTGACGGTGCACGAGATCGTCAATTTTGCCCGTAGTAAGAAGATCCTCTGCCAAGGCCGCGGATCGGCCGCCAATTCCGCCGTCTGCTACTGCCTCGGCATCACTTCCGTGAACCCCGACAAGACCGAGGTGTTGTTCGAACGCTTCCTGTCGAACGCACGCGACGAGCCGCCCGATATCGACGTCGACTTCGAGCACGAGCGTCGTGAAGAAGTGATCCAGTGGATCTACAATGAAAAAGGCCGCACGCGCGCCGCCCTGGCAGCTACCGTAATCTCCTTCAGAAGTCGCAGCGCCATCCGCGAGGTCGGCAAGGTGCTCGGCCTCTCTCCCGACACGGTGGGCGTGATGGCCGACACGGTCTGGGGCATGGGGTCGAGCGGCATCAAGGTCGACCATGTGCGCGAGGCCGGCCTCGATCCCGTCGACCCGCGCATCATGCTGGCGCTCGAACTGTCGTCGGCTCTCTGCAGTTTCCCGCGTCATCTCTCCCAGCATGTCGGCGGCTTCGTCCTGACCGAGGAACGGCTCGACGAGCTGGTGCCGATCCAGAACGCCGCCATGGAAGACCGCACCGTCGTCGAGTGGGACAAGGACGACCTCGACGTACTCGGCATCTACAAGGTCGACGTGCTGGCGCTTGGCATGCTGACGGCCCTGCGGAAAAGCTTCGACCTGATCGAAAGTCATTACGGCCGGAAGCTGGCACTCGGCATGGATGACGAGGACCCGGAAGTCTACGACATGCTCTGCCGGGGCGAATCGATCGGCGTCTTCCAGGTCGAGAGCCGTGCACAGATGTCGATGCTGCCGCGACTGAGGCCGCGCGAATATTACGATCTCGTCGTCGAAGTGGCGATCGTGCGGCCAGGCCCCATCCAGGGCGGCATGGTGCACCCCTATCTGCGGCGGCGCGACGGATTGGAAAAAATCGATTACCCCAAGAAAGAGCTCGAAGACGTCCTAAGTCGGACAATGGGTGTGCCCCTGTTTCAGGAACAGGCGATGCAAATCGCCATGGTCGCCGCAAGGTTCAGCGCAGAGAAAGCTGATGAGTTGCGCCGCGCCATGGCAACATTTCGCCGAAACGGGAAAATGCATACCCTCAAGCAAGATTTCATCGAAGGCATGGTGAACAACGATTACGCGCGCGACTTTGCTGAACGCTGTTTCAAGCAGATCGAGGGGTTTGGCGATTACGGTTTTCCCGAAAGCCATGCCGCGAGCTTTGCCATCCTCGTTTACGACTCCTCGTACGTGAAGCATTACTACCCCGAGGTCTTTGCCGCCGCCTTGCTCAACTCCCAGCCCATGGGCTTCTATGCGCCGGCCCAGCTCGTGCGGGATGCCCGCGACAACGGCGTCGAAGTCCGACCGCCCGACATCAATGCGAGCATCTGGGATTGCACCCTGGAGCCACCCGGCCAGAACAACCGCTACGCCCTGCGTCTGGGGTTGCGTCAGGTGGCCGGGCTTTCCGAGGCCGATGTCGACCGAATGGTCGCCCAGCGCGCGACCCCGTATCGCGATCCGGCCGACCTGTGGCGCCGCGCCGGCCTCACCAAGCGCCAGATCATCGCTCTGGCCCGTGCCGATGCCTTTGCCTCGCTGGGCCTCTCGCGCCGCGACGTGTTGTGGGCGGTGCGCGGCTTCCCCGATGTCGCCTTGCCGTTGTTCGATCGCGCGTCCGATCCCGAGCCGGCCGTCACCCTGCCTGAGCTGACCCTCGGCGAGCAGGTCGTGGACGATTACGGCAGCTTCTCGATGTCGCTGCGCAAGCACCCATTGGCCTTGCTGCGCCCGACTTTATCGGCGCGCGGCATCTCCAGCACGTCGGTGCTCGAGGACTCGAAGAACGGCGACAGCTTCACGCTCGCCGGCCTGGTGCTGGTGCGGCAGCGGCCGGGCACCGCCTCGGGCGTGGTGTTCGTCACCATCGAGGACGAGGCCGGCATCGCCAATCTCGTGGTCTGGCCCAAGGTCTTCGATGCGCACCGCCGCATCGTCATGGGCGCGCGCCTGCTCGGCGTGCGCGGAAAGATCCAGCGCGAAGGCAAAGGGAAATATGTCGTGATCCACCTCGTTGCCGAACAGCTCTGGGACTGGTCGGCCGACCTCGACCGCATCGCCGACATTGACGGGACATTCCATCTCGCCACCGGCCGCGGCGACGAAGTCCGCACCGATCCCGGCGACCGTCGCATGGCGGTTCCCGAAGCCAACGCCACCCGCCACCGGTCCAGCCGCACCGTCCCGGCGGCGCTCGACCGGCCGAAAATCAGGATCGCCTCGCGCGATTTTCACTGAAATTGACCTAGATCAGGGCAGCCGCCCGGCATTCGGCCACCCTCGCCTCGTTTTCAGCGGAGCGACGGATGTCCAAGAACGAATTCTACTATCTGCTTCTGGTCTGCATAGCGTTCGGCAGTTTCGGCCTGTCGCTGGGCGCAGCCTGCCTGCAATACCGCGGCTGGCTGCAGCGGGACGCCCGGATCAAGTCGCGCAAATAGGCGGCGGCCTCAGAGCGCAGCGTAGACGCTGCGCTCGAAGTCCTCGAACGCCGCCACCGCGCGCGCGTCGTAGAACGGCAACAGCTGCGTCGCCCACACGCCGGTCACCTTCTTCACCGGATCGATCCAGTAATAGCTGTTGGCGAGCCCGCCCCACGACAGGCTGCCGGCCGAGCGCGCGCCGGGGAAAGCCGCGGGATTGATCATGAAGGTAAGGCCCCACTTCATGCCGTCGACGAAGTTCATGTCGGTGCTGCGGCCGGGAATCTGGCTCTTGAGTGGCCGGCAGGAGACGTCGCCCATCGCATTTCGCGACATCAGCGCCACCGTCTCGGGCTTCAGCACCTGAACGCCGTCGAGCGTGCCGTCGCCCATGATCATGCGGGTGAAGCGGAGATAGTCGCCGATCGTCGAATAGAGCGCACCGCCGCCCATGAACACTTCAGGCGCCTGGTTGAGTTCGTGGTCCGTCGCGGTGAAGCCACCTCCCTCGCTCCTGACGTGCACAGCCGCTTTGCGTGGCCGCATCGCCGGTCCGATCTTGAAGCCTGAATCGGGCATCTGCAGCGGATCGAACAGATTGTCTTTCATATAGCGATCGAGCTTCATGCCGCTTGCCGCCTCGACCATCAGGCCGGCCCAGTCGATCGAGATCGAATACTCCCAGCGTTCCCCCGGCTCGGCCAGCAACGGCGTGCTCAACATCTCCATCGAGTTAGGCTTGAGCGGACCCTTGGCCTGGGCGTAGCGAAAGATATCGGCGTCCCAGGTGTCGTAGCCCATGCCCGAGGTGTGGGTCAGCAGATGGCGCAGCGTGATCGGCCTTTTGGCCGGCCGCGTCTTCACCGTGCCATCGGCATCGATGCTCACCAGCACCTCCTTCCGCGCGATCTCGGGCACGATATCGGCCGCCGGCGTGTCCAGGCCGAACTTGCCCTGCTCGACCATCTGCATGGCGGCGGCGCCGGTGATCGCCTTGGTCATCGAGGCGATCCAGATCACGCTGTCGAGCTTCAGCGCGCCCGCCGCGCCCTCGAAGATCGTCCCGTCGGCCGTCGCGGCCGCCGCTGCCACGCCCGGGACATCGCCGGCCTCGACGGCGCCCTTCAACGAACGCGCGATGGCCTGGACGTCATTCACGATGTTCTCCTGCCGCCACTGCGGACGACCATTGGCGGAATCACTTTGGCCGGATCGCTCCGACGACCTCGAAGACGACCGGCACGCCGTCGATCTCGGAGGGCAGGCCGCCTTTCGGAGCCCGCCCGACGTTCACCTTGAGCGCGTAGCCGCTACGCGTCTTGGTAACGCCGACGCCGACGACATCGACATCTTTGCCGAGATTCTTTCTTACCCCGGCCTTTGCCGCGCGTACCCGCTCAATAGAGTTCTCCGGACCGGCCATGGACTTAGTATAGCAGGTCGACCCGCAGGGAATCGAGAACGGTCTGGATTGGCGTGGCATAGGTCAGACCCTTGTTATTGCGACCGCCCTGCTCACTACCTGCGAAAAGCTGCGCCACCGCAAATCCACCCAAATCAACGATCAAGGAGCCACTGTCGCCGCCATCGCTGAACAATGTCGAGCCAACGCCTTCGATCTCGATCTGGTCATTGAAGCTCACATTCCCGAGCGTGTAGGCGACGACGACATCGTCGACCTCGAAGGCAGTCACCCGGCCGCGCGTAATGCCCGTCGTCCGGCCGATCTTCGCGACACGCAGGCCAGCATCGATCTCCTCACTGCGAACGCCCCGCAGCTGACCGATCTGGCGCAGCCGACGGGGGTCGGATTCCATCGCTGCCCCGACCTCCGCGATCGCGCTGTCGACGTGATTAGGGCGACCGGCCTTGAGGGCCACAAAGCCCGACAGGACCGCCACCTTGCTCCTGAGCTTGCCACCATCGAGCGGCCCCGGCTGGAGAATCGCATCACCAATGGCGCAGGCATTCTCATTGGCAAGCACATGGTTGTTCGACAGCATGTGGATGCCGCCGCCCCTGCGCTTCTTGACGAAACCGCCGAGTGTTCCCGCGGTGACCTTCATGTGAGCCACCGAGCAGCCGATCACGAGCGGTCGGATTGCCGATTGCAAGCTCGCAGCCCGTTTCTGAACCCGACCTATGAATCGCAGGTCGACTTCGCCCTTCGCCATCCTGATCAGCCGTGCGATTTCCGGACCATCCGACAATTCGTGGCGCTGCGTGCGGATGGCCAACCGGAACTGCTTGTCGCCTGCCGGTGCGATTCCGAGTGCAAAAGTGCGCGGCTTGCGCTCAAGACGGGCGATCGGTCCCGCAGCGAAGGCCATCACCCGATGCCCGTCTGCAAGCATCGGCATCACGATCTTGGTCGACGCCTCTTCCTTCAATGCCCGCACTGATTCCAAGCGCATGATTCCCCCCAAGTTTTTGGATCCGATGCATCTACCGGATTGCAGATCCTTTGAGGATACTACCGGAAAGGGTAACTTGGAAGTTTCTTACAGCCGCGTCGCCTCTTCGATCAGTTCCTGCGCGGCCATATCGAGGAGCTCGTCCTCAGCTGTACCGCCCAGCACGCTCTCGCGGCCGATCTCCAGCAGCACCGGCACGGCCAGCGGCGAAATGCGGTCGAGCCTGCGGTAGTCGATGCGGCCCTTGGCGCGCTTCAGGAGATCGCCCAGCCTCTTGAGGTCGGCGAGTTGCCAGGCCGCGTCCTGGCGAGTGGCGCGCAGCAGGATGTGGCCGGGCTCGTGCTGGCGCAGCGTGTCGTAGATCAGGTCCGAACTGAACGTGACCTGCCGGCGCGACTTCTCCTCGCCCGGGAAACGTCGCTCGATCAGGCCCGCGATCACCGCGACATTGCGGAACGAGCGCCGCAGCATGGTCGATTCATCCATCCAAGCTTCGAGATCGTCGCCCAGCATGTCCTCGTCGAACAACTGGTCGAGCTGTGCGGCCGTGGGCGGCCGGAGCCCCCACAAGCCCAGCACATAGTCGGTGGCAACGAAGCCCAGCGGCCGCAGGCCCATACGCTCCATGCGACGCGTCAGCAGCATACCCAGCGTCTGGTGCGCGTTCCGGCCCTCGAAGCAGTAGGCCACGATGAATTGCTTGCCGCCGCGCGGAAATCCCTCGATCAGCAGCCGGTCGCGCTGCGGCAGGGTCGAGCGGATGTGCTGGATGCGCAGCCATTCGCGCACTTCGCCGGGGAGCTTGGGATGCCTGGAAGGATCCTGCAGGATGCCACGCACGCGATCGGCCAGGAAGGTCGAGAGCGGCAGGCGACCACCGCCATAGGCCGGCACCTTGGGATCGCCGCCGCCGGTCGCGGGCGAGCACTGCGCCATCAATTCCTTCACGCCTTCGAAGCGCAGCAGCCGGCCCGCAAAGGTGAAGGTGTCGCCCGGCACCAGCCCCTGGACAAAAGCCTCCTCGACCTCGCCCAGGATCGGCCCGCGCCGCAGCTTCACCTTTAGAAGCGGCAGCTCGACGATGGTGCCGACATTCATACGGAACTGCCGCGCCACCAGCGGCGAGGCCAGCATCCAACGCCCGCCGGGCAATTCCTTCAGCCGGTGCCAGCGGTCATAGGCCGCCAGTGCGTAGCCGCCTGTGGCCACGAAATCGAAGGTGTCGTCGAAATCCTGGCGCGGCAGGTCGCGATATGGCTGGGCACGGCGCACTTCGTGAAAGAACGCCTCGCGATCGATCGGCTGGGCACAGGCGGTGCCCACGATGTGCTGCGCCAGCACGTCGAGACAGGGCGGACGCGGCGGATCTCCGTCGAGCTCGCGCGCTTCGACGGCTTCGAGGGCGGCCAGCGACTCCAGCACCTCGAAGCGGTTGGCCGGCGCGATCATGGCGCGGCTGGGCTCGTCCAGCCGGTGGTTGGCGCGGCCGATGCGCTGCATCAGGCGACTCACGCCCTTGGGCGCGCCCATCTGGATCACCAGATCGACGTCGCCCCAATCGATACCGAGGTCGAGCGACGAGGTCGCCACCACGGCGCGCAGCGTGCCCGCCGCCATTGCCGCCTCGACCTTGCGGCGCTGCTCGACGGCGAGCGAGCCGTGATGCAGCCCTATCGGCAGATTGTCCTCGTTGATCCGCCACAGGCCGTCGAAGGCGAGTTCGGCCTGGGCGCGGGTGTTGACGAAGATGATCGAGGTCTTGTGGTGACGGATGATGTTGTAGATCTCCGGCACGGCGTGGCGGCCCATGTGACCGCCCCAGGGAATGCGTTCCTGAGCGTCGATGATGGTCACCACGGGCTGCGCGCCCGGTTCGCCCAGCACGATCTCGACCGGCTCGTCGCGCAGGCGGAGAAAGTCGGCCAGCGCCGGCGGGTCGGCAACGGTGGCCGAGAGACCGACGAAGCGCGCCTGCGGAGCGAGCGCCGCAACGCGCGCTAGACACAGCGCCAGGTGATGGCCGCGCTTGGTGGTGGCGAAGGCGTGCAGTTCGTCGATGATGACGCACTTCAGGTTGGCGAAGAACTTCGCGGCATCGAGGTAGCTCAGCAGCAGCGCCAGCGACTCGGGCGTCGTCATCAGGAGGTCCGGCGGCCGCTCGCGCTGGCGCAGCCTCCGGCTCTGCGGCGTATCCCCGGTCCGGCTCTCGGCCCGCACCGGCAGCTTCATCTCGGCGATCGGTGCCTCGAGGTTGCGCTTGATGTCGGTGGCCAGCGCCTTCAGCGGCGAGATGTAGAGCGTATGCAGCTCGCCCTTGCCCTTGATGTGGGCCAGGTCCTCGCCCTTGCGGCGACGCTCCGTGAGTTCCACCAGGGAGGGCAGAAAGCCCGCCAGGGTCTTGCCGCCGCCGGTGGGCGCGATCAGAAGGGCGCTCTTGCCCCGCTCGGCAAGATCGACCAGCGCAAGCTGGTGCAGCCGGGGCGTCCAGCCACGGCTCTCGAACCAGCGTGCAAACAGATCGGGAAGACCTGTTTGGGCTGGCACCGCGCCTCGCTCTAATTCCTTATTTTCCAATGACTTAGAAATCCACACAGGGCAACAGAACGAGAACACAATAGCGGGATTGGTCACATTTGGTCACGAAAAAGCCGGGACGTGACCGACCTCCCCGGCTTTCGATCTCGGAATGCTAAGTCAGTGCGGAAGGAGCTGAGCGACCACGTCGTTCATCGCCTCCGCCGAGACGATGTCACGCGCGGCGAACTAATGCGCGTACGTCTGCAACGTGATCGCGGGCGACGCATGCCAGCGACGAGGAGATCGTCGCTCGCGTCGACGAGATCAACTCGATCCTGCTCACCATACGCGGCGACGCCGGGACTGCGGCATGGATGGCGAATTATCGCTGGTTCTGCGATCTGCTCGTCGAGCTGATCGAAGGCAGCGAGGGCGCGCCGCTCGACGCATGAAGCGGAAACGCGAAGCGACGGACACTCGGCAAACGGACTGAAGCGCAGCGAGTTTGCGTCGAGCGCGTCCGCGTTGCCTTAAGGCGCGCACGGCCTGAAGCCTTGAAAGATCCATTTAGCGATCTTCGTAGCAAGCCATGCCGCCCAGAAAAGTACGAAGCCGAGCATCGGTACAACAATCGGGGGCGCGAGCAGGGCGACAAGTGCCGAGCGCCGGCCATCCCAGTCGGGTTCAGTGTGAATTGCCACTGCGGACAGGGCGCTCGGTTAATGATGCACTCGTATGGGTTCACTCCGGGCGGAACATGCTCCACTGTCTTGACCGCCGTAAAGTTATCTCCCAAGGGATAAATTCCGACTGGAAGCCAGACACACGTCGCCACCACCCAAATTCGAAACAGGCCGCGCTTCCAGTTTATCTTTTTAGAGCCCATTTCCGTCCCTATCGGTGGAGCGTCGCACGGCACTTACCGAGCCTGTTCCACAAAGGGCGCAGTTGCCTGGACGGTCAGCGTGCAGATCATTAACTGATGCGTCCTGTGGCGGCTGCAGACGACCGCGCCAGCTCGCCGCGTAATCAAGTCGTTCTCGATTGTCTGGTTTGAGACCAGCTCCATTGCAGTGAACAGTGCAAGCGCTGGCTGACCCTCGCAGGCGTACATCAGAGCTGCAGGATCATCCATGGCAACCATCGGCAGGGGCTCGACGACCGCGCGCGTCATGCAAGCCGACAGCGCGGCTTTGAGGCCGGGGGCCTGAGCATTAGCGGGTACGATCACCGCGAAGAAGGCAGCGGTGACAATGACCATGCATTTCATTGGTAGCCCCCTGCATATCCCGGTGGGGATACACTACCCCATGTGGCGGGTTTGCTGTCAGCCTGAACGCTGTATAGGGTTGAAGGATGGCGACGTTTTTCTCGGATCATTTCCAAATAGACCCGAAAGTGCTCGAAGAACACGGCGTCGTTAACATTTCTCTCGTAGCTGACCTACCCTTGTTCATTGATCCGTTTCTTCTGTTCAACAGCGAGAAGGCCGAATACCGCGCACTACACGACGAAATCATACGGTACCTGAAATTTCTTCGAGACAAAGCCGCGTCCGGTGGCATTGATCCTGCGCTGCTAAAGGCTTGGTACTGCTTTCCCGAAATTCGCCAGACATGGCTGGGCTTTTCAGAGGATGGCAACGCTGGCCACGGCTTGGGAATGGACTTTGCGAAGGCGCTGCATCGAAATCTCAACACTCTGTTCGCCGACTTCGGCAAAGAGCACATCACCAAGGGAACGCATCTCGAAAAGGTGTGCCTAGTGAAAGATGGGGTGGGGCGGGACAACGTCAGCGACTTCACGACCAACCTCATCAAGAAGCATCTTTGCGAACTGACCCAGGCCTTCGCGCTAGAGCATTTGCTGCCCGAGCAACGGCGGCTTCGGCCGGTTGATAATGTTGAATTCAATTACAAGACGGAACGCTGGTCACATCGATCATTTGATCTGCCTTGGGCAGGCGATGACTATGTTTTGCTCTGCCCCAAGGACATGCTCACCAAAGATGACACTTGGATCAATCGGGCAGATTTGACCGAACAGTTCGAACAGATCCCCGATGCCATTCCAGATGACCAACTGCGAGCGCATATAAACAACTACTTCGCCAGCGCACTATCGACTGCCCCCGACAAAGAGCCAACGAAGGCGGAGCGCACCGAGGCCGCGATGAAGACGATAGCGCGGTACCCGGACCTGCTCGACTGGTACATCCTGTACAAGGAGCAACACGGCGACGAAGCCATCAGCGTCGCCAAGATGCGCCTTCAGATAGTTGAGCACTTTCTAGTGCTCGGCGCGCAAGGCCTTATCAGGAAGCTTCAGAAGACTGATTTCTATCAAGAACAAGGCACAAGCTATGAAGAGGCGCACCGCCGCATTGCCTTCTTCAAGCATGAAGTGGAGAACGGCGGGTGGCGCAGTTTCTACATCAATGGCAAGGTCCTGCAGCGGGAGAAGGATGTTCAGCGCTTATTCAAGTACATCTGGATGGACACGTCATATGCGTTGAGCCCGGAGGTCGACCACGGACGAGGCCCGGCTGACTTTGAGGTAAGCAAGGGAGCTGCCGACAAAACTATTATCGAGATCAAGCTCGGGAAGAACACTTCACTCAAAAATAACCTCCAGAAGCAGGCCGAACTGTATCAAGCAGCGAGCGGAGCCAAGAACGCCATCAAGATCATCGTGTACTTTTCAGAGGCAGAGTTCATGCGGGTTCAGGCGATTTTGAAGGAGTTAAAACTCACCGGCCATCGCGATATCGTGTTGATCGACGCGCGCAACGATAACAAGCCGTCGGCGTCAAAAGCCTAGCTTTGAGTTACACGGCACGGAAATACGAGCTGAAATCAGCTGATACGGGTGATCACGCCGCGCGCGGTAAAGCTATACAGGTAAGCACTGCTGCGCATTTGGGGGTATCAGAGAAAATTAGCATTGGCGGTCGGGAAGAACCATATCTCTTGGGTAAGATGCACCCGGTCCCATGGCAACCGACACCCTAAATCCCCGCAGTTGGCTCTATCCGACGCCGCGCGGCCTCTACTGCGAACCGGGCGACTTTTATGTCGATCCCGCCGTGGCGGTGGCGCGTGCCCTCATCACGCATGGACACGGCGACCACGCCCGCCCGGGACATCGCGCCGCCTTGGCCACGCCAGAGACTCTGGCCATCATGCGGGCCCGCTTCGAGGATATGCCGAATACCGCGCAGCAACCGCTGGCCTATGGCGAAAGCATCCGCCTGGGCGAGGTCGACGTCCGCCTGGCGCCGGCCGGCCATATCCTGGGCTCGGCGCAAGCAGTGCTGGCATTCAAGGGGCAGCGCATCGTCGTGTCCGGCGACTTCAAGCGCCGGCCCGATCCCACCTGCCCGCCATTTGAGCCGGTGCCGTGCGACGTCTTCATCACCGAGGCCACCTTCGCCCTGCCGGTCTTCCATCATCCCTCCGATGCGGGCGAGATCGGCAAGCTGCTGCGCTCCGTCACCACCTTCCCCGAACGCACCCATCTGGTGGGCGTCTATGCGCTTGGCAAATGCCAGCGCGTGATCAAGCTCCTGCGCGCCGCCGGCTACGACAAGCGGATCTGGCTGCATGGCGCCTTGGTGCCGCTGTGCAAGCTCTATCAGGACCACGGCATCGATCTCGGCGACGTGGCGCCGGTCTCTGACGCCCTCCTCGAAACTTTTAAGGGCGCCATCGTCCTCTGCCCACCCTCCGCCATGGCCGACCGCTGGTCGCGGCGCTTCGCCGATCCGGTGGCGGCGCTCTGCTCAGGCTGGATGGGCGTGCGCGCCCGCGCCCGCCAGCGCGGCGCCGAACTGCCGCTGGTGATCTCCGATCATGCCGACTGGCCCGAGCTGACGCAGACCCTGAAGGACGTAGGCGCGCCCAAAGTCTGGGTGACGCACGGCCGCGAGGAGGCGCTGGTCCACTATGCCCGCTCGATCGGCATCGACGCCGAGGCGCTGCATCTCGCCGGCCGCGAGGAAGAAGGCGCCTGAGCCGTGCAGGCCTTCGCCCAGCTTCTCGATTCGCTTTCCTTCGAAGCAGCGCGCAACGCCAAGCTCCGGCTGATCGAAACTTATTTACGCGCCGCACCGGACCCGGATCGTGGCTGGGCGCTGGCGGCGCTGACCGGCGGCCTCGACTTTCCCGCCGCCAAGCCCGCCCTGCTGCGCGGCTTCGGCCAGGACAAGATCGGCGAGGAACTCTTCGCGCTCTCCTACGACTACGTCGGCGACCTCGCCGAGACACTGGCGCTCATCTGGGAGACCGATCCCGCCGCGGGGCCGCCGCCCTCCCTGGGCGAAGTGGTCGAAACCTTGCAGCGCGCCACCAAGACCCAGACACCGGCGATCCTGAAACGCTGGCTAGACGCGCTCGATTCGACGGGCCGCTGGGCGTTGCTGAAGCTGCTGACCGGCGCCTTGCGGGTCGGTGTCTCGGCCCGCCTCGCCAAGCAGGCCGCCGCCAACATCGGCAGCCAGCCCGTCGACGCGGTGGAGGAGATCTGGCACGGCCTCTCGCCGCCTTACCGGCCGCTATTCGACTGGCTGTTGCAGGGTGCGCCCCGGCCCAGCAGCAACGCCGGGGGCGCCTTCCTGCCGCCGATGCTGGCCAATCCCATCGACCGCACCGAACTCGACGCGCTCGACCCGGCGCACTTCCGTGCCGAATGGAAATGGGATGGCATCCGCGTCCAGGTCGCGGCCTCCGGCGGCGTAAAGCGGCTTTACAGTCGCGCTGGCGAGGACGTCTCGAATGCCTTTCCAGACATCGTCGAAGCCATCGATTTCGACGGCGTCTTCGACGGCGAGTTGCTGGTCCGGCGTGAGGAAGCCGTGGCACCGTTCAACGACCTGCAGCAGCGGCTGAACCGCAAGTCGGTGACGGCCAAGATGCTGAAGGAACATCCGGCCCACGTCCGCCTCTACGACGTGCTGCAGCTCGAGGGCGAAGACCTGCGAGGCCTGCCCTTCGACCAGCGCCGCGCCCGCCTAGAAGCCTGGATGGCGCTCGCGCCCCGTGCCCGCTTCGACCTCTCGCCGCTCGTGGCCTTCCAGGATTGGGCCCATCTCGCCGAACTGCGCGAGGCGATGAAGAGCGACGGCATCGAGGGGTTGATGCTGAAGCGCGCCGACAGTCTCTATCTCGCCGGCCGGCCCAAGGGGCCGTGGTTCAAGTGGAAACGTGATCCGATGCTGGCCGACTGCGTGCTGATGTATGCCCAGCGCGGCCACGGCAAGCGCAGCTCGTTCTATTCCGACTTCACCTTCGGCTGCTGGCGTGAGGTCGAGGGCAAGCGCGAGCTGGCGCCTGTGGGCAAGGCCTATTTCGGCTTCACCGACGAGGAGCTGCGCTGGCTCGACAAGTGGGTGCGCGACCACACCACGAACCGCTTCGGCCCGGTGCGCGAAGTGACGCAAGAACTGGTGCTGGAAGTGGCCTTCGATGGCATCGCCCGGTCGAGTCGCCACAAATCGGGTGTGGCCTTGCGCTTTCCGCGAATCAGTCGCATCCGGACGGACAAGCCGGCCGCCGAGGCCGACACCGTCGACAATCTCCTGCGGCTCTTGCCGTAACGGGGCTGCAACACCATTATCAGGGCGACATGATCGACCCATTCGGCCGCCATATTTCCTACCTCCGCGTCTCCGTGACGGATCGCTGCGATTTCCGCTGCGTCTATTGCATGGCCGAGGACATGACTTTCCTGCCCAAGGCTGAGGTCCTGTCGCTGGAGGAACTGGAGCGCCTCTGCGGCGCCTTCGTCCGCCGCGGCGTGAAGAAGCTGCGCCTGACCGGCGGCGAGCCGCTGGTGCGCAAGAACGTGATGTCGCTGTTCCGCGGTCTCGGCCGCCATCTCGACAGTGGCGCGCTCGAGGAGCTGACGCTCACCACCAACGGCAGCCAGCTCGCCAAGTACGCCAAGGAACTGGCGGCCATCGGCGTGCGCCGCGTGAACGTCTCGATGGACACGCTCGATCCGGCCAAGTTCCGCGAACTGACGCGCTGGGGCGATCTCGACCAGGTGATGCGCGGCCTTGATGCCGCCCAGCAGGCCGGCCTGCACATCAAGATCAACGCCGTGGCCCTGCGCGGCGTCAACGACATGGAATTCGACGACCTGATCCGCTTCAGCCACGGCCGCGGCATGGATCTGGTGCTGATCGAGGTCATGCCGATGGGCGAGATCGGCGCCGATGCCCGGCTCGACCAGTATTTGCCGCTGTCGCTGGCCCGCACCGAGATCGCCAAGCACTTCACGCTTGCCGAGACCGACTACCACACCGGCGGACCGGCGCGTTACTTCAAGGTCGAGGAGACCGGCGGGCGGTTGGGTTTCATCACGCCGCTCACCCACAATTTCTGCGAAAGCTGCAACCGCGTCCGCCTCACCTGCACCGGCACGCTCTATATGTGCCTCGGCCAGGAAGACGCCGCCGACCTGCGCGGCCCGTTGCGCGCCTCCGAAAGCGACGAGATCCTCGATCAGGCGATCACCGCGGCGATCGCGCGCAAGCCCAAGGGCCACGACTTCATCATCGACCGCCGCCACACCGGCCCCGCCGTCCCCCGCCACATGAGCGTGACTGGCGGCTGATCGAGGGCGGCTGATCGAGGGCGGCTAGCCCTCAGGGCGCGGGCTGGGAGGGCGTGCTCTTGACCCTGGCGCGGCGCACCGCCTCGCGGTGGGAGATATAGAGCGCGCTGGAGAAGATCACCGCCGCGCCGACGAAGGTCCAGATGTCGGGCTTCTGGAAGAACAGGAAATAGCCCAGCAGCGTGTTGTAGATCAGCGACAGAAAGCCGATGGGCTGCAGCAGCGTGATGTCGGCGAGCTGGTAGCCGCGCTGCTGGCAGACATGCCCCAGCGTGCCCGCGAGACCGGCCGCGACGAACCACAGCAGGTCGACGCCGCTCGGCGTCTGCCAGAACCAGATCGCAATCGGCGCGGCACAGATCACGATCACGATGTTCTGCCAGATCACGATGGTGTTGGCCGAGTCGGTACGGGCCAGCGCCTTGGAGATCAGGTTCGAGACCGAGAAGATCGGCGTCGAGATCAGGATGCAGATCACGCCGAGATGGATCTCGCCGAAGCCCGGCCGGATGATGATCATGGCGCCGGCGAAGCCCACCAGGACGGCGATCCAGCGCCTGAGGCGCACGTCTTCGGCCAGGAACAGCGCCGCGCCGATCGTGACGAAGATCGGTCCGGTGAAACCCAGCGCCGTGATCTCGGCCAGGGTCGTGAGCGGCAGCGCCACGAACCACAGCATCATGCCGGCGGTGTGGATGGCGCCGCGCGAAATGTGCAGGCCGATGCGGTTGGTATGGAAGGACCGGTAGAGCCCGAGGCGGAACACCACGGGCAGCAGGATCAGCGCGCCGAAGAAGTAGCGCAGGAACGCCATCACGTAGGGATTGAGGTGCTGCGCCGGGATCAGGGTGAAGACGTTCAGCAGCGCGAACAGGATCCCCGACAGGGCGACCCACAGGATACCGCGCAGATTGGGCGGCAGCGCGAGCCACCGGGCGACGAGACCGGACACGCCGCGACTATGTCATACGATGTGAATTGGCGCACTCGCGCGGGAGAGGATGACTTTCGAAAGCGCCTAAGCTTCGCCCGCGACCTCGGCGCCGGCCGGCAGCGATGCCATGGCTCCGGCGCCACGCAGGGTCGCAACCCGCTCCATCATTTCCTCGATGTAGGGATCGTGAATGCCGAGCGAACGCGCGTGTTCGGCCGTGTTGACGAGGTAGTCGCGGCAGGCGCCGCGGCGGCCCTCGGCGAAGGCGATATGATGGGCGGCACGTTCCATCGACAGGTCGCCGCAATACTGACAATGGGCAGGTTCGACCACGAAGGTGACCGCCGTGACCGTGCGGCCGTCGCGCAGCCGGGTCGGAACCCACCGCGCCTGGTAGACGCCCGACAGCATCTCGCGATTCCACAGGATCTCGAGCTCGCTGCGGACCTGATGCGGCGCCAGACGGTAGGCGATGCCTTCACAACTGCCGCCGCCCTCGAGGCCCAGCATCAGGCCGGGCAGCTCGGGCGTGCCGCGACCGTACGGCGTCCAGAAGCAGAAGGAGCGGCGCCATCCCTCGACCCTGGAGGGCGAGACCTCGGCGTATTCGAAGGCCGGGTTCCACATCAGCGAGCCGTAGGCGAAGACCCACGCCTCCTCGCCAGGCTTGTAGCGCTGCAGCGCCCTTTCGAGGCTGGCCAGCCTCTGCTCTCCCGTCAGGAAGAAGGCGTAGCCCGCCTTGCGGGCGTCGGCGGCGAGCTGGTCGATGCGTTCGGAGCTCAGGTCCTCGCGTGTCAGCAACGCCGTGCCCCCTTACGCCCGATGCCCGCAGCGGCCATGCTCAAGTGCCGTACACGATCGACATGGTCTCGGCGATGCAGGCCGGACGCTCCTGGCCCTCGATCTCGATCGTCACCTGGTTGGTGAGGCGCACGCCGCCCTTGTCCATCGGATCGGCCGCAATCAGCTTGGCCCGCGCCCGCACGCGCGAGCCGGCCGGCACCGGACTGGTGAAGCGGACCTTGTTGCAACCGTAGTTGATGCCGTTGCGCACGTTGTTGATGTGCGAGATCTGGTGATTGAGCATCGGGATCAGCGACAGCGTCAGGAAGCCGTGCGCGATGGTCTTGCCGCCCGGCATGTCCTTCTTGGCACGCTCGACGTCGACATGGATCCACTGATGGTCGCCGGTCGCTTCCGCGAACTGGTTGATGCGATCCTGCGACACGTCCACCCAATCGCTGACGCCGATCTCCTGCCCCACATATTTGTGCATTTCGTTGGGGTGGGCGAATTCTCTCTTGGCCATTTCCTACCTCGGTCATACTTTTTTCTTGCTCGCTGCAGAATACCACGAGATCGCCTGCTATTGGTCAAGTCCGGGGAAAAGGCGCCGTTTGCCGCCTATCGTCTCATTTGTATCGTTGCTGAGTTTTGCCCATCATGCGAGCAACAAAAATGCACAGGAGGAGACCCGGCGATGGCCTACGAAACCGTTCTCTATGATGTCGCCGAGCGCATCTGCACCATCTCGCTGAACCGGCCGGACCGGCTGAACGCCTGGACCCGGCAGATGCACCTCGACCTCAAGGACGCCATGCTCACCGCCGGCGCCGACCCCGAGGTCCGGGCCATCATCCTGACCGGCGCGGGCCGCGGCTTCTGCGCCGGTGCCGACATGGGCGGCCTGCAGGCGATCGGCGCCGGTGCCGCCACCGACCGGTCGAGCAAGGCCCAGGAAGGCCTGCCCGGCGGCAGCACGCTGGCCGAGTTCAAGATGAACTACTCATACTTTCCGTCGATCCCGAAGTTCATCATTGCTGCAATCAACGGCCCCTGCGCCGGCCTCGGCCTGGTCATTCCGCTCTACGCCGACCTGCGCTTCGCCTCCGAATCGGCGGTGTTCACGACCGCGTTCGCCCAGCGCGGCCTGATCGCCGAGCACGGCGTGAGCTGGCTCCTGCCGCGCCTGATCGGGCTGCCCGCCGCCATGGACCTGCTGTGCTCGGCCCGCAAATTCCGCGCCCCGGAAGCACTGGCGCTCGGCCTGGTGAGCCGGGTCATCGCCGACGACAAGCTACTGGCCGAGACCCGCGCCTATGCCCGGCTGATGGCCGACACCGTCTCGCCGCGCTCGGTGGCGGTGATGAAGCGCCAGCTCTGGGAGGCCGAGTTCCAGACCCTGGCCGAGGCCACGGTGCAGGCCAACCACGAGATGGATCTCTCCTTTCAGACCGCCGACTTCAAGGAAGGCGTCGCCCACTTCCTCGAGAAGCGCGCGGCGAAATTCACCGGTCGTTAAGCCACTACTGTCATCCCTCGGCCTACGGCCTCGGGAGGACATGGGACACCGGTTCACGTCGCCGCACCCTTCCCATTTTGCCGGTCAAGCCCTTGATCTGGTTCGCCAAATCAACTGCCTTCGAGACCGGTACGTTGGACACCGACTGTCGAATTCTACGTCGCCGCTCCCTCCCGAAGATCGAGAGCCCGCCGTGCGGTCATGTTCGGTCCTCGTGCCACTCCACGAGTTCGGCGACAGGAATACCACAATAATAGGATAAGTCAATAGGCCTATCCTGAGCTGGGCCCCTACTTGTTGAACTGCCGCTCCTGCCACCACGGGAAGTACGACGGCATGCCATCGCTCACCTTCATGGGGAAGCGGGCCGGCCGCTTCTCGAGGAAGGCCGTCACGCCTTCCTTCACGTCGGCCGACTTGCCGCGGGCGTAGATGCCCTTGGAGTCGACCTTGTGCGCCTCCATCGGATGGTCGGCGCCCAGCATCTTCCAGATCATGTGGCGGTTGAGCGCCACCGAAACCGGCGCGGTGTTGTCGGCGATCTCGCGCGCCAGCGCATAGGCCGCCGGCAGCAGCGCGTCGGGCTTGTGGATCGAGCGTACCAGGCGGCCGGCCAATGCCTCCTCGGCGGAAAAGACGCGGCCGGTCATCACCCACTCCAGCGCCTGCTGCGGCCCCACGAGGCGCGGCAGGACCCAGCTCGAGCAGGCCTCCATGACGATGGCGCGGCGGGTGAAGACGAAGCCGTAGCGCGCCGCCTCGGAGGCGAGGCGGATGTCCATGGCGAGCTGCATGGTGATGCCGACGCCGACCGCCGGGCCATTGCAGGCGGCGATGGTGGGCTTCAGCGATTCGTAGGCACGGAGCGTGAAGAGTCCGCCACCATCGCGATGGCCGTCGAGGCCGGGATCGACCGGTCCGCGATTCTCCGCGTTGAAGGTGTTGGCGCCGCCCGACAGATCGGCACCGGCGCAGAAGCCGCGGCCGGCGCCGGTGAAGACCACGGCCCGCACATCGTCGTCGCGATCGGAGCGGTCCATCGCGTCTAAAAGTTCCGACAGCATCTTGCCGGTGAAGGCGTTGAGCTTGTCGGGCCGGTTGAGCGTGATGGTGAGGATGCCGTCGTTGGTCTCGTACTTGATCTGCTCGTAGTTCACGCTCGGGCCCTCACGGCTGATTGATGAGAATGACGCCGCCCATGATCAGCGCGAGGCCGCCGATCTGTTTCAGGCCAAACGGCTCGCCGAACACGAAATGTCCGAGGATCGCCACCAGGGCATAGGACACCGACACGCTGGGAAAGGCCACCGACACCGGGATCTTGCGCAGCGCGATGATGTAAAGAAAGGCCGCCGAGCCGTAGAGCGCCAGCCCGCACAACGTCGACGGCCGCAGGATCTGGCTGATGAAGTCCGGAGCATCGGCGCCGGCCTTCAGGAGGATTTGCCCGCCGATACCGGCCAGGATGCCGATCCCGAGGGCCACGTAATAGGGGGTCATCGTTCAGGACTCCGATCCGGAAGGCTCGCGGTGGGGCTGTCCCGCCGCGCGTGTGTCGACCCTGGGCCGCTCGACGTCCAGCCCGTCCCCGCCGCGGCGGAAAACCTCGCGCACGAGATACTGCGGCTTGCGGTTCACCACCAGGAACATGCGGCCGAGATACTCGCCGATCAGACCGACCACCACGAGCTGCACGCCGGCCAGGACCAGCACGGCGACCATCAGCGAGGCCCAGCCTTGCGGTGGCTGGTCGGAGACGATCGCCTCGACGATGACGATGGCGGCCGCAATCGCTCCCAGGGCGCCGAACCCCAGGCCAAACAGGGTCGCGAGCCTGAGCGGCATCACCGAGAAATTCAGGAACATCGCCAGCCATAGCCGGATAAGCCGGCGCAGCGTGTAGTTGGACTGCCCCTCGTTGCGCGGCAGGTGGTGAACCTGCAGGCGGCCGACGTTCTGCGTCACCTGGAACACCAGACCATCGACATAGGGATAAGGCCCCTCATAGCTCGCCACGATGCGCTCGCGCACGAAGGCCGACAGGCATCGGAAGCTCGAGAGATAAAGACCGCGCGGCTTGTCGAGCAGCCGGTCGGCGCACCAGTTGGTGAAACGGCTTCCCAGGTTGCGCCAGGGTGCGTGCTTCTTCTCGGCGTAATAGGTGTAGACGGCGTCGTAGCCGCCGTCGCGCGCATGCTCGAACAGGCGGCGGACCTCAGCCGGCGGGTTCTGCAGATCGTCGTCCATGGTGATGGCGAAGGCGCCACGGGCGCGGGCAAGCCCCGCCATCACGGCGTTGTGCTCGCCGAAATTGCGACTGAGACTGACAAGCGTGATCGGCGCGCCCGGCAAGGCAACCAGCTCCTTGCAGACGTCGAGGCTGTTGTCCGGGCTGCCGTCGACCACCAGGACGATCTCGAGACCGCCGTCGACCTCCAGGGCGCGCAAGGCAGCGACCAGTTCGCCGACCGTCGCGGCGCCGAGATAGACCGGAACGACGACGGACAGCGCGGGAGACAGGGCCGGGGCCATGGTCGGCGATGGGGCCGGCGCGGCGATATCACTCATCGCGGGCCGCCGCGGCGACCGGGCCAGCGCAAGCTGGCTGGAAACGACGATAGAGCGGCGTCAGACGAAGCAAAGGCATATTCCATCGGCTGGATTCGAGGGCGCAGCGCCCCTGGGCATTGTGCACGCATCTGTCCTGTACCGACAACTGCCGGCCGCCGGCCGTTCTGCATCCGGTCTCCTGCCCCAAGCCTCGTCTTCCCGCCTGCTTATGATATCTTCGCCCCGCCTTGCCAACATCTCCGATCAAACCTCCAACCATTTCGCCGCGCGTCGAGCGGCTGCTGCTGGTGCCGTTGTTCGCGCTGCCGGTCCTGTGGCTCGCCGGCTACTTCTTTCCGCCGATCAATCATGACGTGGCGGCGATCCTCGATGTCTCGGCGCGGTGGATCGGCGGCGAAAAACTCTATGTCGAGGTGATCGACGAGAACCTGCCCCTCACCTTCGTCGTTCACGCCCTGCCGGTGCTGACGGCCAAGCTGCTGCCGGGCACCATCCCCTTCTGGTTCACCGCCTGGGTGGTGGCCGGCATCTTCGCCTCGTTTGTGGCCTGCCGCAGGCTGGTCCGGCTCGTGCCGTCGGCCGATCATGCGCTCACCGAAGCGCTGCTGCCGCCGGTTCTGCTGTTCCTGTTCTCGGTGCTGCCCAACGAGCATTTCGGCCAGCGCGAGCACATCATGTTCGTGGCCTGCGCGCCCTATCTGATCGCCTCGATGGCGCGCGCCGAAGGGGTCGTGCTTTCGCGCGGCGCCGCCATCGCGATCGGCCTCGTTGCCGGCGTGGCGCTGGCGATCAAACCCCACTATCTCGCCATTCCGGCGGCGGTCGAACTCTACCTGCTGATCCGTCGGGGCTGGCGCCCAACGCTGTTCGACCCCATCCCCTGGTCGATCGGCCTGATGGCGGTCGCGCATCTGGTGGCGATGTACACGATCTTCGCCGACTTCGGCCTCGTCGTCATGCCGCTGGCGGTCGAAGCCTATGCGCCGATCGGCGAAGCGGGCTGGCAGGGCGTGCTGACCAGCAACGTCCTCGCCCCGACCCTGATCGCGCTGCTGATCTTCGGCATCATCGCTGTCGTCTTCACCAAGACCATTTCGGCCCACGTCCTCGTCGTGTTCGGCGTAGGTGCCGCGATCTCGGCGATCGCCCAGGCCAAGGGCTGGCCCTACCATGTGCTGCCGGCCCTCTCCGCCGCGATCATGCTGGCGGCGTTGACAGTCTCGCAGACCGTCGACCGCTACCTGCCGATCAGCCGCAGCGGCCATCACCTGCCGGTGTCGGTGATCTCGGCCACCCTGATGGTGCTGCTCTATTTCCAGGCCGCGCTCTACACGCCGCCGTTCTACAAGCAGCGCCAGTTCGAGGACTCGATCGGCGGGCGGCTGCAGCACATCATCGAGCAGAACGCGCCGCACCGTACCTTCCTCGCCCTATCGCCCGGCATCTATCCGCTGTGGCCGATGATCAACTACCTCGACGGCCGCATGACCATGCGGTTCCTGAGCATGTGGATCCTGCAGGGCGTCTACGCGACCTGCGACGACTTCCCCGCGCTCTACAATCAACCCGACACGATGGGCGAGTCCGAGAAATTCGTGTTCGATGCCGTCAGCGACGATTTCGCCCGCGAGCATCCCGACCTGCTGATCGTCGACCGTGTCGCCGGCATTCCGCGCTGCCAGGGCAAGGAGTTCGACTACCTAGAATACTTCCTGCAGAACCGAACCTTCGCCGACGCCTTCGAGGGCTACGAGCACCTCATGGACTTCGACCGCTACCGGATTTATCGGCGCAAGAAGAAGTGACAGTGCATCGCCTCCCCCGTCTCACGGGCAGGGCTATCGCATGTGACGTTCCCCTCGTCGTCCTGAGCGAAGCCGCCTGAAAGGCGGCGCAGTCGAAGGACCTTTTTTGCAGCGGTCCATCGACCGGAAAAGAGGTCCTTCGACTACGCTTCGCTCCGCTCAGGACGACGGAAGGGTCCACATGCGATAGCCCTGCCCGTAAGACGGGGGAGGAGAAGAAACTTGAACGCTATTCGCGTCGGAAAGACACTACGTCTCGCCCCACTTGCCCATCACGCGGGCGCGCTCTGCCTCGAGGATCCTGTCGACATCCGGCACCTTGAACACGCCGGACGCCACCAGGACGATCTCGCCGCCGCAGACGAGGTCGCAACTGGCGAAACAGAAATTGACGGTGCGCCGGGCGATGCGCGCGGTTCCTTCCAGCCACTGGCCGAGCCGCGCGCCGCGCACGAACTCGGTGCCGAGCGAAACAGTGGGATGGGGCCAGCGGATTCCGGTGGCGAACCCGGAGCCCGCGCCCATCACCATGTCGGCCACGGTCACCAGCAGACCGCCATGCGCCCAGCCCATCGGATTGCCGTGACGCTTTTCCAGCGGCAACCCGATCCGGAGCTTGTCGCCCTCGACCTTGTACCAGAGCGGTCCGATCAGCCCGACGAAATCGTCGCTGACGTCGAGCGGGCGGAAGCCTTCGGGGACGAGCGTTGGGACGGGCGCATCGGTCATGTCGGCAATCCATCGTGGGAGGCGGCGAGGCGATCGAGCATGTCGCGCACCTCGGGGACAAACGGCGTGCTGCGATGGGTTTCCTCGTTCAGCGAGACCATGATGACACGCTGGACGGAAGTGCAGTTGCCGTCGCCATCGAACAGGGCCTGGCCGATGACGCACTTGCGTTCGTGCGCCTCGATCAGCCGCGCACAGGCGGTCGCACTGCCGGGATAAAACATCTGGCGCTTGAAGTCTGACTCAATGCGGCCGATGACCAGGCGAAAGCGCGGCATTCCGGACCGCACGATCTGGCGGAGGTAGGAAACGCGCGCATTCTCCAGGAGCTCGATGAACGCGCCATTGTTGACGTGGCCGTTGGCATCGACGTCGGCGAACCGGAGATTTTCGGAGGTCGAGAAACCATAGATGCCGCGATCGGCAAGATCGAACGCCATGAAGACTAACGCTCCGCAAATTCCAGGGTGAGATGGGCAGCCTCGGCGGGCGGCACGATCAGCCGGCCTGTATCGGGCTTCAGCACGGCGACGCCGTTCTTTTTCAGCAGCGCCTCGCAGGCGGCGAGACTGTCGACACGGACCGAAAGCAGCGCCGGATGATCTCCTGGCCGCACCGGCACGACGCCGGGATAGCGCGCCGCATAGTCCTTCCGGGTGAGGTAGCGGATCGGCTGCGTGCCGGTATTCACCACCAGCCCATCGCCGTCGCGCCGGACCGAGCCCGCGCCGAAATACTTCTCGAGTTCGGCAACCCACTTGGCCGGCTGCTCCGCGATCACGGTGACGCCCAGGATGCCGCGCGCGCCGTTGGGATGGCTCGCCCACTCGCCGCGATAGACGAACTCCGGCGTCAGATGTTCGCAGACGAAGAAGCCGACCACCGGCATGTGCGTCTTGGGAATGCGCACGGTCCGGAACTTGGCATGCTCGGTCTTGCCCGCGACCTCGACGGCGCGGTCGAAGAACAGCGGCGCATCGGGTTCCAGGCCGGCCTGCTTGAAGGCGTCGAAGGCGAGGTCGGCGCCGTCGGTGGCCAGCGCCACGTTGGCGAGCCCGCCGCCGTCCTTCAGCCATTCGCGGCGCTCGGCATTGAATTCCGTATCCTCGACGATGCCCAGGATCTCGAAGTAATCCTTGTCGAAGATCATCAGGTGATTGGCGGTGCCCAGCTTCCTGTGGAAGCCGCGCGGCTGGACCTGAAAGCCGAGGCGCTTATAAGCCGCCTCCGCCGCGTCGATGCCGTCGACCATGACCACGATGTGGTCGAGCCCCTTCACTGCACGGCTCATGCCGGCCTCCTGCGCACCATGTTGATCCCCTTGGTCGTCATCACCAGCTCGCCCTTCTGGTTGAGCGCGCTCCAGTGCTCGTGGATGATCCCCATGTCGGGCCGGCTCTTGGATGGCACCTTCAAGGCGCACTCGACCCAGGCGGTGAGCGTGTCGCCCGGCCGCACGGGTTTCAGCCAGCGCAGCTCGTCGAGGCCCGGAGAGCCCAGCGCCGTGCGCGTGTCGATGTAG
>CAMDOT010000062.1 GCA_945903635.1 Rhizobium sp. Q54 | reverse complement strand
GCCGCGGCACCGGCCGCTCCGCCGCCGCTCGCCGACAGCGCCATCGATCGCGCCGTCATCGCGCAGATGTTCGGCGACAACGCCGCGATGATCGACCGGGTGCTGACGCGCTTCCGCGCCGCCGGCGCAAAGCTGGTGTCCGGGATCGCCGCGACCGACGACCCCAAAGGTCTCGCCGACCTGGCGCACAAGCTCAAAGGCGCGGCGCGCGCCGCCGGTGCGGTGCGGCTGGGCGATCTGGCGGCAGCCCTGGAACAGTCGGGCGCCGCCGCGGATGCCGCCGCCGTGTCGGCGGAATGGCAGAGGGTCGAGGCCGCGCTCAGCGCGCCGCCCGCGGTGAGGTGAGTTTCCGGCATTGAAACAGCCATCGTTCGATGCCGTGGCCAATTTGTAACAACGGTCACGGCTTGCCGCCGGGCAGTCTCAGCGGCGCGGCGGCGGCGCCTCGCCGACGCGGCCGTCCTCGAAGCGCAGAACCTTCACCACGCGGTCCCGCGTCGCACCCGAAAGATTGATCAGCAGCGCCCAATCACCGTGCATTTCGAGCGCAAGGCGGAACCGGTAGGTCCCCTTGGCCGGCCCTTCGGCCGCCACGACCGGCCGCACGCTGTGCGCCCCGGCCATGGAGGGCATATCGGCGCCGATCGTTACCGCGAGGCCAGTCAGCGGCTCGTTCGTTCGGGAATCCACGAGCCCGACCGTGCAGTCATACAGCAGCACCTCGGATGCCTGCTCGCAGCGCAGGTCGGCCTTCGCGCGCACCTGCGCCTCGGCGCCCCCGGCCACGCAGGCCGCGGCCACCGCGAATAGGACAGCGACCGTCCTCCTCGTTGCCGGTCGCATGGCCATTCTCCAGAAGCCCGGATGTTGCAGTGTCATGGACCTGGACCTGGACCTGGACCTGGGCCTGGGCCTGGGCCGGGCCGCCGCAGACGCAGGAGCGTCCGCCGCCACAGGTTGCCGATCCCGTGCATCGTCCGCTCATCGAGCAGGCCGCGCGGCCGCACGATCAGCAGCAGCGCAACGATGCCGCCGAAAATGATCATACGGTAGCCGGCCAGCGCCCGGATCGACTCCAGCAGGCCGATGTCGATCAGGACGCCGAGCAGCGGGCCGAACGCCGTGCCGAGCCCGCCGATCAGGCCGTAGGCGAGACTGTGGACGCCGAGCATCACGTCGAAGATGCGCGGCTCCACGTAGGTCGTCAGATGGGCATAGAGGCCGCCACCCACCCCCGCCAGGGCGCCGGCAATCCCGGCGGCCAGGACCTTGTGCCGGGCGACGGAGATCCCCTGCAGCCCGGCGAGGGTTGCATCCTCGCCGATCATGCGAAAAGCCACGCCCGTCCGTGACCGTTCGAGCAGCACGAACCCCAACAAGGCCGCCGCCAGCAGGGCGTAGATCAGCAGCAGGAACTGAACGGCGTCGATGTTGTGGTCGAAGATGTAGCGGATGTTGCGAAATCCTTCGGCACCGCTGGGGCCCGTCAGCTCGCCGTCGATCTCGACCTGGTAGCGGAACAGCTCGAACAGGATTCGCACCATTTCGGCGAAGGCGAGCGTGGCAATCGAAAAGTACAGCCCGTGCAGGCGCAGGGTCGGAATACCGACCAACACCGCCGCGCCGCCGCCGCTCAAAGCGCCCCAGGCGAGGGCCAGCGCCAGCGGCCAGCCCCACAGGGCGGTGGCGATTCCCGCGGCATAGGCGCCGATCGCGAAGAAGGCCTGCTGGCCGAACGAGATCTCGCCGGTCAGCAGCAGCAGATAGGCCGACAGGGCGACAAACGAGACGACTCCGATGTTCGACAGGACGCCGATCGTGTAGTCGTCCATCGCTCACGCCTTCTGCGTCGAGGCTTCGGACAGGCTGCCGACCAGCCCGCGCGGCCTCAACGCCAGGACTGCGAACAGCACGAAGTAGGCCGCGAGGTCGCGGATCTGCGGCCCGAAGTACCATTGGCTTTGCACCTCGATGACGCCGAGAAGCAGCCCGCCCAGAACCGCGCCGGGCACCGAGCCGAGGCCACCGATCATCATCGCGATCAGCCCCTTCAAGGTCGCCCACATGCCGAACATCGGCGTGACCTGCTGGTCGACCGCCAGCACGAGGAACCCCGCTACCCCGCCGATCGCCGAGGCGCCGGCGAAGGCAAGCGGCATCACCGTCCGGACGTCGACGCCGACGAGATGCGCGGCGACCGGATTGCCGATGATGGCGCGCAGCGCGAGACCGAACCGCGTGCGGTAGAGCAAGAGCTGCACGGCCGCCGCCAGCCCGAGCGCGCAGCCCAGCATGACGAGGTGGTCGATGCGGACCGCGAAAGGCCCGAACTCGAGGGGCGCGCCGGTTGCGAGCGGCGGAAAGGCATAGGTGTGGCGGGGCAGGACCAGGATCGCCGCCTGTTCGAGTTGCATCCAGACCGCGAAGCTCGACACCATCGAGGCGATGGCGGCGCCGGCCTTCATCGGCGCGAAGCACAGCCTCTCGACATAGAGGCCAGCCAACGCCGCCCCGACCACGACGGCAACGGCAACGACAAGCGGACCGGCGCCGAATTGCAGGTAGAGGACCGTTCCGAAATAGCCGCCGATCATGATCGACGGTCCGTAGGACAGGTTGAGCCGGCGCATCACGCCGAAGATCAGGGTGAAACCCAGCGCCAGCAGCCCATAGGACGAGCCGATCATGAGGCCGTCGATCGTGTTCTGGACGAGGTCGATCATCGCCCCTCCGATACCCGCTTCAGCCCGCGGCGCGGCGGGTGCCGAGATAGGCGCGCTGGATGACCTCGTCTTCCGCCAGTTGCCCCGGCGTGCCGCTGAATGTGATGCGGCCCTGCTCCATCAGGAAGAACTGGTGGGCGACCTTCAGCGCCATGTGGGCGTTCTGCTCGACGAGGAAGATCGTGGTCCCGTCGCGGTTGAGCTCGGCGATGATGTCGAAGATCTCGGCGACGATCAGCGGCGCCAGGCCGAGCGAAGGCTCGTCCATCAAGAGCAGGCGCGGGCGCGACATCAGGGCGCGGGCGACCGCGAGCATCTGCTGCTCGCCGCCCGACAGCGTGCCCGCCATCTGCTCGCGCCGCTCCTTCAATCGCGGGAAGCGGGCGTACATCCGCTCGATGTCGGCGTCGATGCCGGCCCGGTCGCGGCGTTGATAGGCGCCGGCCAGCAGGTTCTCGCGAACGCTCATCTCCGGGAAGACCAGCCGGTTCTCCGGCACCAGCGCCACGCCGCGCGAGACGATGCGCGCCGGTGTGAGGCCCGTGAGTTCCGTCCCCTCGAGGCGGATCGAACCGCGGCGCGGCTGCAGGATGCCGGCGATCGTCATCATCAGCGTCGTCTTGCCGGCACCATTGGGTCCGAGCAGGCAGGTGATCTTGCCGCTCTCTACCTTCAGCGAGACGCCCTTCAGCGCCTCGATCTGGCCATAGGCGGCGACAATGTCGGAGATCTCGAACATGCCGGCCCTCACGCAATCTCGGGAGTGCCGAGATAGGCCTCCCGCACCAACGGGCTGGCCTGGACCTCGGCAGGCGTTCCCTCGGCGATCTTGCGTCCGAAGTTGAGCACGGCGATGCGGTCGGCAATCGACATCACCAGCTCCATTTGATGCTCGATCAGCAGGACCGTGACCCCGTCGTCGCGAACCTTGCGGATGCGGTTGTCGAGCTGGTCGATCTCTTCGGCGTTCATGCCGGCGGCCGGCTCGTCGAGCAGCAGCAGCGCCGGCTTGGCCGACAGCGCGCGGGCGAATTCGAGGCGGCGCTGTTCGCCGAACGCCAGGTTGGCCGCCAGCTCGTTGGACTTGTGCGCAAGATCGAAGAACTCAAGGGTGCGTTCGACCTCGCCGCGGGCGCCGCGCGAGCCGCCGAACCAGCGCCGGCCGAAATTCTGCCGTCGCTGCTCGCCGGAATTCTGCGCGACCCAGAGATTCTGCCAGACCGTCAATTGCCCGAACAGGCGGATGTTCTGGAACGTTCGCGCCACGCCGCCGGTCACGCGGGCATGCATCGGCATGCCGGAAATGTCGACGCCGTCGAGCACGACGCGGCCGGCCGTCAGGGGAAACAGGCCGCAGATCAGGTTGACGATGGTGCTCTTGCCCGAGCCGTTGGGACCGATGAGAGCCAGGATCTCGCCGCGGGCGACGCCGAGATCGACACCGTCGACCGCACGGACACCACCGAAATGCTTGCTGACGTCCTTCAGCTCGAGCACTGGCAGCTCAAGCACCGGATCGCTCCTTGCGCGGGGCGAACAGCCGCCTGAGCGCCCGCGTCGTGCCGGCGTCGAGCAGGCCGCGTGGGCGGACGTTCATCGCCAGCACGATCAGGCCGCCGAACAGCAGATTGCGCCAGTCGCCCATGAAGCGCAGGCCCTCGATCAGGAAACCCTGGATGAAGACGGCCGCGAGCAGGGTGCCGAACACGTTCGAAAGACCGCCCAGGATCGGATAGGCGATGGCGAAGGTCGCCAGCACGACGCCAAACTGGGCATGCTCGATGTGCGTGGTGTAATGGGCAAAGATGCCGCCGCCGATGCCGGCGATGAAGCCGCCCACCGTCATGGCCGAGACCTTCACGGCCGTGATGTTGATGCCGACGCTTTGCGCGGCGAGTTCGTCCTCGCCGACCGCGCGCAGGACGGCGCCGATGCGCGAGTGGTCGAGCCACCACAATCCGGCCATGACCAGTGCCACCACGGTCCATATGAAGAGCGCGACATCGAGGGTCGACCAGCCGTGCTGGGGAAAATAGCGGATCTGGCGGAAGCCTTCGGCACCATGCGGTCCGAGATGAAGGACGCCGGCCTGGATCTGATAGGTGAAGTTGAAGAAGAAGAGGCGCACGGCCTCGCCGAAGGCCACGGTCGCCACCACCAGCATCAGCCCCTTGACCCGGAGCGCCGGGAAACCGACAGCGCAGGCGACCGCGCCCGAGACGACGGCGGCCACGGCGAGGGCCGGGATCAACGGCCACTGCGCGAGGACGGTAAGGATGCCGGCGACATAGGCGCCGATCGCGAAGAAGCCGGCCTGGGCCAGGCTGACCTGGCCGGTCAGCAGCACACAGTAGGCCGACAGGCCGAGCAGCGTGTGGACGCCGATGATCTGGATGAGCCCGAGATAGAAATCCATTTCGTCGTGTCCCCCGTCAGTCGCCGCCCGTCAGTCGCGGCCCGACGACTTGGCGAAAATGCCACCCGGCCGGAACACAAGGAACGCGAACAGAAGCAGCATGATGTAGAGATCGCGTTCCGACACGCCGCGAAAGAACTGGAAGGCGTTCTCCAGTCCCCCGACGATGAGGCCGGCGATGATCGCGCCCGGAATGCTACCGAGGCCGCCGATCACGGTGACGATCAGCCCCTTCACGGTGAGCGGCAGCGAGAGCAGCGGCGACAGCATGCCGATGGCCGCGCCGGTCATGGCGCCGGCAATACCGCCGACCACCCCGGTGATGACGAAGGTGAGGACGTTCACGCGCGTCGTGCTGATGCCGCAAAGCAGCGACGCCGTCGGCTGTTGCGAGACCGCGCGCGTGGCGAGGCCCAACCTGGTGCGATAGAGCAACAGCAGCAGGAGCACCATGCAGACGCAACCCAGCGCGAAGACGAACATCAGGTCGCCGCGCAGGCCGAACGGCCCGACCTGGACGATCACGTCGGAGAACAGGGCCGGGTAGCTGAGCGGAACGCCGTCGGTCGCATGCACGATGATCTCGTCGATCAGCAGCAGGAGGCCGACCGTCGACATCAGGGTGGCCAGCGGATTGGCGAGCGGAATGAACCTGAAGCCGACGAGATAGACGAGGCCGCCGATCACGCCGCCGGCCGCCGCCGCCGCCACGAAGGCGAGAACGGCCGGCGCCTGGACGACGGACATGACCAGCAGGCTCGCATAGGCCGCGCCGATCGAGGCCGCGGCGTAGGAGAGGTTGATCTTGTGCATCACGCCGAAGATCAGCGTGAAGCCGATGCCGAGCAGGGAGTAGGTGGCGCCGAACAGCACGCCGTCGGCGACCGATTGCACGGCGTCGATCAGGTCGAGGAGGTCCACGTCAGGATCCGATGCGGGTCAATGGAAATGGAAGGCTGGCAGCGGACGGTGGACCGCCGAAGCGGCCCACCGATTTGCCCCCGGCCATCACAGGGGCCATCAGAGCGTGGGTTTGTGGAGGACCTGCCAGCTCCCGTCCTTGGCATGGACGTAGAGGTAGGGCTTGATCGCCTCGCGGTCCGCCGTGCGGCCGACCGTGCCGAGCAGGCCCTTCGTTTCCTTCAATGCCGCCAGTCCGGCGCGCATCTTGTTGCGATCCGCCTGTACGGTGTCGGGCTTGGCCATGATCTTCTGGCTCTCGATCACATCCTTGAGGATGAACATGATCTCGTAGGCCGCGGCGCTGTGCAGGTCGGCGCTGCCGCCGAACTTGGCGACCTGTTCGGCCGCCAGCTTCGCTTCCGGCGTCACTGGCGCGAAGCTGGTCGGAATGATGATGCCTTCGGCCTGCTTGGCGCAGCCCTGCAGCGTCTCGATGCTCGACGAGCTGGTGAGCCCGATCAGGAGCTTGGGCTTGACACCCTGGCGGGCCATCTCCTTCAGCACGCCGCAGGTCGTGAAGGGATGCGCCGAGATCGCGACGATGTCGGCATTGGCGCGCTTCATGTCGCGCACCTGCGTCGAGAAGGTCGTGTCGTTGAGCAGCCACTCGGACGTCCCGAGCACCTGGAGACCGGCGCCTTCGGCCTGGCCCTTCATCACGCCATAGGTCGCGTTCGAGTGGGCAAAGTCCTTTTCGACGCCGCCGTACATCGTCTTCAGGTCGGGATGCTCCTTCTTGACCCAGGCGATCAGCGATTTGTACATCTCGAATTCGCTGGGCACGTTGCGGAAGGCCCACTCGGAGATCTTCGCAAGGCCGCCCTTGGCCGCAACGTCGGCGATGATGGGGAACTGCAGGCCGCTGTCGGAGGCGTCACCCACCTTTTTCTGCAGGATACCGAACAGCGACTCCGCGACGTTGGAACAGGTCGGGCCGACCGCGACGAAAGCGTCGGTCGACGCAATGCGGCGCACCACCGAGATGCCCTCCTCGGCGTTACAGCGATCGTCGAGGAAGTCGACGGCGAACTTCGCCTTGGTGCCGTCGCCCAGGGTGATCCCGCCCTTGCTGTTGATCTCTCCGGCGGCGGCCTTCATGGCCGCCTCGCTGTTGATGCCGAACACGCGAACCACGCCGGATTTGGCGCCGAAGCCGGTGATCTTGACCGTGCGCTCCTGGGCCAACGCGCTCCCGGGCAGGGACAGCATCGAACCTGCGAGGAGTACGGCCAGCGCAGCATGCAGACGTCTCATGGTTTCCTCCCTCGATGTAGTGATACTTGTTCTTGGTCTTACGACGCTGGAAGCATAGCATGCCCCGCCCTGCGGGACATTACGGCGGGCGGGCTCGACCATTGCGGCGAGGTTTTCGTGCCGCAATGCACCATGCCCTTGGATGATACGCGATAGTGGCGACCTAGAATGTCATCGATCCAACATTCCGGCCAAGTCATGCGCTCGCTCGATGCCATGCTGGCAGGAAACCAGTGGGCGCGCGACCTCAACGCCGATCAGCTCCAACGCGCGCGGGCGGCCATCATCGTGCGTGACCTGGAGCCGGGCGGCCATGCCTGTCACAAGGGCGACCCGGCCAACGCCTGGGTCGGCGTGGTCGATGGCCTGGTCAAACTGGGCTGCGTGTCGCCCGAGGGCAAGTCGGTCACGTTTGCGGCGGTGCCGGCCGGCTCATGGTTCGGCGAAGGCTCCGTGCTCAAGCACGAGATCCGCCAATACGATGTCGTGGCCCTGCGCCCATCGCGTGTTGCCTTGATGCCGGAGGCGACCTTCTTCTGGCTCCTGGACACCAGCATCCCCTTTAACCGCTTCATCCTGATGCAGCTCAACGAGCGGTTGGGCCAGTTCATGGCCGCCTTCGAACACGACCGCCTGCTCGAACCGGAAGCACGCGTGGCCCACGCGCTGGCCAACATGTGCCATCCCGTCCTCTATCCGGGTCACGACCGCTCCATCGAGCTGTCCCAGGACGAACTCGGCCACCTCGTCGGAGCGTCGCGGCAACGCATCAGCCAGGCACTTGGCGTGTTGCAAAAGGCCGGGCTGATCAAGGTCGACTACCGGATGATCAATGTCCTCGATATCGACGGATTGCGGAGCTTCGGCACCTGAGCCGGTTCCGGCAGCCGCCGGAAATGTCACCGCTGGGACAATCCGACGAATCGTCCTCTGGTAGCATCGTCCAAAGAAAGTAGGTCTCGGGGCCGGCGCTGTTTCCGGTGCCTTGCCGAACTGGACCGCGCCGAGGGAGGAGCAATATGGCGAAGCCGAAAGCTGTCCGGAGGAGCGGGACTCCCCGCAAGGCCGGGAATATTTTCGCGGGCCTGCGGGCGGGCCGGGCCAATTTCGCCCCGCTCACGCCAATCTCGTTTCTGCCGCGAACCGCCGCCATCCACCCGGACCGCCTCGCTGTCGTGCACGGCACACAGCGCTTCACCTACCGCCAGTTCCAGGAGCGCGTGCGCCGGCTCGCCTCGGCGCTGGTGCACCATGGCGTACGCCCCGGCGATACCGTGTCGGCGATGCTTCCGAACGTGCCGGCGATGCTGGAAGCGCATTTCGGCGTGCCATTGCTCGGCGCCGTCCTCAACGCGATCAACACGCGTCTCGATCCCGCGACGGTCGCCTACATCCTGGAACACGGCGAGGCGAAGGTGCTGATCACCGATCGCGAATATGCCGCCCAGGTCGGCCCGGCACTCGCCCGCCTGAAGAGGCCGCCGCTGATCGTCGACGTCGACGACCCGCTCTACACCGGGCCCGGCGAGCGGCTCGGACAAATCGAGTATGAAGACTTCATCGCCGCGGGCGATCCGGAATTCGCCGGCCGACCGGTACTCGATGAATCGGGTCCGCTTGCGCTCAACTACACCTCCGGCACCACCGGCAATCCCAAAGGCGTCGTCTATCATCATCGCGGCACGTTCCTCGAAGCGGTCGGCAATACGATGGCGTGGCCGCTGCCGCCGAAGCCGGTCTATCTCTGGACCCTGCCGATGTTCCACTGCAACGGTTGGTGCTTCCCGTGGTCAGTCACCGCGATGGGCGGCACGCATGTCTGCCTGCGCCGCGTCGATCCCGCTCTGATCTTCCCGATGATCGCCGAGCATGGCGTGACGCACATGTGCGGCGCCCCGACAGTGCTCGGCATGCTGGTGAGTGCGCCGGCCGAGCAACGCCGCAGCTTCGATCACATCGTCGATATCCAGACCGGCGGCTCGCCGCCACCCGCCAAGGTGATCAAGGGGATGGAGGAGCTCGGTTTCCGCGTGACGCACATCTACGGGATGACCGAGCTACTGGGTCCCTCCACGCTCTGCGTGCCACAGGATCACTGGGCCGGCCTGCCGCTCGAGGAGCGTGCGACCTACAATGCCCGGCAGGGCGTGCGCTATCCGGTCGTCGAGGGACAGATGGTGGCCGATCCGAAGACGCTCGAGCCCGTGGCGCCGGACGGTGCGACCGTCGGCGAGATCATGGTGCGCGGCAACACCGTGATGCTCGGCTATCTCAAGCAGCCGAAGGCGACCACGGAGGCGTTCCGCGGCGGATGGATGCACACCGGCGACCTCGCCGTCGAACATCCGGACGGCTATATCGAGATCAAGGATCGCGCCAAGGACATCATCATCTCCGGTGGCGAGAACATCTCGAGCGTGGAAGTCGAGATCGCCCTCTACAAGCATCCAGCGGTTGCACTCGCCGCCGTGGTTGCACAGCCCGACGAGAAGTGGGGCGAGACGCCGTGCGCGTTCGTCCAGCTCAAGCCTGGCATCGACGCCAGCGCCGACGAGATCATCGCGTTCTGTCGCGACCAGCTTGCGCACTACAAGGCGCCGAAATCGGTGGTATTCGGCCCCCTGCCGACCACCGCCACCGGCAAGATCCAGAAGTTCGTGTTGCGCGAGCGGGCGCGTACCGAAGCCGGGTCCGCTGACGTGTGAACGGCCTCAGCGCCGCGTCAGTCTCTCCACGACCGCGTCGAGCTGATCGAAGTCACGGATTTCCAGCGTGAGCAAGGTTTGCTCGCCGAGCCCACGCAGCTTGAGGTCGGCTTTCAGGCCGAGCGCCTCCTCGATGCGCTTTTCGAGCGCCCGCGTGTCGGCGCTCTTGGGGGCGTCGCCCGAAGCCTTGCCGCCCTTCTTGTCGCCCGGCCGCCCGGCGCCGCGCTTCTGTTCACCGCCGAGCTTTTCCAGCTCGCGCACCGTGAGCTTTTCCTCGACCGCGCGCTGGGCCATGGCGGCGGGATCGGGCACGCCGATCAGCGCCCGGCCCTGGCCAGCCGAGAGCTGGCCGAGGCGGATCATCTCCTGCACCGAAGACGGCAGATCCAGCAACCGGAGCGTGTTGGCGACGTGCGGCCGGCTCTTGCCCACGGTCTTGGCGACGTCGTCCTGTGTCTGGGTGAATTCCTCCATCAGGCGCTTGAAACCCTGGGCCTCGTCGATGGCCGTGAGGTCGGCGCGCTGCAGGTTCTCGACCAGGCCGATCTGGAGCGCATCCATGTCGCCGATCGAGCGGATGACGACGGGCACCTCGTGGAGCTGCGCGCGTTGCGCCGCGCGCCAGCGGCGTCTTCATGCAGGCCGCTGCCGAGCGCGAGAGGCCAGCAGGAAGGGCTGGCGACATAGCCGATGCCGAGACGGAATCTCCGGCAGGCCAACTACTTGCCGGCCCGATAGCCCGTCCCGTTGATGAAGATGTTCTGCTTGCGGTAGACGGCAAGGATCACCGCGCCGGTGTCGGAGCTATTCTCGTGGAAGGAGCCCGCCTTCCGCCAGACATACTCGCCGGCGCGACACACCCCGTCATGATCATACATCGAGCCTTCGAGCACGTAGGCCTGCTCAAGTTCCGGATGCTTGTGAAAGGGAAGATGGGCGCCAGGCTCGAGCTTGATCAGGACAGTCGACTCGCCCTTGGACCGGTCCTCGTAGAGGGTCTTGATCCAGACCTTGTCGAACTGAGTCTTGGACCACTCAAGATCCTGTGGGCGAACGTACGTCGACCCCCCGATGGTGGGTTCCGTCTTGGGCGTCCGCTTGCCGCTTCCAGTCATGCTCTGAACAGCTTGAGTCATGGGTCCTCGCTCTTGCCTGTTGACTGGACAACAAGATGCCCATAAGACAAGTCTTTGTCCAGCACCCGAAGGCTCCGATGTACGTTCCTTCAGCTTTCCGTGACGACGACCTCGCCAGCCTGCACGCCAGCATACGTGCGGTCCAGCTGGCCAACTTCGTGACCTCTACCGCTGAGGGCATGGATGCCAGCCCGCTGCCCCTGTTCCTGGATGCCGAGGAGGGCGACAAGGGGGTGTTGTACGGGCATCTGGCCCGGGGCAATCCGCAATGGCGGGGGGCGGTAACCAGAGAGGCGTTGGCCATCTTCATGGGACCGGACGCTTACGTATCGCCGTCATGGTATGCGAGCAAGGCGACCGACGGCCGCGTCGTGCCGACGTACAACTACGTCGCGGTTCATGCCTATGGGCCTGTTGAGTTCTTCGACGACGCCGACCGGCTGCTGTCCGTCGTGACGCGCCTGACCAACCTTCACGAGAAGCCGCGGCCCGGCCCGTGGTCCGTCAGTGACGCGCCGGCCGACTTCATCAAGGCGCAGCTGCGCGCGATCGTCGGCATTCGCATGCCGATCACCCGGCTCGTGGGCAAGCGCAAGCTCAGCCAGAATCGTCCGGCGCAGGATCGCCTTCGTGTTGCCGAGGGATTGGCAGCGAGCGAGCGCCCTGGCGATCGGTCGCTGGCGGCCGAGATGCCGGCCATCGAACCGGTTGCGACGTGATCGGCGCGGATAGAAACGGCGATGCATCTCTACGATACCCAGCGGTCCGGAAACGCCTGGAAGGTGCGGCTGCTCGCCGGCTTTCTCGGCGTCGCTCTCGAGCGGACGACGCTGTCGATCGACAAAGGCGATCTCAGGAAGCCGTCGTTCCTTGCCCGCAGTCCTCTGGCGCAGGTGCCTGTCCTCGAACTCGACGACGGGCGAACGCTCTCGGAGTCTATCGCCATCCTGTTCTACCTCGCCCAAGGGACGCCGTGGCTGCCGGCCGACCGTTTTGCGCAGGCCCGCGTGCTGACATGGCTCTCCTTCGAGCAGGCGCTTCATATGCGGCCCTTGGCGCAGCTCAGGCTGCATCTCGGCCTGCGCCGGGACAAGAACCCTGACGATCCCGACATGACGGCGTGCCTGGCCGAAGCGCACGAGGCCCTGCGCCTTCTCGATCAGCGGCTTGCCCGGCAGGGTGAGTGGGCCTGGATTGCGACCGACGATGCGCCCAGCATCGCCGATATTGCTCTCTATCCCTACACGCGCATGGCGCCGCTGGGCGGTATCGAGCTGGGACCGTATCCGCAGATTTTGCCTTGGCTCCGACGCATCGAGGAGCTGCCGGGATACCAGCCCCTGTTCCCCGGCCATCCGGAACTCAATCTCTCGACCGTCGAGCGCCCTTAAGGCGGAGGATTGCGCATGAGCGATAGCTTCAGGGCCGTGATCGCGCGGCAGGCCGACGGCAAGCAATCCGTTGCCGTCGAGACGATGGCTGAGAATGCGCTGCCGGCGGGCGACGTTCTGGTTGACGTCGAATACTCCTCGCTGAACTACAAGGACGGGCTGGCGCTCACGGGCGGGAACCGCATCCTGCGCAACCATCCGATCGTGCCCGGCATCGACTTCGCCGGCCGCGTGCGGCGCTCCGAGTCGAAAGCCTTCACCGCCGGCGACGCCGTCGTGCTCACGGGCTGGGGCGTCGGCGAAAGCCATTCGGGCGGCTTTGCCGGCCGGGCCCGGGTCAGGAGCGAGTGGCTGGTCAAGCTGCCGCCCGGCATGACGACCCGCCAGGCCATGGCCATCGGCACCGCAGGGCTGACGTCGATGCTCTGCGTGCTCGGCCTCGAGGAGCATGGGCTGCGACCAGGTGCGTCGGTGCTCGTGAGCGGCGCCAGTGGCGGCGTCGGCAGTGTCGCCGTGAAGCTGCTGGCCGCGCGCGGCTTCACCGTCATCGCCCTCACGGGTCGCCCCGCCGAAGCCGACTATCTCAGAAGCCTCGGCGCCAACGAGATCGTCGACCGCAGCGAGTTCCAGCAACCAGGCAAGCCCCTGGCGCCGGAGCGATGGGATGGCGCCATCGACTGCGTCGGCGGCCTCTTGCTGGCCAACATCATTGCCGGCACGCGTTATGGCGGCGCCGTCGCGGCCTGCGGTCTGGCCGGCGGGACCGACATCCCAACGACCGTCTTCCCGTTCATCCTTCGCGGCGTGTCGCTTGTCGGGATCGATTCCGTGCAATGCCCATTGCCACGGCGTCAAACGGCATGGGCCGAGTTGGCACGCGCGCTGGGCGGCGAGGAACTCGACGCCGCTATCACGGAAGTCCCGCTCGACGACGTAATCGCGCTTGCTCCCAGGATCATCGCCGGACAAGTCCGCGGGCGGACTGTCGTCAAGCTGTAGCGGACTTCGAACCAAGGAGATCATGCATATGCTTCGCCGTATCGTCAGTTTGTCGATCGCAAGCCTGTTGGCGGCATCGCTGCCAGTACATGCGCAAACCGACGGCTACCCCTCGAAACCGATACGCCTCGTCGTGGGGTTCCCACCGGGTGGCCCGACCGACATCGTTGCCCGGCTTATCGCCCAGGACCTCGGCAAGGAACTCAAGCAGACCATCGTCGTCGAGAACAAAGGAGGCGCCGGCGGCATCATCGGCGCCGCCCTCGTCGCACAGTCGAAGCCCGACGGTTACACGCTTCTGCTCAGCGTCGAATCCTCGCAGACGCGCGGATTGGCCCTCAATCCCACGCTTTCCTACGATCAGGAAAAGGACTTCACCTTCATCAGGAAGGTCGCCAGACAGCGCAACCTGTTGCTGGTGAACGCCAACTCGCCGATTCGTTCGGTCAAGGACCTGCTCGCCTACGACAAGGCTCATCCGGGTGAGCTCAACTGCGCCGGGACGTTCGGTGCATCCTCCCACATCGGCTGCACGCTCTTCAACATGCGCAACGGCACGAAGTTCACCTTCGTCAACTACTCCGGCGGTTCGGCGCCCATCGCCGACCTGATGGCGGGCAATGTGCAGCTCGGCATCTTCACGGAATCGACCGTCGCCCCGCAGATCGCCTCCGGCAAACTGCGCGCGCTCGCTATCGCCTCGTCGGAACGCTCGCCTGCCTTTCCCGACCTGCCGACCGTGCAAGAGGCGGGAGCGCAGCCGCTCGAGATCTCGCCCTGGTTCGGCATCGTCGGGCCAGCCGGACTGCCGGCGGATATCACCCGCAAGCTCGGCGATGCACTCGATAAGGTCGTCGCCTCCAAACAATTCGTCACCCAGCTCGAGACCATCGGGGCGGTCCCTGTGCGGGACTCGACGCCGGCCCTCTTCAAGAGGGAAGTCGGCGAGGAAATCGTGTTCTGGAACAAATGGGCGAAGGATGTCCAAGGCCAGCTCGCGCGCTAAGGTCTCGTCATGCCGGACCTGACCCAGTTTGCTCTCTTCTTTGCGGCGGCGCTGGCGCTCGCGATCGCGCCCGGGCCGGGAATCTTCTACGTCGCGGCGCGCACGCTCGCCGGCGGTCGCAGCGAGGGCGTGGCTTCGAGCTTCGGCACCGGTCTCGGCGGCATGGTGCATGTGCTGGCCGGCAGCCTCGGCGTTTCCGCCATCGTGCTGGCGAGCGCGGAACTGTTCACCGCCCTGAAACTGGTCGGGGCGGCCTATCTCGTCTGGCTCGGCATTCGTACGTTCCAAGCCGCGCGTCGCGATGCTTCAACCGCCCTGAGCGGGGACGCCCCATCACCGCCGGTGGGCCCACGACGCGCGTTCCGCGAAGGCGTGGTTGTCGAGGCGCTGAACCCCAAGACCGCCGCGTTCTTCCTGGCCTTCGTCCCGCAGTTCGTGGACCCGGCCACCGGCAGCGTCGCCCTGCAATTCATGCTGCTCGGCTTCGTCTCGGTCGCGCTCAACACCCTGGCCGACGTCCTGGTTGCCTTTGCGGCGAGCAGCGTCCGCGAGGGTGCAGCGGCGCGTCCCGCCTTGATCCGCCGCCTGCGCGAGGTGTCCGGTGGTGCGATGATCGCGCTCGGTATTGGCCTCGCCGTCGCGAAGCGCCCGACCTAGGTGTCGCTCACGACGATCAGGACCGTCGCCTGCGGTGACGTCCGGCGGACCTGATGGGTCAGGTGGCCGGGAAACTGAACGTAATCGCCTTGGCTCAAGGCGATCACCCGGTCGGAGAACTGAAGCTCGACGCTTCCTTCGACGACGAACGCGCCCTCGGTGCCGGAGTGCTCGGCCCGCTTCTCGTCCTCGAACTCGTCGGAGGGCCGCAACAGGAACGTCGTCAGGCCGGTGGACGGCTTGTTACCCGAGAGACTCATGACGTCCGGCGCCTTCGCGGTCCGCTTGCCGCCCTTACCCCGGAAGATGTGGATGTCGCTGTCGTCGACTTCCTCGCCAAAGAGCTGGCTTGTCGGCACTTCGAGTTCAGCGCTCAGTTTGAGCAGCGTGGCGATCGAAGGCGATTTTTCCCCGCTCTCTATACGAGAGAGATAGCCCTTGTTGAGGCCCGTCCGTTCGGCCAGCTGCTCGAGGGTCACACCTGTCCGTCTGCGAATCGAACGGACACGTTTGCCGATGAGATCGGGAGACTGACCAGCCGTATTGTTGATTTGTCTTTTCGCCACGAGGGGCGAGATACCAGAAATCGTGTGCGAAGCCAAAGTGGTCTAACCAAAGAGCAGCTTTGTACCGGTCCGGGACTGCAGCTCCTCGTTGCTGAGCCCGTCGAGCTTCTCGATGACACGGACGCCCGAAGGCGTGATGTCGAGAACGGCAAGATCCGTGAAGATTCGGGAGATGACGCGCGGCGCCGTCAGAGGATAGGCGCAGCGCTCGACGATCTTCGGCCGGCCGTCCTTCGAGGTGTGCTCCATGATCGCCCAGATCGATTTTGCTCCGCAGGCGAGGTCCATCGCGCCGCCGATGCCGGGAACGTCGTCGGCCTGCCCGGTCCACCAGTTGGCCAGGTCCCCCGAAGCCGATACCTCGAACGCGCCCAGCACGGCGATGTCGAGATGACCGCCGCGCATTAGGCCGAAGGACGTCATGACGTCGAGGTAGGCGCCGCCGGGCAGCACCGTGATCGGCTTCTTGCTGGCGTCGATGGAATCCATGTCCGGATCGACGCCGGCCGCAAGCGCCTCGAAATGGAGGATGCCGTTCTCGCTTTGCAGGATGACGTCCTGCTCCGCGGCGACGTACTTGGCGACGAGCCCCGGCATGCCGATGCCGAGATTGACGACGGCGCCCTGGGGCAGATCGCGGGCAAGTCGCTCAGCGACGGCTTCGCGTGAAAGAGGCTTCATGGGGCAGGGTTCCCCAGCACAACGCGGTCGACCAGCACGCCCGGCGTCACGACGACTTCGGGATCGATGTGGCCAGGCGCCACGATTTCAGCGACCTCGGCGACGACAACCTTGGCGGCCATGGCCATCACCGGGCCGAAGTTCCGCGCGGTCTTATTGTAGGTCAGGTTGCCGAACCTGTCGGCGCGCCTCGCACGCAGAATGGCGAAATCCGCCGACAAGGGCTTCTCGAGCACGTAGTCGCGGCCGTCGATCGTGTGGACGGGCTTGCCTTGCCCCAGCAACGTCCCGACCGAGACCGGCGACAGGATGCCACCCAGGCCAACGCCGGCCGCCCGCATACGCTCAACGAGCGTGCCCTGCGGATTGAGCTCAAGCTCGATCCTGCCTTCGCGGTAGAGCCTCACGAAGGTCGGCGACGACCGCGGATAGCTGCACACCATCTTGCGCACCAGACCGGCCGCGAGCCAGTCGCTGATGTCGCCAGTGCGGAAGCCCGCATTGTTGGAGATCACGGTCAAGTCGCGCGGTCCGCGTTGGAGAACGGCGCCGACAAGACCACGCGGCATGCCTGCGCCGCCGAAGCCGCTCACCATGATGGTGGCACCGGAACGAAGACCCTCGATGGCGTCGTGGAAGCTTGCCACCTGCTTGTCGATCACGACCGTCTCCCCCCGATTCCGTGATACTTCGGCAGCAGAACGCCGATGCGCTCGCGCTGGATCTCGGTCGTGCCGTCGACGTAACCTGCGATTCGGGCGCCGATCAGATGGCGGCTGAAGGGATGGTCCTCGGTGAGTCCGATCGCACCCATCGCCTGCATGCAAGCCGCCACGGCGCGCGGCGCCATCTGCGAAGCGAAGCTCTTTGCCTGAGAGGCGGCGAAGATCGCCTCCTCTTCGCGATGGATGAGCTCTGCCGCGTGGTAGGCAAGAAGCCGCGACGCGGCGAGATCGGTGGCGACATCGGCGAGAGACCAGCGCAGGCCCTGGTGGTCGAGCAGCTTCACGCCGAAGGCGGACCGCTGTCCGGCGTAATCGACGGCCCGTGAGAGGCATTCCTCGACGACACCGTTTGCCATGGCGGCAACGTGGGTTCGTGCGGCGGTGATGCCGGCCATCGCCCGCTTGAACGCCGCACCAGGCGCGGCAATGACATCCAAATCGGGCACGAAGACGTCGCGGAACGTGAGCTCGGCGGCTCCGATCGCGGCGCCACCCATCATGGGATAGACGCGTGACCGCTCGACGCCCGTGGCGTGCAGATCGACGAAGAAGCTCGCGATGCCCCGCGCACCAACGCCTTTCTGGGTCTGGGCGTAGAGCACGGCCAGATCGGCGTGAGCGCCGTTGGTGATCCAGGCCTTCCGGCCGTCGATCCGCCATCCGCCGTCGACCTTCGTCGCGTGCGTGGTCATGGCGGTGGCATCGCTGCCACCGCCCGGCTCGGTGATGGCAGGCGCGCTCACGATCGCTCCGGACAAGAGCCGTGGCAGGTAGCGGCGCTTCTGATCCTCGGTGCCCTCCCGAACAAGCCGCGCCGCGGTCGCCTGCGAATTGTTGAGGGCGAAGGTGGCGGCCAAGCAGGACCGCGCCATGACCTCGGCGACACGTACCTTGCAGAGGAACGACACGCCTTGTCCGCCATGCTCGACGGGCACCTGCAAGCCACTGAAACCCGAGGCGGCGTATTGCCGGAACACATCGCGTGGTAATGGCTGCCTTGTGCGCTCCCACGTAACCGCCTGCGGCTCGATGATAGCGACGGCAAACCGGCGTGCCTCGGCCACAAGCTCCTGCTCGCGCTCGGTCAGGGAAAGTTCGATCAAATCCAGCCTCGGGGCACTAGCCAACGCATACCGATACAACTATATGCTCTTTGGACAACTTGTTGTCCAGCCCGGAGGACCCATTATGGATACCGTCGATACCTTCGAACTCAGCAAGCAGCAGCTGGTCGAGCATGCCGACAAGCAGATGGACCTCTACCTGGAGGACAGCGGTTACAGCACAACGCAGAAGCTGGCGCTGACTTGCCGCATCCTGTTCGACAACGGCCACGACTCGGGGCTCGCCGGCCAGATCACGGCCCGTGGCAACGATCGCAGCACCTTCTACACGCAACGGCTCGGCCTGGGCTTTGACGAGATCAGCGCCGGCAACTTCCTGCTGGTCGACGAGCATCTCAACGTGCTCGAGGGCCGGGGCATGGCCAATCCCGCCAATCGTTTCCACTCGTGGGTCTATCGCGCGCGGCCCGACGTGAACTGCATCATTCATACGCACGCCGTCTGCACAGCGGCGCTCGGCATGCTCGAGGTCCCGCTCGAGGTCTCGCACATGGACAACTGCGTCCTCTATGACGACGTTGCCTTCGTCGCCAAGTGGCCGGGCGTTCCGGTCGGCAACGAGGAAGGCGAGCTGATTTCCGGCGCCTTGGGCGACAAGAGCGCCCTCATGCTCTCCCACCACGGTCTGCTGATCGCCTCCCCGACGATCGAGGAGGCCTGCATCAAGGCGCTGGCCTTCGAGCGCGCCGCCAAGATGCACCTGCTGGCGGCCGCCGCTGGCAAGATCCAGCCCATCGACGTGGAGCTCGGCAAAGAGGCTCACGATTGGATCCTGAAGCCCAAACGCAACACCGCCGCGTTCAACTACTACGCGCGCCGGACTCTTCGGAACCCTCACAACCGGGACTGCATCGAGCTTCCGGCGGGCCACGCGCGGCTGGGGCAGGGCATATGAGCCGGGACCGGACGAACCGGAACCTTCGTTTATCGACCCGGGCGATCCACCATGGATACGATCCGAGCGAGCATCAGGGGGCGGTTGCACCCCCTGTCTATTTCACCTCGACCTATACGTTCGGAACGGTCGAGGAGACCGAGGCCGCAGCGGCCCAAGGCGGCCTGCTCTACGCTCGCGAGCACAATCCAACGACGGAGATTCTCGAAGCACGGCTGGCAAATCTCGAAGGAGCAGAAGCGGGCGTCGTGGTCGCCAGCGGCATGGCCGCCATCGGAACCTTGATCCTGTCGCTCCTCTCTCAGGGCGACGAGATCGTCGTCCACAAAACGCTCTACTCGAATACGCGCTCTTTGATGAAAGGTGGCCTGCCACGGTTTGGCATCAAGGTCGTTCCGGTGGATTTCACCAATCCTCTGAAGCTCGCACGCGCCATCACGTCCAAGACGCGCATCGTCTACTTCGAGACGCCGGTCAATCCGACTGCAAAAGTACTCGATATCGCCGCGATTGCTGCGGTCGCGCATCATGTTGGCGCCCTGGTCGTGGTCGACAGCACGTTCGCATCGCCGGCCGTTCAACGGCCCCTGGAGTTCGGCGCGGATCTCGTTGTGCATTCCCTGACCAAGTACATCAACGGCCACGGAGACGTGCTTGGCGGTGCCGTGCTCGGCAGGAAGGACCTCGTCGCCCAGATTCACGATCATGGCGTTCGCTACCTGACCGGCGCCACCATATCGCCGATGGCGGCGGCTTTGATCATGCGCGGCCTCAAGACCCTGTCGCTTCGCATGGACAGGCACGCGACGTCCGCCCTCAAAGTGGCGGAGTTCTTGGAGGCGCATCCGGCCGTGGCCTGGGTGAATTACCCCTATCTCAAATCCGGCGACTCCTACTCCATTGCCCGACGTCAGATGGCGAACGGCTCGGGCATGCTGTCCTTCGGGCTGAAGCGGGGATTCGAGGGAGCTCGATCGCTGCTTGGACACCTGGAACTCATCACGTGCGCCGTGAGCCTTGGTGATGCCGAAACATTGATCAGCCATCCGGCCACGCTTAATTGTGCGCGAAAGAAAATCCGTCCAGAGGCGACGCTCGCTCCGGGTGTCGGGGAGGATCTCATTCGCCTCTCGGTCGGGCTCGAAGACGACGCAGACCTTATCGACGATCTGCAGCAGGCGCTTGCTCACGCATCCTGATTGAGAAGGGTGGCCGATCAGCCACTCAGCACGGGCGCTTCGAAGATGCGCTGGGTATGGGACGACAGGACTGACATGAAACTCTCCCGATCTGGCAGGAGAGGGGCGCCCGTGCGCTGCGCTGGTCGATTACTCCGCGGATAATCTCAACGTCGCGTCAGTTTTTCGACAACGGCATCGAGCTGATCGAAGTCGCGGATTTCCAGCGTGAGCAGGGTCTGCTCGCCGAGCCCCCGCAGCTTGAGGTCGGCTTTTAGGCCGAGTGCTTCCTCGAGGCGCTTTTCTAGGGCCCGCGTATCGGCGCTCTTGGCGCCATCCTTGGCGCCATCCTTGGGGCCTTTGCCCGCGCCCCTCTTGTCACCCGGCCGCCCGGCGCCGCGCTTCTGTTCGCCGCCGAGCCTTTCCAGCTCGCGCACCGTGAGCTTTTCCTCGACCGCGCGCTGGGCCATGGCGGCGGGATCGGGCACGCCGATCAGCGCCCGGCCCTGGCCGGCCGAGAGCTGGCCGAGGCGGATCATCTCCTGCACCGAAGACGGCAGATCCAGCAACCGGAGCGTGTTGGCGACGTGCGGCCGGCTCTTGCCGACGGTCTTGGCGACGTCGTCCTGTGTCTGGGTGAATTCCTCCATCAGGCGCCTAAAACCCTGGGCCTCGTCGATGGGCGTGAGGTCGGCGCGCTGCAGGTTCTCGACCAGGCCGATCTGGAGCGCATCCATGTCGCCGATCGAGCGGATGACGACGGGCACCTCGTGAAGCTGCGCGCGTTGCGCCGCCCGCCAGCGGCGCTCGCCCGCGATGATCTCGTAGGTGTCGGCGGCGTCGCGCAGCGGGCGCACCAGGATGGGCTGCAGCAGGCCGAATTCCCTGACCGACTCGACCAGCGTCTCGATGCCCTCGAAGCTGGTGCGCGGCTGCATCTTGCCGGGCTTGAGCTGCCCGATCGGCAGCGTGAGCGGCGGGCGGTTGGGCGCGTAGGTGTTGGCGATTTCCGTGCTCGGGTACTCGGGCAGCGGCGGTGGGGTGGCGACCGTCGCGGCGATTTCTTCGTCGCCCAAGAGGGCGGAGAGGCCGCGGCCGAGGCCGCGCGGTTTAGGGGACTGGCTCATGGGGGGTCACCTGCTCAGCTGCGGTCTGTTCAGCATTGGTACGCCGGCGGCGAATGAATTCGCTCGCCAGCAAAATATAAGCCTGCGAACCGGCGCAGGCGTTGTCGTAGATCAGCACCGGCAGGCCGTGCGAGGGCGCCTCGGCAATGCGCACGTTGCGCGGGATCGTGGTGCCGAACACCAGCTCGCCATAGTGGGCGCGGACGTCGGCCTCGACCTGCTGGCTGAGGGTCATGCGGCGGTCGACCATGGTCAGGACGACGCCGGCGATGTGCAATCTGGGGTTGAGTCTCTTCTTGATGCGCTCGATGGTGGTGCCGAGCGCGCCGATGCCTTCCAGCGCCAGGAACTCGGCCTGCAGCGGCACCAGCACGGCGTCGACCGCGACCAGGGCGTTCAGCGTCACCAGGCCCAGCGACGGCGGGCAGTCGATCAGGATGGTCGTCCAGCGGCTGCGGTCCTGGGCCGGACCGAGCGCGTCGGCCAGACGGTGCTCGCGGCGCTCCAGGTCGATCAGCTCGATTTCCGCGCCGGCCAGCGACACCGAGGCCGGCATGACCGAAAGGTTTGGAATCGGCGAGGGGCGCGCGCAGTCGGCGAGCGGGGACAGGCCGAGCAGGAATTCATATGATCCGGGTGAGCGCTCACTTCTTGGGATGCCGAGGCCAGTCGAGGCATTGCCTTGGGGGTCGAGATCGATCAGCAGGACCTGCTCGCCGACCGCAGCCAGCGCGGTGGCGAGGTTAATCGCCGTCGTGGTCTTTCCGACCCCGCCCTTTTGATTGGCGATCGCGAAGACGGTAGGGGCCGATTCGGAGGATGACGGCATCAAGGTCGGTCACGCTGGTGAAGGGCTTGCCGGGAATATCCCAGTCCTTCATGGCCTCCGCGAGTTCAGCCTGCCAGTCTTTCCCCTTGTGGAAAAGGCAAATAGCGGTATCCATCCGGTGCGGCTGGGCCCATTCGAGCAACTGGCTGAGCGGCGCCAGAGCACGGGCCGTGACGACCTCGGCTTTGGCCGGGGCCACTGATTCGATTCGCCCGACCACGATCTTGGGCTGCTTTTCCAGGCCCATGCGCCGTCCGGCTTCGCCCAGGAAGGCGGCTTTCCGGGCATCCGATTCGATCAGCGTGATCTCAAGGTCGGGCCGCATGGCCGCCACCACCAGGCCGGGAAATCCACCGCCGCTGCCCAGATCGGTCAGGGTTTTGGCCCTTTCCGGAATCAGGATCGCCAGTTGCGCCGAGTCGAGGACATGGCGAACCCAGATACCTTCTATTGTGGTGCGGCCGACCAGGTTGATAGCTTTTTGCCAGCGCACCAACGTGTTGACCATGGCCTCGAGTTGGTCGCGTGTTTCACGTGAAACATCGACCCCGAGCTGGCGCATTTCCCGCAGGAAGAGATCCCGGCCAGCTTGGATATGACTCATACCCGGCTACGCCGCCTGGCGGCGAACGTACTTCAGCAAGGCCACCAGAGCGGCCGGAGTCACGCCGGAAATCCGCGCCGCCTGGCCGAGCGTTGCAGGCCGGTGGGTTTGGAGCTTTTGCCGGGCTTCGTTGGAGAGGCTACCGATCGCGCCGTAATCAAGATCGCCCGGCAGGCCCAATGCCTCGTCCCGCCGATAGGCACCGATGTCCTGGCGTTGCCGGGTAAGGTAGCCAGCATAGCGCGCATCGATGGTGAGCTGCTCGGCGATGTCCGCCGCGATCGGCGAAAGCTCCGGCCACAGGCCGACCAACTGAGCCCAGCCGATTTCGGGATAAGCCAGGAGATCCAAGGCCGAACGCAGCACGCCGTCCTGATTGATCGGGATGCCCTGCTTGGCCAAAGCCGACGGGCTGATCTTGAGCTTGCCGGCCAAATCCCGCGCGTTGACGAGCGCCTGCTGTTTCACGTGAAACATTCTTGCGCGCTCAGAACCGACGCATCCGATCTCCAGACCGCGCGGCGTCAGGCGTTGATCCGCATTATCAGCCCGCAGCCAGAGGCGATATTCGGCCCTGGACGTGAACATCCGATAGGGTTCGGTCACACCCAAAGAGACCAAATCGTCAATCAGAACACCGAGATAGCCATCGGCGCGATCGACGATGAAGGGTTTTGCCAGCACTGCATTCAACCCGGCGATCAGCCCCTGCGCCGCAGCTTCTTCGTAGCCGGTCGTGCCGTTGATCTGGCCGGCCATGTACAGGCCCGGAATCCGCCGCGTCTCCAGGGTCGCGTGCAGTTCCCGGGGGTCGATATGATCGTATTCGATGGCATACCCCGGTCGAAGCATGGCTGCATGCTCCAACCCCGGGATGGTCTGCAACATCGCGAGCTGCACGTCGCGGGGCAGGGAGGTCGAAATGCCATTGGGATAGACGGTGTCGTCGTCCAGCCCCTCCGGCTCGAGAAAGATCTGGTGCCTATCTCGCCCAGCGAAACGCACGATCTTGTCCTCGATCGAGGGACAATAGCGCGGCCCGATGCCCTCGATCTGGCCCGAGTACATCGGCGCGCGATGCAGGTTGGCGCGGATGATGGCATGCGTGGCCGCCGTCGTGGTCGTGATGTGGCAGGCGATCTGCGGCGTCGTGATGCGATCCGTGAGATACGAAAACGGCACCGGCGGGTCGTCGCCGTCCTGGCGTTCTAGCCCGCTGTAATCGATCGTGCGGCCATCGAGCCTGGCCGGCGTCCCGGTTTTCAGCCGCCCCAAACCGAAGCCCAGCCGCTGCAATGTAAGGGCGAGTGCCTTGGAAGGCTCTTCAACCCCGTCCCCGCGGGCACGCCCGGCCGGGATCTGGGTTTCGCCCATATGAATCAGGCCCCGCAGGAACGTCCCCGTCGTCAGGATCACGCGGCCCGCGCCGATTTCGCGCCCCGATTCCGTGATCACGCCGGCACATGCACCACTGGCATCCAGAATGATATCGGCAACCGGATCGGCCTGGATCTCGAGCCCCGCCTGTTCCGCCAGCAACGCCTGCACCGCCGCCCGATAAAGCTTGCGATCGGCCTGCGCGCGGGGCCCGCGCACCGCCGGCCCCTTGGAAAGATTGAGCGTGCGGAATTGTATGCCGGCGCGGTCGATGGCCCGGCCCATGATGCCATCGAGCGCATCGATCTCGCGCACCAGATGGCCCTTGCCCAGCCCGCCGATCGCCGGATTGCACGACATCTCGCCGATGGTTTCAACCCGGTGGGTGAGCAGCAGGGTGCGGGCGCCCAGCCGCGCCGACGCGGCCGCGGCCTCGCAGCCGGCATGGCCGCCGCCCACCACGATCACGTCATAAGGAAAGGCCCGCTGCATTGCAGGCCCTAAGTCGGGGAAGAGAGGCCTCAGGTCAAGGGCCCGGTGCATCAGGCAAATCTCTCGGCTACACTCGTCGAGTGCGTGTATTAAGGATCTGCTCCACAATCCTGTCCGCCGCCCTTCTGTTCGGGGCGAATGCGCACGGCCAGAGCGCCGCCTATACGTGGCTCGTCGATCGCCAGACCTACGTGATCGACGAGGATGGACGATGGACGGGAGTCTTCGAGGCCGAGCGCAAGGCGCACGACGCCCAGGCCGCACGCGATGGCGCGCGCATCGACCTGTCCTACGCCGCAAGCTCACAAAGGATCGAGATCCTGGAGGCAGCGACGCTCAAGGCCGATGGCCGACGACTGCCGGTCGCCGACGACAAGATCATCGACATTGCCCCGCAGGTGTCGCGCGAGGTCGCGCTCTACACCGACAATCGGACCCGAAGCATCGTCTTCCCGAATGTCGAGGCAGGCGACTCCATCCGCTTCGCCTACCGCCTGACGACTTTCGACCTTACATGGCCGGGATATTCCCGGAGCAACGCGTGGCGGACCCCGCATCGCACCAAATTGTCCGAGCGCATCTTCGATCGCCCCGCGGGCATGCCGCTTGGCGTTGAGCACCACGGCGGCGACTACCGGATCGAACAGGTTGGCGATCGCGTCCGGCAGATCCTCTCCTGGCGCAACGAAAAATCGACGCCGGCCGAAGCGGGCTCGACATCATCCGCCGATTGGGGACCGCGCTTCGCCGTCTCGACTTTCAAATCCTACGCCGAGATCGGCAACCACTACGCCAACCTCCATGCGACCGCATCAGCCGTTACCCCGGACGTTGCGGCACTCGCCGCCGACATCGTCGGCGCGACCACCGACCGTGCCCAGCAGGCGCGCCTGCTGTTCGCCTGGGTCACCCGGAACATACGCTACGTCGCCGTGTCGGTCGGCCAGGGCAAGCTGACGCCGACCGCCGCTTCGGAGACGATCAGGAACCGCTATGGCGACTGCAAGGCGATCGTCTCGCTGCTCGCGGCCTTGCTCGCGGCGAGGGATATTGCCGGCGAGCCCGCTCTCATCAACGTCACCGTCACCAGCTATGTCCTGCCTGAAACGCCGATAGCGGCCTTCGATCATGTCATTCTCTACATCCCTGAATTCGACCGTTACCTGGAGCCGACATCGCAATATTCGTCGTTCGGCACATTGCCGTGGAGCCACTACGACAAACCGGTCCTGCATGCCGTCGCCGGCAAGTCGCGCACCTCGCGCGTGCCGCGTGAAAGAGTGGAAGACAATGTTGCCGAGACGCACACCGTCGCCACGATCGGATCGGATGGACGCATCACCGGAACGACACGCGAGAAAGCCAGCGGCACCATGGCGACCGACCTCAAGACCCTCGCCACGGGAGCGAGCGAAGCGACGGCCAAGGCGCAACTCCGCCGCTTCGGGCCGCCCGGAACGGGCAAATGGACGAAGCGGGGAAGGGACGCGTCCGCCGCCACAGTGGAATTGAGTGCCGAATTCAAGCTCACCGACGAAATCGATCTCGGCGCAGGCGAGGCGCTGACACCGCCGGCGGGGTTGCGCTTTCTCGTTCGCCCCGGCGCGTTTCTCGTCGGCACCCACGATACGGCACGAGTGTATCCGTTCCCCTGCCATGCCGGCCGCCAGACCGAGACGATCGAGGTGATCCTGCCCGCCGGGTTTCGGCCGGCGCGATTGCCGGCGGACAGAAGCTGGAAGACGTCGATCGCGGAATATCGGTCGGTGTATGCCCTCCGCGGCGAAACACTTTACGTGCGGCGGGAGTTCGTCGCGCATCCTGAAAGCCAGGTGTGCGGGCCGGAGCACTCGCGCGAGCTTGTCGAGCTGATGTCGAACATCCGCCGCGACCAGCGCTCCGTCGTCGTGTTCGACAAGAGCCCGTAGTTGGCCTGAACTGGCAACGGCCACGAGCGAGGGGGAGTGAGATGCAGATTTACTGGACCCTCAAGAGCATTCCCGAACTCTCCGGACTGCCCCGTGCCGCGCGCGGTCGAGCGTGGCGAGCCGTCTCCTGGAAGACTTTCCGCCATTGGCAGACCTGGGTAAGTCTAGCCGGCCTAGCCCTGTGCTCGGGCATCGGCGTGTATCTGGCGTCGCTGATCGACCCTTCGACCACGTCTCTGATCATTGGCGGCGTGATCGCGAGTGGACCGGCCGGCTTTGTTTATGGGCAGGTCGTAACCGCCATGGCCCGGCCATACCTCCGTTCTGGTTCCCCCGTTCAGCAGCACGGCGGTGAGTTCCGCCAATAAGCCGGCCCAGGCGTTGACAGTCCATATACCGCCATCGAGGGTGCCGCGTGCCGTCCCTTCAAATCCCCTTCACCATCGGCGTGACCGGCCATCGACAGATCGCCGCGAGCTGCACCGCGAAGGTCGAAGCCGCCGTCCTGTCCGTTCTCGAGGGCGTGCGCGCCAAGGCACCCGAGGCGCCGCTGCTGCTGCTGACCGGACTGGCCGAGGGCGCCGACCGGTTGGTGGCGCGCCTGGCCGTCGAGCGCTTCGGCGCCGAGCTGGTGGCCGTGCTGCCGCGCGCTGCCGACGACTATCGCCAGGATTTCGCCACCGCCGACAGCAAGGCTGAATTCGACCGCCTGCTGGGCTCGGCCCGGCTGGTCGTGGCCCCTCCTGCTGGTACTGGCGCCGACCACACCGAGCCGACCGACGGCTACCTGTGGGCCGGCAATTTCACGGCGCTTCATTCCCATCTGCTGATCGCGCTGTGGGATGGCGACGAAGCGCGCGGCGACGGCGGCACCGCCGAGATCGTGCAGGCCAAGCTGAAAGGACGCTACGCCGGTTGGTACGAAGACGAACCGCTGCAGTATGACGAAGGCGGCGCGGTCGCCCATGTGACGACGGCGCGCGAGGGCGAACCGGCGCCGGCCGGAGTCGGACGCATCGACTGGCTCTTTCCCGACGCGGTGCGCATCGGAGCCCGCGGCGGCGATCATCGCCACGCCACAGTGCTGTCGGCGTTCAACACGCTCAATCGCCTGCTGAAGCACGAGGGGAGCGCCGGAGTCGGGAGCGCGGGCGAGGCGGCCTCGACGGTTCAGGCTCTCAAGGCCGCAACCGATCACCTCGCCAGCCAGTTCCAGCGCCGGATCAACATCTCCGTGCGCATCATGGTGCTGGCCACCGTCGTCGCCGCCATCGCCTCGGCGCTGCACGGCACGATCGCGGCGCCCCTTCCCGCCATCATCACCACAGCGGCACTAGCCACCGGCTTTGCCGTCTGGGCCTATTCGACGTGGCGGCACTGGCAGCGCCTGCACACCGACTTCCGTGCGCTCGCCGAAGCCGGCCGCATCCAGTCAGCCTGGATCGCCAGCGGCCTGTCGCTTTGCGTCGCCGATCACTACCACCCGGCGCAGGCAACCTCGGTCGCCTGGATCCGGCGCGCGATCCGCACGGCCTTCCTGCTCGACGACATCCGAACGGCGGGGAGCGCGCCGTCGCCGGAAGATCGCAAGCGTCACGCCGCGGCCGGGCATGCCTGGATCGACGAGCAGGTCGGCTACTTCCTCGGCAACCGCGGCGTCATCCTGCGCTATCGCCGCCAGGCCAGGCACTTCGCCATTCTGGGATTTGTCTGCCTCGGCATCGGCCTGCTGATCCTGGCCGGCAACAAGCTGCTCGATATCAGCCACATCCACCAGACGGTGCTCGACACCGCGCTCCTGCTGCAGGTCGGGCGCATCGCGCTGGCCATCACCGCCAGCGTCCAGGCCTATCAGGCCTTCATGTCGTTCGGCGACCTGCAACGCTCCTTCGCCGTCTCGGCCCATCTGTTCAGCCTCGCGCGCGACGAAGCACGCGCCGCGGCCGAGCACGACGACCATCCGCGCCTGATCCGCCTGATCATCCAGCTCGGCCGCGCGGCGCTGATCGAGAACGTGAGTTGGGTGATCCTGCGCCGCCAGCGCCGCATGAAGCCGCCGGCGGCGTAGAGCGGGTTTCGCTTGCGTGGAAACCGCTCATAGCTGGGAGCGCGCCCCTTCTTTCATGTCATAGTCATCCGGCCCGCGAG
>CAMDOT010000061.1 GCA_945903635.1 Rhizobium sp. Q54 | reverse complement strand
CGAGCAGCTCGACCAGATGCTGGCGCCGATCGCGCTCTATCCCGACGCGCTGCTGGCACAGACGCTGATGGCTGCGGGCTATCCGCTGGAAGTGGTCGAGGCGGCGCGCTGGTCGGCCGCCAATCCGTCGCTCAAGGGCGATGCCGCGGTGGCCGCGGTCAAGGGCAAGGACTGGGATGTCAGCGTGAAGTCGCTGACGGCCTTCCCCCAGGTCCTCAAGATGATGAACGACCAGCTCGACTGGACCCAGAAGATCGGCGACGCGATGATCGCCCAGCAGAAGGACGTGGCCGATTCGGTCCAGCGCCTGCGCGCCAAGGCGGCAGCGGCCGGCAACCTCAAGACCACGCCCCAGCAGAAGGTGACGACGCAGCCGGCCGCGGCCGGCGGCGCCAGCACCATCGTGATCGAGCCGGCCAATCCGGAGACGATCTACGTTCCCTACTACAACCCCGCCTGGGCCTACGGGCCGTGGCCTTATCCGGCCTATCCACCACCGTATTACCCGCCGCCGCCCAACTACGGCGCGGCGCTGATGACCGGCATGATGTTTGGCCTCGGCGTCGCGGCCGGTGCCGCCATGTTCGGTGGCTGGAACTGGAACCACGGCAACACCTATGTGAACGTCAATCGCGCCACCAACATCAGCGCCAACAACTTCAACGCCAACCACTACGCCAACGGCAACTGGTCGCACGACCCCGCGCATCGCGGCGGCGTGCCTTATCGCGACCCCGCGCTGCAGCAGAAGTATGGCCAGAACCGGCCGGGAACGGCGGAGCGCGACCAGTATCGCGGACAGCAGTTCCAGAACGAGTTGCGTGGCGGCCAGGCCGGACAGCGCGACGGTGCTGCCCGCACCAATGCCGAACAACGTGCCGGCAGCGGCGAACGGGCCGGTGCCGGTGCCGGCGCCGGTGAGCGGGCGAATGCCGGCGCTCGACCGGCTTCGGAGAGCCGCGGCGGCGGTGCCTTCAACGGCGTCGACCGCGGCCAGTCGGTCAATCGCGAAGCCGACCGCGGCCGTTCGTACGGCGGCGGCGAGCGCGGTGGCGGTGGCGGGCGTGGTTTCGGTGGAGGTCGGCGATGAGCGGTTCACTTCTTCGCCGCGGTCTGCTGGCGCTTGTCCTGGTCGCCGGCTTCGCCGCTGGTGCTGTGGCCCAGCCGGCCGCCAAGCTACAAGGCTTTCCGACCGCCGAGGCGGCGGCGGATGCGCTGACCGATGCGGTTCGCAACAAGAACGTGAAGGCGATCGCGGCGATGTTCGGCGACGGCTGGCGCGACGCCGTGCCGGTCGAGGCCGACGAGCGGGATCGCCGGCGCGCCAACTACCTGGCCGCCTGGGACGAGAGCCACAAGGTCACGATCACGGATGGCACCAAGGCGGTGATCGAGGTCGGCAAGACCGGCTGGACGCTGCCCATCCCGATCGTGAAGGACGGCGCGGAATGGCGCTTCGACCTCGCGGCCGGCCGCCAGGAGATGCGCGCCCGCCTGATCGGCCGCGACGAGCTGGCCGTCATCCAGACCATGCTGGCGATCGTCGATGCCCAGCGCGACTACGCCGCCCTCGATCCGATGAACACCGGCGCGCCGGCCTACGCCCGCCGCCTGATGAGCTCGCCCGGCAAGAAGGACGGCCTCTACTGGGAGGCGCCGGCCGGCCAGCCGCCGAGCCCGCTCGGCCCGGCGGTTGCCAAGGCGCAGACGGGCTCGAGCACGCCCGACGGCCACTACGGCTACAACTTCCGCCTGCTCTACGCCCAGGGAGCGGCGGCACCGGGCGGTGCCCGCGACTACATCGTGAATGGCCGCATGATCGCGGGCTTCGCCGCCATCGCCTGGCCGGTGCGCTACGGCGAGACCGGGGTGATGACCTTCATCGTCAGCCAGAGCGGCGACGTCTATCAGCGGGACCTCGGGCCCGAGACGGCGCAGCGCGCGGCGGCCATCGTCACGTTCAATCCGGACAAGGACTGGACCAAGGCGGATATGACGCCTCCATGAGGAGGCCCATCGGGGAGAGTGCAATGTTGAAGACCAAGGTCGTCGTGATGCTCGCTGCGGCAGGCATGCTCGGCGGGTGCAACGAAAGCCTGTCGGACGGCCAGAAGGGCGCGCTGGTTGGCGCCGCGGCCGGCACCGGCATCGGTCTGGTGGCTGGCGGCAGCTTCGGCGCGGTGGTCGGCGCCGGCCTGATCGGCGGCGCGGTCGGCTATCTCGGCGGCACCGCCATCGGCAACAGCAAGTGAGCGGGAGAGCCATCATGACCTCGAGGCTCCTCCTTGCCGCCGGCGCGCTGCTGCTCGCATCCACGGCCGCCCAGGCCCAGATCGCGCCCACGAACTTCGACCAGGCGGCCTACATCACCTGCAAGGAAGCGCATGCCATGCAGCCCGAGCCGCGCAAGATGCTGGCGACCTACCTCGCCAACCATGCCGCGGCCTATCGCGGCGTGGTGATCCCCGACGGCGATCTGGGCGCCCACTTGGCGCACCTGGTGCGCGGCGGCTGCACCCTGTCGCCCGACGCCTACTTGTTCACGGTGATCGACCGCGCCATCCTGGCCGAGCTGCCGAAGCTGCCCAAGCGCAAGTAATTCAGGCGCACGTAGCTCAGGTCATCTTGATCATGACGTGCCTGGCATAGGCCGGGCGCGTCGCCAGGCGCTCGTGCCAGGCCTTCAAATTCTTGTGCTCGGGGCGCTCGATGTCGAGCGCGAACCAGCGATAGACGAAGCAGCCGACCGGAATGTCGCCCATGGTGAAGTGCGAGCCGGCCACGTAAGGGCGCTCGGCGAGATGAGCATCGAGCCTGGCCCACAGCTTGCCGGTGTCGACGATGGCCTCGTTGATCGCCGCCATGTCGCGCTTCTCCGGCGGCGTCCTGATCAGGCCCCAGAAGATGGTCGTCATGCCGCGGGAGATGGTGCTGAGCTGCCAGTCCATCCAGCGATCGGCCTCGCTGCGCGCGCCCGGATCGTTGGTCCACAGCGAGCCCGCGGCATACTTGGCCGCGAGATAGCGCACCGCCGAATTGCTCTCCCAGACGATGCGCCCGCCGTCGTCGATGGTCGGCACGACGCCGTTGGGATTCATTTTCAGGTACCACGGCTGATCGTTGCCGCCGAACGCGCCGCCCACGTCTTCGCGCTCGTACTTGAGGCCGCACTCGTCGGCTGCCCACAGCACCTTCTGCACATTGATCGAATTCGCGCGGCCCCAGATCTTCATTTCGACTTTCTCCTTACTCTCAGCATTCCCATTCCGGCTTACCATTAACGATGCGCAGAACCTGTTTCGCGGTCGGATCATCGTTGGGAAACGGAGATATTCCTTTGAACTCTACCCGCGAGTCGTCTAGCCACACAGGATCGGACCGCAGACCATACTGCTGGCCGGTTCCCGGACAAGCGGGCAGGCCCGGCAGGCGGATTCCCGTAGGCGTTTCCTGCCTCAGGTCTATCAGTTCGGAACCTCCGTTCGGGTACCCAATGCTGTCGTCAACGCCTATCGCATACTCTCCGGAAGGTGAGAGAAGTGGCGGAGACCCGACAGGCAAGAGGTGGCCGTCCCGAGCTGAGACCAAGTATGCTTCCCGTCCTTCCCAAAGATCGACCTCGACGATGTATTGGCGATGGTTTGGCCAATACCCAATCAGTCGATGCTTCCTGCAACCATCATATCCCTCGCAGGATTCGCCGACGCTGGTATTGTCGACGAACTTCAGTGACCGATCACGATCGAGTTGAAGTTGAAGAATAATGCCGTTGCGATAGGCGCGGTCACGCAACTTTTCCAGTGCCTCCCGGTCCGCGCTGTTTGGAACAGGGACATGCTGCTTTTGCCAAATGCAGCAGCTCTCTTTGACGACCACTGCAATTGAAGTGGCGATGAATGGTGGCTGGACGCCAGCCTCCTGCGCATATGCATCAAGGGCGATCGCGGAAAGGATCAAGGCGAGAAGGACGCGCACGCTCGCTCCTAATGCGCCGCCGCCCAGTTGTCGCCGACGCCGGTGTCGACGACCAGCGGGACCGAGAGCTTGGCAGCACTCTCCATCACGGTGCGCGCCACGTCCTTGGTCTTGTTGAGCTCCGGCTCGGGCACCTCGAACAGCAGTTCGTCGTGCACCTGCAGCAGCATGCGCGCCTTGAGCTTGGCCCCGGCCAGTGCCGCCGGCACGCGGATCATCGCCTTCTTGATGATGTCGGCGGCGCCACCCTGCAGCGGGGCGTTGATCGCGGCGCGCTCGGCGAAGGCGCGCATGCCCTGGGCCTTCTCGTTGATGTATTTTAGATGGATCTTGCGGCCGAACGGCGTCAGCACGTAGCCGTGCTTGCGCGCATAGTCCTTGGTCCGCTCCATGTAGTCGCGGATTCCGGGATAGCGCTGGAAGTACTTGGCGATGTACTCCTTGGCCTCCTGCTGGCCGATGCCGAGCTGGTTGGCGAGGCCGAAGGCCGAGATGCCGTAGATGATGCCGAAGTTGATCGCCTTGGCGCGCCGCCGCACCAGCGGGTCCATGCCCTTGACCGGCACGCCGAACATGTCCGACGCCGTGATGGCATGGATATCATCGCCGCGCGCGAAGGCTTCCTTGAGCGACGCGATGTCGGCCACATGCGCCAGCAACCTCAACTCGATCTGTGAATAATCGGCGCTCAAGAGCTTGTGGCCCTTCTCGGCGATGAAGGCCTGGCGAATCTTGCGGCCCTCCTCGGAGCGCACCGGGATGTTCTGTAGGTTGGGATCGGTCGAGGCGAGCCGGCCGGTGGCGGCGCCGGTCATGTGATACGAGGTGTGCACGCGGCCGGTCTTGGCGTCGACCTGGCGCACCAGCGCGTCGGTGTAGGTGCCCTTGAGCTTGGCGAGCTGGCGGTGCTCCAGGATCTTGACCGGCAGCGGATGGCCAGTCGCTGCGAGGTCGTCGAGCACCGAGGCGTCGGTGGCCCACGATCCGTTCTTGTTGCGCTTGCCGCCCGGCAGCTTCTGCTCGTCGAACAGGATCTCGCCCAGCTGCTTGGGCGAACCGACATTGAACTCGCGGCCGGCGATCTTGTGGATCTCGCCCTCGAGTTCGCCCAGGCGCTTCTCGAAGTCGCTGCTGAGGTTTTTCAGCTTCGTCGCATCGACCTTGATGCCGGCCGTCTCCATGCCCAGCAGCACCGGGATCAGCGGCCGCTCGATGGTCTCGTACATCGTCGTCATGTGCTCGGGCACCAGCCGCGGCTTCAGGTGCGCCCAGAGCTGCATGGTGACATCGGCATCCTCGGCCGCATAGTCGCGCGCCTTGTCGAGCGGCACCTTGTCGAAGCTCACCTGCTTGGCGCCGCTGCCAGCCACGTCGGAGAATTTTATGGTCTTCTGGCCGAGATGCCGCTCCGCCAGCTCGTCCATACCATGGTTGTTCTTGCCGGCGTCGAGCACGAAGGAGATCAGCATCGTGTCGTCGACCGGGCCGATCTCCACGCCGTAGCGCTGGAACACGGCCATGTCGTACTTGATGTTCTGGCCGACCTTCAACACCGCCGGATCCTCGAGCATCGGCTTCAGCGCGGCGATCGCCTTCTTGAGTGCGATCTGGCCTTCAAGAAGTTTCCCGCCGTCCTTGTCGCCGCCGTCACCGAGCAGATCGAGCGCGCCTTGCGCGGCACCACCCGGAACGCGGTGCATGAGCGGCACGTAGGCCGCGCGCCGCTTCGTCGAGTTGACGTCGCCCCACGGCCCTTCGAGGAGCGCGAGCGAAACGCCGACAAGGCCGGCATTGTTGGAGTCGAGGCCGTCGGTCTCGCAGTCGAAGGCCACGGTGCCCGCCTTGGTGGCCTCGGCAACCCATTCGGCGAGCTGTGCCTCGCTCTGGATCAGCTCGTAGTCGGCGGCGGTGAAGGGCTGGTTCGATTTGGCGCGCGGCGCCGGTGCGGGCTTCGCGGGCGCGGCCTCGCCGATCGTCACGACCGGCGCGCTCGCGCTCGGCGCTACCGGCGCCGTCGCCTCGCCCAGCTCGCTCGTGAAGCGTTGCAGCAGGGTCCTGAAACCCTGCTGCTCCAGCCACGGCAGCAGCACGTTGGGATCGGGCTTCCGCTTGTCGAAGGCTTCGGGCTCGGCGGGTGTCGGCACATCGTCCCGGAGCGTCACCAGCTGCTTGGAGATGCGGATCAACGCGGCATTCTGCTCCAGCGATTCGCGCCGCTTGGGTTGCTTGATCTCGCTGGTGCGCTTGAGCAGCGTCTCGAGGTCGCCGTACTCGTTGATGAGCTGGGCCGCGGTCTTCACGCCGATGCCGGGCGCGCCCGGCACGTTGTCGGTCGAATCCCCGGCCAGCGCCTGCACGTCGACTACCTTGTCCGGCGTCACGCCAAACTTCTCGAACACCGCCTCGGCCCCGAGCTTGATCTTCTTGATCGGGTCCATCAGCTCGACGCCGGGCCGCACGAGCTGCATCAGGTCCTTGTCCGACGACACGATGGTGCAGGTGCCGCCGGCTTCGACGGCCATGCGGGCGTAGGTCGCGATCAGGTCGTCGGCCTCGTAGCCGTCGAGTTCGCACACCGTGACGTTGAACGCGCGGGCGGCCTCACGGATCAGCGGGAATTGCGGGATCAGGTCTTCCGGCGGATCGGGCCGGTTGGCCTTGTACTTGTCGTAGATCTTGTTGCGAAAGGTGACGCTGCCGGCGTCGAGGATCATGGCGATGTGGTCGATCTCCGGATTGTCCAGGAGGTCGGCCACCAGCATGCGGCAGAAGCCGAACACCGCGTTGATCGGTGTGCCGTCGGGCCGGTTCATCGGCGGCAGGGCGTGATAGGCGCGGAACAGATAGCCCGAGCCGTCGATCAGGTAGAGGTGACGGAGCGGCTTGTCGCCGCCGTCCTTGCCATCATTCGCCGCTTTCGCGGGAGCCTTGGATTTCGCCATGCTCAAGGCCTAGCACGCCGGGGGCGGGGGAGGGGAGGCCAGTGTCGCGTGAATAGCGACGAAAATCAAATCCGTTTCGGAACTTTTCGGACCGGCCTTGGTAGAGCCCAAGCCCTTGACGGAGCGAGGAAATCGCCGGCTGGCCGGGGTCCGGGCCTGTCGCATGAACAGCGACATTTTCAGGATCCGTTTCGGAGCTTTTGCGCCACCAGATCGGCGGTCCGCTCGAGCATGCGATTTTCGGAGGCGAGCCGAAGCTCGGCCAGCTCGCGGCGTTCGGCCCGATCCTCGGCGCGGTGCCGCGCGCGGTCGAGGCGGTTCATCACATACATGGCCAGCTGGGTGTTGCGGCGCTCCACCGAGGCCACCTCGTTGCCGCGATAAAGGATCGACCGCCGCTCGACGTGGTTGGCGCGCAGGATGAGGTCGTCCTCCATCATCGAAATCCGATCCTCAATGACCCTGTCGTAGCGGATGGCGAAACGCGGATGGTTGGCGCGCCAGCGCTGCACGGTGCGTGGCGTGACGCCGGTGCGGGCGGCCGCTTCGGCAACCCTGCCGCAGCGCCGGAACTGGCGCAGAAAGTAGCCCTGCTGCCGCGGCAGGCTGCGCTTCTTCGCGGCGGCGGGAGGGGTGGCAGTGGGCGTTTCGGGGTCCATTTCGCCTCTCTTCGAACGGGCAGGATAGGATATATAGGGATTGTCCGCCTATAGTCAAGCACAAAACAAGAACATCGATATTGCGGAAATGCCGCAAAGGGGGGTAACCCTTGCGATATGAAGACCACTCCAACTGATCGCCGGCTTGGACCCGAGCGCGCGACCGTCGCGCTTCCAATCGAGATCTACAGCGAGAAGCGAGTTGCCGAATTCGACTCAGCCGAAGCGGACCTCGACAAGGTTCTGCGCCGCAGACGGGCGACAATGCGCTGATCTACGCAAGGGTCGTCAGGTATGGCACGGTGAGACGGCCAATGATGGCTTCGTCCCCTGCAAGGAAAGACCGTTGAGCACGATATTGAGGCGCCTCGTCATTGCCGGGCTTTCGTTCCTGGGCCTGCTGTCCTTTGCGTCGAGCGCATCGGCGCAGGATGTCCGCGTCATGGACTCGGCGCCGAAAGCCAGTGCCATGATCGAAGGCCGCAGCAGCGAGTTTTTCGTCCGCTTCGACAGGCCGGTCGATCACGTCCACTCGCAACTCGCCATCACCCGCAACGGACAGGTCGTCGAAAAGCTGGTCCCGCGCCTCGAGTCCGCGCCGGAAGTGTTGTACGCCCGCGCGCCGACCCTGCCGGCGGGCGACTACAATCTCAACTGGCAGGTGAAGACGATGACCGGCGTCGAGGTCAGCCAGGGCAACATTCCCTTCACCGTGAAGCCGTAGGCCGATCCCGGTTGGCTACGGTGGTGGCCGATGCAATCCCAGGTCATCGGCTAAAAATCCCCTCAGCTCAAATCTGATTGGAAGGAAAACCCAGACGGCCTGTATCTTGCCGTCCTGGGAATAAGGTCGGAAACGTCCTTTGTTCACGGCATCCACTGCCGACTGGTCCAGCGTATAGTGGCCAGACGATCTCGCCACCGTCACACGCGTCGGCTGGCCCGCGGTATCGACCAGCGTAGAGACGACCACCAGGCCTTGCTCTCCCGCCCGCCTCGCGGATGGTGGGTAGACCGGAACAGGCATCGTGAGCATGTCACTCGGTTGGACATAGACCGGGCGAGGCGCTTCCGGGGCTGCCGCCTGCGGCGGAGCCGTCTCTACACACGCCGACAATGAAGTCGCCGACATCACGGCCAGCGTGCCGAGGAGTACCTTCGCGATGAAGTGGCAGACGTTCAGACCGGATGCATTGCCCATAGGGCACTCTCCTGCTGCGTTGCCACCTACACAAACCCCAAATGCCGGCGGCCCTCGCGGCCGGCGGAGTCCGTCAGCATCGCCATCAATCGCGCCGCCTCCGCTGGGGCCGAAGCCTTCGTGCCCGTCGCGGCGGTGTAGACCGTCGCCAACCCGCAGCCGGGCGGCAGGGGCGCCACCAGCACGATGCCCGGCGTGGAGAGGATTTCGGTTGCCTGGGTGCAGCCGATGGGATGGCGGCCGGTCGAGGCGGACAGCGCGCGCATCGCCGTGGCGCCGTTCGGCGCCGTCTTGAGGCGCGCGGCGACCTCGTCCCAGATTCCAAGGTCGCGCAGCACCTTGGCGAAGTGGATGCCGGCGGTCGCCTGCTCGGGATCGGGAAAATGGATTTCATCCGACGCGAGCAGGGCAGCGCGCAGGGCTTCGGCGTCGCCGACCGCGGGCAGGGCCTCGCCGCGCCGGACGGCAACGGCGGTCTCGACCGTGCCGAGGTCTGCCGCGGAGTTCGCCGCGACATGGCCGTCCTTCGCCAACCCGTCGATCAGGGCACGCGTCAGGATCACGAGGTCGGCCGGCTCACCGGCGAGCAGCCGGGCGCGCATCACGCCCACGGCGCCGAAGGTGCCGTCGATGGTGCGGCCGGTCGCGGCCTCGAAGGCGGGCCTGAGCGAGTCGACCAGACCTTGGGCGGCGCCGCCGCTCAGGATCTTGAGAGTCTTCATTGGACCTTGAGGCCGGCCTTCTCGATCACCTTCGCCCATTTTTCGATGTCGCCCTTGAGGAACGTGGTGAAAGCGGCCGGCGTCATCGTCATCGGCTCCGCACCCTGCTTGGCCCAGGCTTCGCGGATCGCGGGCTTGTCGATGATCTTGCCGATCTCGGCGTTCAGCCGCGCCACGATCTCCGGCGGCGTGCCGGCGGGCGCCATGATGCCGAGCCAAATCGTGGCCTCGTAGCCCGGCACACCCGACTCGTTCAGCGTCGGCACGTTGGGCAGGACCGCCGAGCGCGTGAGGCCCGTGGTCGCCAGCGCCCGCACCTGGCCTCCGTCGATCTGGCCCTTCATTGCCGTCACGGCGTCGAACATGATTTGCACGTGGCCGCCGATCACGGCATTGCGCGCGTCGCCGCTGTTCTTATAGGGCACATGCAGGATGTCGGTGCCGGTCATGGTCTTGAACAGTTCGCCTGCCAGGTTGTAGGGCGTGCCGGGCCCGGCAGACGCATAGGAGAGCTTGCCCGGGTTGGCCTTGGCGTAGGCGATCAGCTCCTGCACCGTCTTGGCCGGAATGGAAGGACTGAGCGCCATCACCAGGTCCGACGAGTTGACCGGCGCCACCGCGGTGAGGTCGCGCATCAGCGCATAGGGCTTGTTGGCGAGCAGCGTCTCGTTGGTGGTGAGCGTGTTGGACATCATCAGGAGCGTGTAGCCATCGGGTGCTGCCTTGGCGACGACGTCGGTGCCGATCGTGCCGCCGGCGCCCGGCTTGTTGTCGATGACGAACGACTGCTTCAGGACCTCCGACAATTCATGCCCGATCACGCGGGCGTAGATGTCGGCAGGACCGCCCGGCCCGAAGGGCACGACGATCTTCACCGGCCTGTTGGGATATTGTTGCGCACCCGCCGGCGCCGGCAGGGCGGCGAGAGCCCAGACGACGAACGAGACGACGAACGAGATGACGAAACTGAATTTCTCTATCCGGCGCATGAGGTCCTCCCAGGACTTGTTCGTTACCCGACTATTGTTGCCCCAAGTGATGCCATGGCTGCGGCGGATCGAACAGACTAGAACTGTCACAACAAAGAGAGGGAGTTGGGGGGAATGGCGGAAGCCGCGACCGGGGGCGATGCCGCGGGGCATCGCAGCGTCGAAGGCCGGGACTCGTGGCGCGCCGCCTGGATCACGCTCGCCATCCTGTCGATTTCCTTCGGCTCACCTCTGCTCATCGTCGTCGGCATGAAGCCGATGCAGGAAGCGCTCGGCACCGAGCGCGCGGTGCTGGCGCTGGCCGGCGCGCTGGTCTGGATCGGCACCGGCGCCGGCGGCATCCTGATGGGCTGGCTGGCCGACCGCATTGGGCTCCGTACCACCATCGCCATCGGCGCCTGCATGATCGCGGGCGGCCTCGCGCTTTCCTCGACCGGGTCGATCTGGGCGCTTTATGTGGGCCAGGGATTGATGGTGGGCTTCCTGGGAAGCGGCGGCGTCTATCCGCCGCTCCTGGTCTATGTCAGCCGCTGGTTCGACCGCCGGCGCGGCACGGCGATCGCCCTGATCTCCTCGGGCCAGTACGTCGCGGGTGTCCTCTGGCCCACCCTGTTCGAGCGCGGGATCAGCAGCGTCGGCTGGCAGCTCGTCATGCTGGCCTATGCCGGCGTGGTGCTGGCCGTCATCCTGCCGGCCACGCTGTTGTTGCGGCCTCCGCCCATCGTGCCGCCGCTGTCGAAGCAGGCGCAGGCGGCAGCCGCCAAAGCCGGCCGGCGCGTCGCGGGCCTCCCGCCCAACGTGGCGCAGGCGATCCTTTGCGTGGCGGCCTTCTGCTGCTGCATTCCGATGTCGGTGCCGTCGGCGCATCTCGTGGCCTTCTGCAGCGACATCGGCATCAACCCGACGCGCAGCGCCGTCATGCTGTCGGTGATGCTGGCTGCCGCCTTCCTCGCGCGCCAGGCCTGGGGCGCGCTCGCCGACCGGATCGGCGGGCTGCGGACGATCCTGGCCGGGTCGGCCTGCCAGGCGGTCGCCATCGCCTGCTTCTCGCTGACCCAGGACGAGATCGGGCTGTTCGCGATTGCCACCGCCTTCGGGCTGGGCTTCGCCGGGATCATCCCGTCGTACTCGGTCGCGATCCGGGACCTGTTTCCGTCCTCGGAGGCGTCGTGGCGCATGCCGCTCACGCTCTTCACGGCGATGAGCGGCATGGCCTTCGGCAGCTGGTTCGCCGGCTTCCTCTACGATCACTTCGCCTATTACGCGCCGGCCTTCGGCATCGGCGTGGCGTTCAACATCGCCAACCTGCTGATCATCGGCTTCCTGGTCTATCGCACCGGCGGCCTAAAACATCGGCCGGCGTGGCCCGTGGTCGCGTGAGCGGGCGATGCCAGCACGAGAATGCTAGGCCACTTTATTGGACAGTCGCCCCAAGCCCTCGATCTCGATCGTCACCCGATCGCCGCGCTGCAGGAACTTGGGCGGCGTAAAACCGATGCCGACGCCCGCCGGTGTGCCGGTGGCGATGACGTCGCCTGGCCGGAGCGTGATGCCCGCCGAGATCGTCTCGATCAGGGTCGGGATGTCGAAGATGAGGTCGCGTGTGTTGGCGTTCTGGCGCAGCTCGTCGTTCACCCAGCATTTCACGGCGAGGTTTTCCGGATCGACCTCGTCAGCGGTGACCAGCCAGGGCCCCATCGGACAGAACGTGTCGAGCGATTTGCCGAGGAACCACTGCTTGTGCTTGCCCTGCAGGTCGCGCGCCGTCACGTCGTTGATGATCGTGTAGCCGCAGACATAATCATAAGCCTGGGCTTTCGAGATCCCGCGTCCGGCGCGGCCGATGATGACGCCGAGCTCGGCCTCGTAGTCCAGCGAATCGCTGACGCCTGCCGGATAACGGATGTCGACGCCATCGGCGATCACGCACTCCGGCACCTTCGTAAAAATGATCGGCGCGGTCGGGATGGCATCCGCCGCGGAGCTGGCGCTGCTGTCAAAGCCGCTCTTCGTGAATTCCTTGGCGTGCTCATGATAGTTCTTGCCGACACACATGACATTGCGCGCCGGCCGCGGGATCGGCGCCTCGACGTCTACCGAGACCAGCGGAATGCCGGCGCCGCTCTGCTTGAGCCGTGGCTTGATCTCATCAAGCTCGGCCAGGATGGTGGCGAGGTTGGGCACGGGACGTCCCAGCATGGCCTCGAGCGGCCAGACGGTCTTGGTGTCGGGATCGACCAGGACAGCCATGGACCGGCCGTCGTGCGTGACGGTTGCGAGCTTCATTGCGGCTTCGGCGGCTCGGCAGTGTTGCTCCAGCCCTTCTTCTCGGCGTCGAAGAACGAGGCGAAGACCTTGCGGATGGTGCTCTCGGCGATGTCGCGGGTGATGAAGACCACGCGGCTCTTGCGGTCGTCGCCCGCGGGCCAGGCTTCGAGCGTGGCCGGCGGATGGAAGACGTGCTGCACGCCGTGGATGACGACGGGCTTGTCGGTGTCCTTGACGTTCAGGATGCCCTTCATGCGCAACAGGTCGGGGCCGCGATAGGTCACCAGCGCGTCGAAGGCGGCGGCCACGGTCGACCAGCTCATCGGCTCGTCGAAGGTCATGCAGAAGGAGCGGATGCGGTCGTCGTGGCGGTTGACGTCGTGCGGATCCTGATCGCCGTGGGCGCCGTGCTCGCCTTTGTGCTCATGCCCGTGGTCGTGGCCGTGATGATGATCGTGCCCGTGATCGTGGCTGCCTTCATAGGCTTCAGCCGCCAGCCATTTTTTCACGTCGGCGGTCTTGCTCTCGGGATTGTAGAGGCCGGCATTCAGGATCTTGTTGGGATCGATCTCGCCCGCCTCGACCGTCTGGAACGGCGCGCCGGGATTGAGATGGTGCAGGCGGTGCTTCAGCGCCTCGAGCTTGGGCGCGTCGGCGATGTCGACCTTGGTGAGCAGGATGCGGTCGGCGACGGCTGCCTGCTTGATCGCCTCCTCGTGGTTGTCGAGCGTGTTCGACCCGTTCACGCCATCGACCGTGGTTACCACGCCGTCGAGGCGGTAGCGCGAGGCCAGCAGCGGATCGGTCATCAGCGTGTGCAGGATGGGCGCCGGATCGGCGAGGCCCGTGGTCTCCACCACCATGCGCTTGAATTGGGAAATCTCGCCGCGCGAGCGTTTCAGGAACAGCTCGCTCATGGTGCGCACCAGGTCGCCGCGCACGGTGCAGCACAGGCAACCGGAGTTCAGCGTCACCATGCCCTCGTCGTCGGACTTCTCGACCAGCAGATGGTCGAGCCCGATCTCGCCGAACTCGTTGATGATGACGGCGGTGTCGGCGAGCTCCGGCCGGCGCAGCAGCTTGTTGAGCAGCGTGGTCTTGCCGCTGCCGAGGAAGCCCGTCAGCACGGTGACGGGGATGCGCTGTTCGGCGGCGTTCTGCGTATCGGTCATCTTTACTCCGTCACCCCGAGCGAAGCCGAGGGGCCTCTTTTCGGTCGCATGAAAGGTCCCTCCACTTCGCGCTACGCGCTCCGGTCGGGATGACGGTACCTACCTCCAAAACCGCTCGGCTTCCTTGAATTCCTTCCAGGCCCGCTCCAGGCGGCGACGGCGGCGTTTTTCGCCGGACGCCACCTGCTTGGCGAGGGCCTTGAGCGGCAGGGCCACGTCCTCCTTGGGACGGGCCGCCGTCGCGAGATCGGCCAGAACCTGGGCCGCCACCGCGCGATCGTTCAAGGCGCCGAGCGCGCCCTGCAGGCGCGCCGTTGCGTCGATATAGGGCTTCACCCGCCCGGACGCAAAGGTGGGGGACGCAAAGGCAGGACCGAAATAGGTCGCGGCATAGCGCAGCTTCTTGATGGCGATGCGCAGCCGGTGCAGCCGCTCGGTGTCGAACTGGTCGAGCTTGCGCGCCCGGTGGATCGTCTTGGCGTGACGCAGATCGAGGACGGCGCGGCCGAAGACGTCGAGGCGTTCACCGGAGGACGGCTGCGGCGGCTCGGCCACGAAGGCCGCCAGCGCGCGGTCGAAGGCGGTGAACCGGGCTCCCGACAGTGCCGCCCGTGCATGCTGAAGATGAACCTCGGCCAGGCGATTGCCGATCCGCCGCACCTGCGGCGGGACGTCGGCGACGGTTTCCGTGAGGAATACCTGAAGGTCGCGCGCCGGGCCGCATTCGCGGGCCAGCCACTTGGCCTCGGCGGCGAGCGCCCGGACGCCCGGTCCATGGACGGCGCTGCGGAACAGGCCGAAGGCCGCGCGCAGGCGGCGGAGCGCAACACGGGTCTGGTGGATGCCGTTCGGGCGGGCGCTCTTCAGCACCGCCGCCCGGTATTTCAGGAGATCGGCATGGCAGCCGGCCGCGATGTGCCGCAGGGCGGTCTCGGGATCGGTGTCGGCACGAAGTCTCGATTTCGGCGATGGGGCCATGCGCGGACGACGGTAACGGCCGGCCGGAGCCGGGCAACCGTAAATAACGACACTCTGATGAAGGTTTTATGTCATTCGTGTTGGCGCCTCCCGCTCCGCAGAGCGGGACGATTCCACTGGAAATCCCGCGACTTAGCGCGGTTTCCGGTGGCGGCGGGCGGCCTGGGTGCCCTAGATTTACGAAATGAGCATCGACGCGGCTGCCTTCAAAAAGGGCATGCGCCATCTCGCGGCAAGCGTGACCCTGATCACCACCCGCCACGGCGACCTGCGCGGCGGCCTGACGGCGACCGCGGTCTGTTCGGTGTCGGCCGAGCCGCCGCAGATCCTGGTGTGCGTCAACAAGACAGCCAGCGCCCACGATCACATCGGCGAATCAGGCTTCTTCTGCATCAACATCCTGAGCCCCCTCCATCGCAAGATCGCCGAGCGCTTCGCCGGCATGGACGGCGTCGAGGGCGACGATCGCTTCTGCGACATGGGCGACTGGTCGACGCTCACCACCGGGGCGCCGGTGCTGAAGGGCTGCCCGGTGTCGTTCGACTGCAGGCTGGTGACCCGTCTGTCCGCCGGCACGCACACCATCTATATCGGCGAGATTGTCGACCTCACGCTCGATCCCGAGGCGATGCCACTGCTCTATGCCGACGGTGCGTTCGTGCATGTCGACGCGCTCAAGAAGGCCGCGCAAGCACCTGAAGCGGCTTGAAGCCGCAGTAGCGCCGTTCCGGCGAAGTCATTATGTTCCGCCCCGCCTGGTGGGGCGTCGCCAAGCGGTAAGGCAGCGGATTTTGATTCCGCCATTCCCAGGTTCGAATCCTGGCGCCCCAGCCAGCCATCCCCGAGTGGGGTGGCCATGTCAGAGACAACGTCGCCGCCTACTTCAGCAGCCCTTGTCGTTTGAGTTCCGCGGCGATGGATTCCCCGATCAGGCGGTTGCCTTCGGGATTGTGGTGATCTCGAAGATAGAGGTTGTTGAGGCCGCGCTCGCGGACCGCCCTGTCGACAACGTCAAACGTATCGAACGTGGAAAGGCCGGCCTGGGCGGCACACTCGAGTACGATCCGCGACAGGTGCTGTGCCCCGGTTGCAGAGCGTTCGTCGAGCTTCCAGTAGCCATGAGCATACTGTGCTACGATCAGGGTCGGCGTGTTCAATTTTGCCAAGCGCTGCATCAGTGGACAGGCCAAACGCTCAGCTGTGCCATCTGGTGTGACGCGCTCGCTGAGTCCCATCCAGCCGTCCCACTGGCCCAGCCGCTGCATTGTCATGTCGATGAGAAGTGACCAGCCGAATGCGCGCTGCCAGAAGGTCAGCCCGACGTGCGAGACACCACCGTCCATCACATTCGGCACAGGCACGTTCTGAAGCGCGAGCGCTCCCTTGTCGTCAATCGTGAAGTAGGGTTTGAGCGCCCCAAATGTCCGCCGCGACTCGCTGCGCAGGAGGCTTTCGGAGTCGAAGCTCAAGACGATCAATGTCGGCTTCAGGAATGCAGCCTCTTGCTCGGTACGCAACACCGTTTGATCGAGGCCATAGGCACTCACTCCAGCATTGACCGTGCGTCGACCAACCAGGGCCTGAAGGTAAACGGGCCAACTGGAATCGTCGTGCACTTCTTCGCCGAAAGCAAAGGAGGCGCCGGTGACCAGCAGCAGTGCACCGCTGGCGCCGCGGGCGAGGGGCGGCATGGCTCGGTTGCCCCGGTCGTCGACACTGAAGGACGGCGACGCAAATTTCGGCTGTGGGACAAAACCCAGCACGGGATCGTGGACGTAGCCGCTGCCATGGGCCCGAACGGCAAGCTCCTGCGCGACGAGATTCGGCCAGTGAAGCAGCCAATGGCGGCCTTCCGACAGGCGGCAGCCGAGTTCGAGGACTGCGAACGTCATCAGCACCGACACGGAGACGAGCGCAAGCCGTACGGTCCATTCCGCACCGCGCGACATTGTTCGCGAGTTGGCCGGCAGACGCATTCGAACTAAGGACAGCCTTCGATCGCCATATCGTGCTCGCTCCCGGTGACCAGATGACGAACGGATTCCACGCGCGACTGGATGACGGACGAGACTCAGGTCAGGAGCAGGCCGTCGCTTCCTAGTCACGCCATACGAAGCCGCCGAGGTCTGGCAGGTCCGCCATCAGGTTATAGTTGTACGACGTCGGTGCAATGACAATGCCGTCTTCAGGTGTGGCGCGAATGGCAAGGCTCAAGGAGACCACAAACTCCGGGTCGGCCAGGAAGACGTATGGCGGTCGCGCAGGTGCGGTATCGGCGAGTGCGACTACGCCGCGATGGCTGCGCACCGTCGTCTGCATCGCGGCGAGGAATGAGATCCACGTCGTCGTCAGGAAGATCGCAGAGGGCAGGACGGCGAGAAACATCAGTGAAGAGAAGCCGAGCAGGTTGCGCGCGACTGCCGGCTCCTTAAGGACCGCAAATGCCGGGAGCCAAGCGCCGTCGCGCCAGGTTCGCGCCCAAAGGAAGACCACGATCGCCGCGACGACGACGCCGGCGACATTGCGGGCTGTGTAGTGTTCCTCTCCGTGAGGCCGGAGCAGTGGAAAGTGCGATGCGAGTACCGGCGACAAGGCGAGCAACAGCAACAGGCAGAAGGCCGGAATGTAAAGACGACGACGACGAAGGTCGTCCGGCCGGAGCAGCCCCCAGATCGCGACGGCCAATGCTGCGCCCAACATCAAAACGAACTGGGCATTGGACCAGAATTCCCGAGCTTTCCATATGGTATCGGCAAGAAAAGACAGGCGTTCGATCAGCGAGTTGGCTGCGATCAGGGCTCCAGCCAGTAACAGGGCTGCCGCCAGCAGGTAAAGGCCAGTCGTCAGAGTGGCTCGAGAAGCCGGGCGATGCATTCCCCAAAACATTGCGACCGCGACAGCCAGGAGAACCCAGAGCAAGATGGCATAAGTGGTCTGCCACGCGATGAGTATGGTGAGGAGCGCGATGACGGCCACGCCGATCGATGGCCGGCTCGCTTGGCCGCCGCCTATCGGCCAACGACGATACGCGGTCCACATCACCATGCCGGCCAGCAGTGGGCCGAGGTACAGAAAAGTCTCGTACGTTCGCAACGCAAGCGTTGCGACAATCACCAGAACGACACCGTCGGCTACTCTCGGCTTGTCTGCGCTGGCCAACCGGGTCGCAATCAATACTCCTATGGCACAGGCGGTGTTGTATTCGCCCACGATGAAGAACGAGGTCGTCATGAACACCATTGCGACGGCGGCAATCGTCACCGCCAGAAGAATCGTGTCGTGCCTTACCCTTGCGAGAGCAAGGTGATACAGGCCCGTCGGCACAATGATGAGACCGGCCGAGTACAGGCGGGCCAACCAGTGCAGATCGGTCACACCGAGATGAAGAGCGATCACGAGCGGAGTTTGCGTGATCGCGTAGATATAGTCCCGCGCGGGATCGAAGACCCAGAACGACATGCGTTGAACGCTCTGGGTCATGAAAAACGCGCCATCGCTGTAAAGGCCAAGGCATTCCCAGGCATTCCAGGCGCCGAACGCCCATAGCGCGCAAACGGTCGTGCAATAGGCTATCTGGGACGACGGCATCAGGAAGCACGCCCATTGCTGGGCCGCCTGGTTGAGGCGCGATAGGGCTCATCCATGCCACACCATTGCAGGGAATTTGCGGCAGAGACCAGTCCGTATCTGACTGACCCATAGCCAGGCCGTCTTACCGATCGGCAGCAGTGGCGATCAAGGAGATCACGTGGCCCCTATGCCGGCCCTGGCCGATCTTGCGGACAAAGCGTTCATCGGCAGTGACGAACCGGCAGTCTTTATCGATCGCCAACGCGAGATAGAGGCAATCACCGGCTGGATGATCCAGATCGATCGCGATGCGCGCCGCAGTTTCCAGCAACAACCGCGTCGGCGGGAGTTCGATTTCGAAGGATCAGGTCGTCCTCGAGGTTGCGGACAATAAGATCATCGGCCATCTGAACCTCATAAGCCTGCCGTCAGAGGTGTGGCCGTGCGCGGGCCGGCCGCGCGAACAGGACCGCCAGCAGCGCGAGCGCGCCCGGCAGGGCCTGGCTGTAGAGGATCGTGGTCTTGGCCGTCGTCAGCCCGCCGTAGACGCCGGCCACGATCACGCAGACGAGGAAGAACACCTTCACGTCGCGTCGGCCGCTCACCAGGCCCCAGATCAATCCGGCGACCAGGAAGCCGTTATAGAGGCCCTGGTTGGCGGCAAGGGTGGCGGACGAGGCCGAGACCTCGGGTGTCATGTTGAATATCTGCTGCCCGACCGGATGGTTCCAAAAGAACATTTCCAGGACCAGGAAGCCGGTATGGATCAAGGCGACCAAGGCCACCAGCAGCAGCGAGATCATCCGCATCGTTCGTATCCCCCGAGGCTATTGCGTCGAGCCTAGCACGTTCCGCGGGGGGCGACGTGGCCTCAGGCTCCGAGACCTCAGGTGCCGTGGCGCAGCAGGCGGCCCGAGCGGGCGTTGGTCTGCTGGTCGTCGCGGATCGTGACCTCGCCGTTCACCAGGACATACTTGTAACCTGACGCGCGCTGCACCCGCCGCCATTCGCCGCCCGGCAGGTCGTGCGCGATCTCGTCGGGCAGCACCTTCAATCCTTCGTAGTCGTAGATCACGATGTCGGCAGGCGCGCCCTTCTTCAGGACACCGCGGCCGCGGAAGCCCGCGACCTCGGCGGGCAGCGCCGACAGCCGCCAGTGGACGTCCTCCAGGCTCAGCATGCCGTGCTGGCGCACCACCTTGCAGATGGTCTCGGTGGGATAGCGCCCCGCCGTCAGGAACTTGGTGTGGGCGCCGCCGTCCGATACGCCGAACAGGATGTAGGGATCGTCGACCAGTTCCTTCAGGTGCTCGATCTTGCCATTAGGCGGTGCCGCGAAGAACTCGGTCTCGAGGTTCTCGTCGACCGCCATGTCGAGCATCACATCGACCGGATGCTTGCCCATCTTCTCGCCGGCGTGGGCCAGCGTGTAGTCGAGCCACTTCTTATTCTTGTCGAGCTTGGGCCCGACGATGGCGATCTGCGGCAACGGGCCGGTCGCGGTGAACGGCAGGTTGTCGCGGAGCGCGGCGCGGCGCGCGGGATCGGCGAGCTTCGCCAGCCGCTCCTCGCGCGTGTCGGTCGTGGCATCGCACCAGGCCTGCGAATCGTCGAACAGGTTCCAGTCCTCGAAGGTGAAGGTGAAGCCCGCATCGGTCGTGAGCCCCTGGCCCACGACGCGGATGCCGCGCTCGCGGCAACTCTTCAGCCAGCGCAGCACGCGGCGATGGATTTCCGGCTTGTGGTCGAAGGCCTGGACCACGTTCATGATCATCGGCCGGCCGCTCAGGCTCGACATCTCCTCGTAGAAGGCGCGGTCGCGTGCGTTGTCGCCCGAGATCAGCAGCATCTGCATGAAACCGTCGTTGCGCTCGGCCAGGACGCGCGCGAATTCGCGGCAGGTCTCGTCGTGCATGACGTCGGTCGGCATCGGCGTGCCGTCATAGTCGCGTTGCACTGCCGCCGGTCCCGTCGGCAGCATGCGTTGCGCCGACCAGCCACAGGCGCCCGCATCCATGGCCTCGTTCAGGAGTCGCCGGAGCTCGGCGTGTTGTTCGGGCGTCGGCAGCTTGCCGGCCTTGGCCGCCTCGAAGCCCATCACCCAGATCAGGAGCGGCGATATCGGCAGGTAGGGCAGGATGTTCACCGATTTTGGCGCGGCATCGACGCTGTTCAGGAACTCGGGGAACGTCACCCAGTCCCACGGCATGCCCGCCTTCATCGACGCCATCGGGATCGCCTCGACCCGCGTCATCGACATCATCGCACGCTCGCGTTCGGCCGGCCGCACGGGGGCGAAGCCGAAGCCGCAGTTGCCGATCACGACCGAGGTGATGCCGTGCCAGGACGACAGCGAGCAGTAGGGATCCCAGAACAGCTGGGCGTCGTAATGGGTGTGCAGATCGATGAAGCCAGGGGCCACGATCAGCCCGCCGGCGTCGATCGTCTCATCGGCTTCGCCGGCGCCGATATGGCCGATCTCTACGATGAGCCCGTCCTTGATGCCTATGTCGCCGCGAAACCGTGGCAGGCGACTGCCATCGACGATCATGCCACCGCGAATCACCCGATCGAAGCGTGCCATGCTGCCTCCAGCCATCCTGCCTTTAGACTGTCGGCAAAGCCTGCGGACAGCCGGCAGGGCTGTCAACGCAACTTGGCCGCTATGCGGGCCGGCGCATCGCCCGTTCGCGGGCCATCCAGGCGCGGGCGAGGCGCGTGGCGCGGTCTTCGGCTATGGTGAACAGGTCAGGCGCACCATCGCCGCTCGCCGCCAGCAGTTTCTCCTCGAGAGCCACGTGCGGCTCCTGCCTTCCGTCGGCCAACAGATGCTCTATCGCGACACCACGTTCAGCGAGGCGCCGGGACACCAACACCGTGCGGTGGCAGTCCAGCGGCTCCTTCTCGGCACACATCAGGCAGAGCGTGGAGTCGGCTGCGCCCGCGATCAGGCGATCAAGCGCGTCGTTGAACTCGGGGCGGCTGGCGAGATCGTCGTAGCTGCCGCCGTCTTTCGACTTGCCGCCGAGTGCGGCGCCTTCGTAGCGATAGAGGATGCCGCTGAGGGCGAGACGCGCCGCCAGATGCTCGCGGCCGAACTGCGGGAAGCGGCGCGAATAGGGCGTGGACCGCACATCGACCAGCACCTGCACGCCGCCGGCCTTCAGCAGATCGACGAAGCGGTCGATCAGTTGATTGGAGTGGCCGATTGTCTTGATGAGGGGCGTCTTGATCGGTTTCATGGCGGCAGACTCCGCACCAGATCGATGAAGGCCAGCGTCGCGGCGGAACGCTCGTCGCGACGGCAGGCGAGGTTGAGCGGCACCTTGATCGAGGGCCGCCCCTTCAGCATGCGGTATGTTACACCCTCCAGCGGCAGCCTGCTCAAGGACGCCGGCACGATGGTGATGCCGAGGCCGGCCGCCACGAGATTGAGCGTCGACACGATGCGCGGCGCCTCCTGGCTGACGTGCGGGCTAAAACCCGCCTGGGCACAGGCCGCGACGATGACGTCGTAGAGGCCGCGCCCGTCGGGCCGGCGATAGAGGATGAAATTCTCGGCCGCGAGATCTTTTAAGGTGAGGTGCGGCCGACGCGCGAGCTTGTGGCGCGAGGGGAGCGCCGCCGCCATGTCCTCCTGAAGGAGCGCATGGACGGTGAGACCCTCGGGATCGACCAGGCCGGAGCGGATGAAGGCGATGTCCAGCCGCTCGTCACGCAGGCCGGTCAGAAGATCGCCCGAGCTGCTTTCTTCCAGCACGAAGGAGACGTCGGGCCGGGTGAGGCGAAACTCGCGGATGGCGCGCGCCACCAGGGGATGGAAGGGCGCCGAGGTGGTGAAGCCCACGGCGATGCGGCCGGTCTCGCCGCGCGCCGTGCGGCGGGCCCGCGCCGCCGCCTGATCGACCGCGGCCAGCACCGCCTCTGCGTCCGTCAGGAACGAGCGGCCGGCGTCGGTCAGCGCCACGCCGCGCGGATGGCGCACGAACAGCTGGGCGTCGATCTCGCGCTCCAGCGCGCGGATCTGCTGGCTGAGCGGCGGCTGCTGCATATGGAGCTTCTCGGCCGCGCGCGTGATGTGGCCCTCATGTGCCACGGCGACGAAATAGCGGAGGTGTCGGAGTTCCATGAGGCATACTCAGTAAGTATGGGAAATCGATATATCATATATTTGAACGCTAGATAAGCCGGGCCTAGCGTCTGCCCATGTTTCGGGGGAGATCGGCTTGACGGCTTTGATGGCAGCTTCGCTCAGCCTGCTGATGATCGGCACGGCCTTTCTGTCGGGCATCTTCGGCATGGCGGGCGGGCTGATCCTGATCGGCGTCCTGATGTTCATCTTCCCGCTGCCGACCGCCATGGTGCTGCATGCCGTCACGCAGATGGCCTCCAATGGCTGGCGGGCGCTGCTGTGGTGGCGGCACATCGTCTGGAAGAGCACGGTCTTCTACGTCGCGGGCTGCCTCGTCTCGGTCGGCCTGTGGTCGATCACGCTCTACGTGCCCGACAAGGCGGTGGCGCTCCTGCTGCTCGGTCTCTCGCCCTTCATCATCCGCGCCATTCCCGAAAGCATCCTGCCGCGCAGCTTCGGCCCGCTGCAGGTGGCAGCCACCGGTGTCTTCTCGATGATGCTGATGCTGCTGACCGGCGTTACCGGCCCGCTGCTCGACACCATGTTCCTGCGCTCGCCGCTCGAGCGGCGGCAGATCATCGCCACCAAGGCGGTGTGCCAGGTCTTCGGCCACGGCTTCAAGCTTCTCTATTTCGGCGCGCTGATCGCCGAAGTGGGCCAGGTCGAGCCGTGGTTCCTTGGTGTCGCCATCGCCTCGTCGATGATCGGCACCTCGCTCGGCAAGCTCCTGCTCGAGAGACTGAGCGACAAGCAGTTCCGCCTCTGGTCGAACCGGATCATCACGACGATCGCCACCTGGTATGTCGGCTACGGTCTCGTTCTTCTCGCGCGGATTGCCTAAGATGGCGCGTGTCCATTCCCCCAGCCCGCGTCCCCGACGGCTTTCGCCACCTCGCTGAAGCTTCCGGCTTTGCCGCGGCCAACGGGCCGTGGTTCGAGAAGATCGAGGACGGCCGCGCCATCCGCGGCTTCCTGCCCGGGCCACAGCACGCCAATGCATTGGGCATCGTCCATGGCGGCATGCTGGCGGCCTTCCTCGATTCGGCGATGGGCACGGCGGTGTGGCATACGCTGAAACGCCGCGCCGTGACGCTGCGCCTGTCGATCGACTATCTCGGCCCGGGACGGATCGGCGACTGGCTGCAGGCGGAAGGCGAGGTCGTCGGCCACGACGAGCATGTCGTCCAGGTGAGGGGCCGCCTCTATGGCCGGCGCCACGACGTGCTGGCGGGGCTGGGCGTCTTTTCGCTGCTGAGCCGCCATCGACAACTATAAACCCGGAGTTAGCGTTTGCTCGAAGCCCCCTTGATTGAAGATTGCGCGCCTGCAGGCTTTCTGAAGATCGATTTCGCCCATGGCCGGCCGGAACCCACCTTCAACAGTCACATCGGCAACCTCTATGTGAAGCGGGGCGAGAAGGGCACGCGCGACGAATTCGTCATGGGCTTTCGCGTGCACCAACATATGTGCAACCCCGCCGGCGGGCTGCATGGCGGCATGATGATGACGGTGGCCGACCTCGTGGGCGCCATGGGCGGCGGCACGCTGGCTGGTCTTCGGAAGTTCCTGCCGACCGTGAACATGACCTTCGACTTCGTGGCGCCGGCCAAGGTCGGCGACTGGGTCGAGGGCCGCGCCGAACTGGTGCGTGCCACCCGCTCGCTGCTGTTCACCAACATCTATCTGACGGTGGGCGAGCAGAAGATCCTGCGCGCCTCCTCGATCTGCAAGATCCCCTCGGGCGACGGGCTGGCCTTCGGCAAGGCCAAGCTCGTGCGCGAGGACGTCAAGGCCTAGCTTGCGTCACTAATTCACGACCACGGCGCCTTGCGCTTGAAGTCACCCTTCAGGAAGTCGACGAACTGCGAGACCCTGGCCGAGATGCCACGTCGTGCCGGCACCAGCGCCAGCACGTCGGCGCCGTCGAAGTCCCAGGGTGCCAGGATGCGTTTCAATTCACCGCGCTTCACGAAGGGGGCTGCGTCCCATTGTGAACGCAGCACGATGCCGAGCCCCGCCACCGCCCAGTTGCGCACGACCTCGCCGTCGTTGCTGGTGAGCGTCGGTGTCACGCGCACAGCGCCCGCTTTGCCGTTCCGGCGGTGGTGCCACAGGGTCACGTCCTCGTTGTTCTCGCGAACGCACAGGCAATCGTGCTGCAGCAGATCGCGCGGGTCGGTTGGTATGCCGCGGCGGCGCAGGTAGGCCGGGCTGGCGCAGACCCAGCGTGCGTTGCGGGCCAGGAGGTGCGCCACCCAGGTCGAATCGCGCACTGCGCCAATATGGATCACCACATCGGCATCGCCGCTGTCGGTCCACGGTTTTTCGGAGAGGTCGAGCGTGAGACGCACTGCCGGATGGCGCGCGGCGAAGCGGGCGATCATCGGCGCGACATGCAGTCGGCCGAAACCGAAAGGTGCCACGACGCGCAGCGGGCCTGCGAGGCCACGGCCCTCGCTGCCCAGCGCCTCGGGCAGCATCTCGATCCGTCCCAGCAACGCCTGCGCCTCGTGCACCAGGTGCTCGCCCTCGCCTGTGAAGCGCACGCGGCGCGAGCTCCGCACGACCAGACTTACGCCCAGCAACTGCTCCAGCTTCTTCAGCCGCATCGAGAGCGCTGGCGGCGTGACGTTGAGCGCGCGCGCGGCTCCGCTCAGCGAGCCTGCGCGCGCAAGGGCTTCGATGAAGCGCAGATCGGCCAGAGTGATCATTCAATTTTCCTGAACTGAATATTCGATCCAATTTAAGCACGGACCGCGTCCAGCCTGCTACGCTCGCCGCCATGAACCCCGCTTTTCCCAAGGCCGTGCTGTTTGACCTGCTGACGGCGCTGCTTGATTCCTGGACGCTGTGGAATGCCGTGGCCGGCTCCGAAGCCGCCGGCCGGGCGTGGCGGGCCGAGTATCTGCGTCTCACCTACGGCTGCGGTGCCTACGTTCCCTACGAACAGCTCGTGCGCGAGGCGGCCCGCACGACCGGCATGCCCGAAAGTGCCGCGCAGGCGCTGGAAGACCGCTGGCTGGAGCTGCCGGCCTGGAGCGGCGCGCAGGTGGCCCTCGATGCCCTCGGGGGTCGTGCGAAGCTCGCGGTGGTGACCAATTGCTCGATCCGGCTGGGCGTGCTGGCGGCCGAGCGTCTCAAGACAAAGTGGGATTGTATCGTCACTGCCGAAGAGGCCGGCTGCTACAAGCCCGACCCGCGGCCCTATCGGCTGGCGCTCTCGAAGCTCGGCGTGGCGCCCGAGGACGCGGCTTTCGTCGCGGGCTCGGGCTACGACCTGTTCGGCACTTCTACCGTGGGCCTGCGCACCTACTGGCACAATCGCGTCGGCCTGCCGCGCCCCGAGGGCGCGCCGGCCGCTGCCGTCGAATCGCCGACCCTCGACGGACTCATTTCCTGGCTGGAAGGACGGAGCGCATGAACTTCAAGCAGTGTGTCGCGAGCTTTGTCGCCAGCATTCTCCTGGCTGGATCGGCGCTGGCACAGCAGGCGTTCCCGGCCAAGCCGATCACACTGATCGTGCCGTTCCCCGCCGGCGGTCCCAGCGATGCGCTGGCGCGTGCCGTGGCGCAGGGGATGGCGGCCGATCTCAAGCAGACGGTGGTGGTCGAGAACATCGGCGGCGCCAGCGGCACCATCGGCCTCACGAAGCTCGTGAGTGCCGCGCCCGATGGCTACACCATGGGCTTCGGTACCATCGGCACGCATGTGGCCAACGCCGCGCTGTTCAAGAAGCTGCCCTATGATCCGCTCACCAGCTTCGCGCCGGTCGGGCTCGCCGGAACGGCGCCGTTGCTTCTGGTGGCCAAGGCCAGCTTGCCGGTCTCGAATCTCAAGGAATTCGTGGCCTATGCGGAAGCCAACAAGGCCAGCATGACCTACGGCAGCGCAGGCGTCGGGTCGATCTCGCATTACGCCTGCGTCGTGCTGCTGTCGGCGCTCAAGCAGAACATCACCCACGTGCCCTACCGCGGCGTGGCGCCGGCGATGAACGATCTCATGGGCGGCCACATCGATTTCATGTGCGACCAGTCGACGACGGCACTGCCGCAGATCGCCGGCGGCAAGATCAAGGCGCTGGCGGTACTGAGTGACCAGCCGCTCCCGCAACTGCCCGGCGTCGCGACCGCGGCCAGCGCGGGCCACGATGTGAACCTCCGGTCATGGAATGCGCTGTTCGTGCCCAAGGCGACGCCGCCTGCCGTGGTGGCACGGCTGAACGAAGCGCTGCGCGCCGCGGTCACCGATCCGGCGCTGGTCAAGCAGATGGAGGCCGTCGGTGTCGATCTGCCCTCGTCCGCGGCGCTGCAGCCGGCTACCGTCACCGCCCTGATCGCGCGTGGGCTGGAAAAGGACGTGCCGGCGCTCCGGGCCCGCGGCGAATATCTCGATTGAGGACGACATCGTGACGCTGACGGATATCGAAACGCCTGCCGCGCTGATCGACGAGACGCGCATGGCAAGCAACATCGCCCGCCTGCAGGCGCGCATGACGATGTTGGGCGTGCGCCTGCGCCCCCATGTGAAGACGTCGAAATGCATCGAAGTGGCGCGGCGGCAGCAGGCGGCGGGTGCCGCGGGCATCACGGTCTCGACTCTGAAGGAAGCGGAGCAGTTCTTCGCCGCTGGCTTTGCCGACATCCTCTATGCCGTCTGCATCTCGCCCGACAAACTCGACCGCGCCCTGGCGCTTAGCCGTCGCGGCTGTGCGCTGACTCTGCTGGTGGACTCGGTCACGGCGGCCCAGGCGGTGGTGGCCAAAGGGCATCCCTTCGAGGTGATGATCGAAATCGATTCCGACGGGCATCGCTCCGGCGTCCAGCCCGAGGACGCGGTGCTGATCGAGATCGGCCGTGTGCTGCACGACGGCGGTGCCGGACTGAAAGGCGTGCTCACCCATGCCGGCAGTTCCTATGACCTCAACACTCCTGAAGCGTTGCGCCAGCTGGCCGAGCAGGAGCGCCGTCTGTCGGTGCGCGCGGCCGAGCGCCTGCGGTTGGCGGGCCTGCCTTGTCCGGAGGTGAGCGTCGGCTCCACGCCGACGGCTTTATCGGCCGAGCGGCTGGACGGCGTTACCGAGGTGCGGGCCGGCGTCTATGTCTTCTTCGACCTGGTGATGGCCAACATCGGCGTCTGCACGCCCGAGAACGTGGCGCTGTCGGTGCTGACGACGGTGATCGGCCATCAGCCCGAGAAGGGCTGGGTCATCGTCGATGCCGGCTGGATGGCGATGAGCCGCGACCGTGGCACGCAACGCCAGAAGATCGACTATGGCTATGGCGTCGTCTGCGATGCCGAGGGTCGTGCGATCGAGGGGCTGTTCGTCACTGCGGCCAACCAGGAGCACGGCATCATCTCACGCAGCGATGGCCAAGGGGGGGGCAAATCGGACGCAGGTCTCGTCGAACGCTTCCCGATCGGCGCGAAGCTGCGCATCCTGCCCAACCATGCCTGCGCCACCGGCGCGCAATATCCCGACTATCATCTGGTAATGGCGGGAGGCGCCACTCAGGTGTGGCCGCGCTTCCACGGTTGGTGAGGCCGGTCAGACCGCCGCGCCGAAATCACGCGTCATCGCCCGGCGGCCTGAATCGGTAAGGCGCACGGTGCGACCGCGGCGCAGCTTCTCGGCCCAGCCCTTCTTGAAGAAGGTGTCGGCGATGGCCGAGCCCAGCGCGCCCGAGATGTGGGGGCGGCGCTCGCTCCAGTCGAGGCACTGGCGCGCGAAATGGCGGGTGGTCGCCTGACGCGCGCCGCCGAGGTCGACGCCCACGCGTGCGCAGAACAACTCGCCCGAGGGCGTCAGCTTCCAGTCGTGCGAGCCTTTGGGTTCTAGATGGCCGTGTTGGGTGAGCGAATCGGTGACGGCGATGCCGACTTGGCCCGCAAGATGATCGTAGCAGGTGCGGCAGAAGCGGAGATCGGGATCGCGCCGCCATGCGGCGCTACGGGACGCTGGCTGGGCGCGCGTGCCGGCCAGCGCCATCAGCGATTCGATGGCGTGCGCCACGTCGCCCGAGGCCAGGCGATAGAAGCGGTTGCGGCCCTGGGCGCGGGCCGCCAGCAGGTTGGCCTCGGCCATGCGGCCGAGGTGGCCCGAGGCGGTCTGGGCGGTGACGCCGGCGGCCAGCGCCAGGTCGGAGGCGGTGTGGGCGCGGCCGTCCATCAGCAGCGACAGCATGGCGGCGCGCGCCGGGTCACCCATCAGGGCGGCGACTTCGGAGAGGGCGTTCACGGTGGTCATGGTGGGAATTTACGCCCGCGCGACGGCGCCCGCTACGGCCAATGGTTCGGTGAAGGCCGAAGGATCATTGGACCGCGGGCCTCCAGGCCCGCTCGTGATTCTGAGGCGG
>CAMDOT010000060.1 GCA_945903635.1 Rhizobium sp. Q54 | reverse complement strand
CGCTCGCTCATGAAAGAGCGAGCGGGACGCTCGCGGTCCGGAAGATTATGAATTCTTGAGCTTCGCCGCTTCGAGCAGCCCCGCCTCGTACTTCGCGACACGGGCGTCGGCCTCGTCGAGGCGGCGGGCGAGATCGATCGGTGCGCCGCCCACCGGCTGCGGGCGCCGGGGACCGTAGATCTCGGGTTCGTGCGACTTCAGCAGCGACCACAGCAGGCGGTTGTCGAAGTGCCTCACCTTGCCGATCTTGGCGCCGCCGTAGAACACCGGCCGCTTGACGCCAACGACGGCGCGGCGAAAGACCTCGTCGCGCACCTTGGACACGCCCAGCTCCTGCGCCTCGGCCCAGCGCTTGGCGAAGGCCGGGTCGGAGCGCTTGCGGCGGTAGAGCACGGTGCGCGACAGGCCGGTGCGGTCGGCGGCGAAGGCCACCGAGCCGGAGGCGGCGAACAGGCGGAAGAATTCGGCGACGGCGCGCGGCGGCAGCGCCGCGACGCTGCGGAGGGTTTTGGACATCAGTTTTCCTGGGTTTGAGCAACAAAAAAGCCCGCTCGGAGGCCCTTGATTGCAAGGGGCGGAGCGGGCCGGGGGAGCGCTTTCAGAAAACGCCCAGCGTAGGCTTTTTCCTAGCAGAATCCTGTTGAACCTGCAAGTTTTTGTTCAAGAAAAATGAAGGAGCAGGAAAGTGCTAGCAAAGTGCTGGCACAGATAGCCGCCGCACCACCATTCCTAGGTCCTGGCAGGGCTATACGCTAGGCGCGTATAGCTCAAGCAATCCTACTTCGGAAACGGCGGCATGTTTCTGAGGAGCATGTGCAAGCCGACCATGACACCTAAGGCGAGCACCCCTCCCAGTAGCAGCCACTTGGCATTGCGGCGCAACGCCTGTCCCTCAACGTTGAATGCCGAGGAATCGAACAAGCGGCGCCAAGCAGCGCCGAATCGCGGCACGACGGCATGGCGCTGTGCCAGCAGAAACTGCATGGCTGAAAGCAACGTCAACACCAGCCAAGCGATGAGCGCCGTCATCTGGAACATCGCCACGGCCGCAAATGACTTGGTACCCGGCGGGATCGGTGGGCCGGACCTACGTTCCGGTGCCGGAAGAAGCGACTCGGCCATCACGAACACCATGGGCATGGCCAGAAACAGCAAGACCAGACAAATGCCGGCCTTCACGATATTGGCACGACCCCTCGCGGAATAGTCGTCGAGCCTGAAGATTCCTTCGCCGATCCACCGCCTGGCGCCCGGCGACGGCCGATACTCGCCAGCGATGCTGCGCGAAAGGAGAATGAAGGCTATCCCTAAGCCGAAGACCACGAGGGTCAGCAAGAATATCAACAGGCCGGCGGAAGCACGTGATTCCATGTCTCAGTTTACGAGATCGGATCGCCGCCGACCACAAATCCGACTTACGTCCGCCACGGCAAGGCGCGATGGTCCTTCGCTTCCGCGCCGACGCTACCCCGCGCTGCTCAGGATGCCAGGGAGGACGCGCGTTTCCATCAACCATCCAAGCTGCTAACAAATCACCCATAACCCTGAGCAACCGACTCTCGCGGGAGGAAGCCATGGCCGCCCAGTTCGACCTCGTCATACGCAACGGCACCGTGCTCGACGGCACCGGTGCCGAGCCACGCGAAGCAGACATCGCGGTGCAGGACGGGCGGATCGCGGCCGTCGGCAGGATCGCGGGTGCGGGCCGCGAGGAGATCGACGCCAAGGGGCTCGCGGTGACGCCGGGCTTCGTCGACATCCACACGCACTACGACGGCCAAGTGACCTGGGACGATCGCTTCACGCCCTCCTCCGGCCATGGCGTGACGACGGTGCTGATGGGCAATTGCGGCGTCGGCTTCGCGCCCTGCCAGCCGCAGGACCGCGACACGCTGATCAAGGTCATGGAAGGCGTGGAGGACATCCCCGAGCTGGTGATGCGCGAGGGCGTGCCGTGGAACTGGCAGAGCTTCCCCGATTATCTCGACGCGCTGGCGGCGCGGCGCTGCGACATCGACTTCGCCACGCAGGTGCCGCACGCGCCGGTGCGCGTCTTCGTGATGGGCCAGCGCGGCGTCGAGCGCGAGCCCGCCACGGCCGAGGACATGGCGGCGATGAGCGCGCTGGTCGAGGAAGGCGTGAACGCCGGCGCGCTCGGCTTCTCGACCTCGCGCTCGCTGTTCCACCGCACCTCCGAGGGCGTGCTGACGCCCACCATCACCGCGGCCGAGGAGGAACTCACGGCCATCGCGCGCGGCCTGCGTCGCGCGGGCAAGGGCGTGATCCAGCTCCTCGACGACTTCGCCGACACCACGACCGAGGGCTCCACGGAATTCGGCATGCTGCGCCGCCTGGTCGAGGCCTCGGGCCGGCCGCTCTCCTTCACCCTGCTCGACATCTCGATCTATCCCAACCGCTGGCAGACCCTGCTCCGCGAGGTCGATCGCGCCAACCGCGACGGGCTCGCGATCCGCGGCCAGGTCGCGGCGCGGCCGGTGGCGCTGCTCTACGGGCTGGAACTGTCGTTCCATCCCTTCTCGACCTGCCCGAGCTATCGCGAGGTCGAGGGGCTGCCGCTCGGCCAGAAGCTCGCGCGGCTGCGCGATCCGGCGATGAAGGCACGGTTGCTCGGCGAGCCGCCGGCCTATCGCAACCCGCAGATGCTGGCTTTCATGCGCAGCGTCGGGAACATGTTCGTGCTGGGCGATCCGCCGGATTACACGCCGCCCGCCGATCAGCGGCTCGATGCGCGGGCGGCGGCGCTGGGCATCACGCCGCTCGAACTCGCCTACGACCTGCTGATTCAGGGCGACGGCCGCACCATCCTGTTTCATCCCGGCGCCAACTACACCGACTGCTCCGACGCCAACATGGCCGCCATGCTGCGCGATCCCAACACGGTGATCGCGCTGGGCGACGGCGGCGCGCACTACGGGCTGATCTGCGATGCGAGCTACACGACGCATGCGCTGACCTACTGGATGCGCGACCGCCAGGGCGAGCGCCTGCCGCTTAGCTGGACGGTGCAGCAGCTCACCGATGCGCCGGCGCGCGCCGTCGGTCTCGGCGACCGCGGCCGGCTCGTTCCGGGCTACAAGGCGGACCTCAACGTGATCGACCTCGACCGGCTAAAAGTCTCGGCGCCGCATCCGGTGCACAATCTGCCGGGCGGCGGGCGGCGGCTGGAGCAGAAGGCCGAGGGCTATCGCGCCACGGTCGTGGGCGGCGCGGTCACCTATCGCGACGGCGAGTTCACCGGCGCGCTGCCGGGACGGCTGGTGCGTGGGGCGCGGTCTCAGTAGCGCTCCGTCTCAGTAGATCGTCGCCTTGAGATGCTGCGGATAATTGCGATCGTAGCTCTCGGCGTCGAAGCTCTCCTGCAGCGCCTTCATCATCGTGCCGCTGCTGGGCAGGCGGCCCGCCTCGACATGATGGGCGGGATCCCATAGCCGGGAGCGCACGAGCGCCTTGGGGCATTGCGTGTAGACGCGCTCCGCCGTGATCACGATGACGCTGCGCGGCACCTTGTCTTCCATGGTGAAGGAGGCGCAGAGGTCGGGATCGACGCTGATCCGGGCCCGGCCGTTGATGCGGAGCGTCCGGCCCTCGCCCGGGATCAGGAACAGGAGCGCGATGCGCGGATCGCGCACCAGGTTGCGCAGCGTGTCGATGCGGTTGTTGCCGCGCCGGTCGGGCAGCATGACGGTATGGGCATCGACCACGCGCACGAAGCCCGCCGGATCGCCGCGCGGCGTGCAATCCAGCCCTTCCGGACCCGATGTCGCCAGGACGACGAAGGGCGAGGCCTCAATGAAGCGGCGGTAGTGCTCGGAGATGTGCTCGATCTCCTTGAACACGGCGGGGCCGGCAGGCTGGCCATAGATCGCCTCGAGCTCGGCTTCGGAAGTGACGTAGTGCGACATGCTTTCCTCTCTTCGGGCTCAAGCACCCTATCAGATCGCCCAGGCTTTTTCGCCTTCAGCCCTTCACGCCCGGCCGGGCGGCGATCAACGGAATCGCCAGCAGCGAAAGTGCGGCCACGATGGCCAGCATCGCCCAGGCCTCGTTGATGGCCTCGACCAGCGCGGCGCGTTCGACCAGCGGGCGCACGAGTTCGATCACGGCGGCGTCGACGATGCGGCTGGGGGCGCTCGCCACGGTCTCCTCCGGCAGGTCGAGCAGCGGCGCCACGCTGAGGTCGCCGCGTTTCAGGCGCGCGGCCAGCGCCTCGCCGATGACGGGCGCGCGGCCGAACAGGATGGTGTCGATCAGGGCGAGGCCTATCGCGCCGCCCAGGTTGCGCATCAGGTTGAAGAGGCCGCTGGCGTCGGCCACGCGCTCCGGTGCGAAGTGGCCCAGCGCCAGCCGCGTGGGCGGCAGCAGGCAGAACATGATGGCGACGCCGCGCAGGATCTGCGGCACCAGCATCTCGTCGAAGTCGGTCTCGCGCGTCTGGAAGGCGCTCCAGCCGAGGCCCAGCGCAAACAGCGCGAAGCCGCCCGCCATCAGCAGGCGGCCGTCGATGCGGCGTTCCAACTCGACGGCGATCGGCGCGGTCAGGAGCTGGGCGAGGCCGGTCACCAGCATGATGGTGCCGATTTCGAGCGGGCCATGCTCGCGCACGAAGCCCAGGAACACCGGCATCAGATAGACCGAGCCGTAGAGGCCGATGCCGAGCGTGAAACTCAGCAGGCAGCCGATGGCGAAGTTGCGGTCGAGCAGCGCCCTGAGCTCGACCACGGGATGGATGCGGCCGAGGCTGCGGCGCACGAAGGCGGTACCGCAGAGGAGGAAGGCGGCGAGCAGGCCCAGCACCTGCAGCGAGGCCCAGCCATGTTTGGGCGCGTCCTTCAGGCCGATTTCGAGCGCCGCGAGCGAGGCCGCCATCAACAGCAGGCCCAAAAGATCGACGCGGCGGGCGTGGGCATATTCGCCCGCCTCGCGCGGCAGGCAGAGCGCGGCCACGGCGACGGCCGCAATACCCGGCACGACGTTGACCAGGAACAGCCAGTGCCATGAGAAGGTCTGGGTGATAAATCCGCCGACCAGCGGGCCGACGGTGGGCGCCAGCACCGCCATCACGCCGCCCAGCGTCGTGGCGAGGCCCTGCTGGCGGACGGGAAAGAGCAGGAACACAGCCGAGAACACCGACGGGATCAGCACGCCGCCGGCGAAGCCTTGTATGACCCGGGACACGATCAGGCTCTCGAAGCCGCCGCTCGCGGCACAGGCGATCGACGCGGCGGTAAACAGGGCGAGTGCGGCGGCAAACAGCACACGCAGGCTCAGCACGCGCGTCAGCAAGCCGGTGAGCGGGATGGCGATGACCTCGGCGATCAGGTAGGCGGTCTGGATCCAGCTCATGCGGTCGTGCGGGATGGCGAGCGCCGTGCTGATGTTGGGCAGCGACGTGACCACGATCTGGATGTCGAGCACGGCCATGAACATGCCGAGCGTCATGGCGCCAAATCCCAGCCAGACGGCGAGGCTGGCGGCGGGTCGCTGTTCGTTCACAAGCGGAGCGCCGCCGACTCGGCCCTGACGCGGATCCACATCACGCCAGCATTGAGGGCGGAGAAGACGAGCGCAAACCAGACCAGCCCGAAGGCCAGCGGCAGGGCGGCGATCTCGCCCGCCACGATCCAGTAGTTGGGATGGGAGACGAAGCGGTAGGGCCCGCTCGTGACCAGCGGCGCCCCGGGCAGAACGATGATGCGCGTCGTCCAGCGCCCGCCGAGAGTCGCGATCACCCAGGCGCGGCCGAGCTGCAGGACGAGAAAGAGGCCGAGCCAGATCCAGTCGACGCCCGTGATCATTGTGGGGCCGCGCGCCAGGACAAAAAACCAGAGCCCGGTGAGCCAGGCCGCGTGCAGCGCCACGATCAGCGGATAATGGGAAGCGCCCACCTCGTGCGCGCCCTCGGCCAGCAGCCGCGCCGTGTTGCGCCGCGCCAGCATGAGTTCGCCCAGGCGCTGGAGCGAGACCAGACTGAGGAAGAGGACCGGGACCAGTTCCGCCCGGCTCATGCAGTACTTGCCAACGAGAGACAACTGCAGGTGAAGCCCGGCCCCAGCGCGGTCAGCACGGTGCGCCTCGGCAGGCCGTCTTTTACAAGGCGTTCGAGCACGAACAGTACCGTCGGCGCCGACATGTTGCCGTACTGGCGCAGCACGTCGCGCTCGTGGTCGAGCGTGCCCTGGTCGAGGCACAGCGTGGTTTCGAGCGCGGTTATCACCTTGGCACCGCCGGGATGGCAGGCGAAGCGGTCGACCGCGGCGCGGTCGACGCCGATGCGCGCCAGGATGCCGTTAACGGCGGGCCCGACCTGCTGCTCGGCGAAGGGCGGGATGGAGCGGTCGAAGACGACGCCAAGACCGGTCGGATCGACCGTCCAGCCCATGATATCGAGCGTGTCGGGCCACAGGTGCTCGCCCGCGCCTTCGATGCGGGCGAGGCCCGTCTCGCCGGCACGCACGACGCAGGCCGCGGCGCCATCGCCGAACAGGGCCGTGGCCACCATGTTGGCGGCGGTGAGCTGGTCCATGCGGAAGGCGGCGGTGCAGATTTCGATGGCGACCAGCAGCACGGTCGAGCCCGGCCGCGCCGCGGCGAGGCGTCCGGCCAAGGCGAGGCCCGACACACCGCCGGCGCAGCCGAGGCCGAACACCGGCACGCGCTCGACGTCGGCGCGGAAGCCCATGCGGCCGTGGACGCGCGCCTCCAGGCTGGGCGTGGCGATGCCGGTGGAGGAAATGGTGACGATGGTGTCGACGTCCGAGGCCGCGCAGCCCGCGGCAGCCAGTGCACGCGTGGCGGCGTCGACGAACAGCTCCTGCGCGCCCGCGAGATAGGCCGCGTTGCGCTCGGGCCAGTCGAGAGCGCTGAGGTACCAGTCGAGCGGCTTCACGGTGTGACGGGATTCGATGCCGGCGGTGGTGAAGACCGGCGCCATGCGCTCGAAGGCGGCGTAGCGATGGGCGAACATGCCGCGCGCCGCCGCCTCCGCGTCGGTCTGCAGCATGCGGTGCGGCGGCACGGCATGGGCGACCGACAGGAGCGCAGGGCGAGAAGCTGCCTCGATCAAGGGGCTGCGTTTGGACACCCTCTCATAACGCCTGCCCGGGCGGCCCGTTCAAGTCACAATTTGCGGCGCAGCATGAAGATCAGCCCAGGCGGAAGCCTTCATAGCCGTTGGCGGCGATCTCCTCGCACTTCTGGCGGTACTTGGGCGCGCCGCCGGCATAGGCCATGAAGGTGCGTTTTAGCCGGCCGGGCACGTTCTTGTTCACACCGGTCATCCAGGAATCGACCTTGGTCAGCAGCAGGCGCGAGGCAGTGTCGTGGACATGCGCGGTCCACGTCTCCTCGGCTTCCTGCGTGGCCTCGATCCGCGTCTTGCCGTGGTCGCGCATCCAGCCCAAGAGATCGCTCACGAACTCGACATTCTGTTCGATGCAGCGCGGCAGGTTGCAGAACGTCGCGGCATTGTGCGGCCCCACCAAGGTCAGCAGGTTGGGGAAGCCCGCGATGTTGAGACCGAGATAGGTGTGCGGCCCGTCGGCCCACTTGTCCCTTAGCTTTTCGCCGCCCTTGCCCTGGAAGTCGATGCGGTCGAAGGCGCCGGTGATGGCGTCGAAGCCGGTGGCGTAGATGATCATGTCGAATTCGTAGTCGGCGTCGCTGGTGCGCAGGCCTGTTCCGGTGATGCGCTCGATCGGCGTCTCGCGAATGTCCACGAGCTTCACGTTGGGCTGATTATAGACCTCGAAGTAGCCGCTCTCGAGCGGCACCCGGCGCGTGCCGTAGCCGTGGTTGGTCGGGATCAATTTGTCGGCGATCTTCTGGTCCTTCAGGCGGGCGCGGATCTTCTTGGTGACGAACGCGGTCATGGCGTCGTTGGCGGCCTGGTCCATTAGTACGTCGCGGAAGTTGCCCTGCCAGAAGGCGAAGCCCGGGAGGGCATAGAGCTTCTCGAAGAAAGCCTCCCGCTCCTCGGCGGTGACGTCGGTCGAATGGCGCGGGTCGGCGGCATGGACGAAGCAGCCCCAGTTCTCGCGGCACTGAGCGAAGATCTCGGCATAGCGGGCGCGGATGTCGGCCATGGTCTCGGGCTCGATCGCGCTGTTGCGCAGCGGCGTGCACCAGTTGGGCGTGCGCTGGAAGACGGTAAGGTGGCCCACCGTCTTGGCGATCTCGGTGATGGCTTGTACGCCCGAGGCGCCGGTGCCGATGATCGCCACGCGCTTGTTGGCAAAGCTCACGGGCCCCCCTGTCTTTGATTCATGCGGCCACAGGCCGGTGTGCCACGACTCGCCCTTGAAGTCGGGGATGCCCGGGATCACCGGCATGGTCGGCGACGAGAGAGGGCCGATGGCGGTGATCAGGAAGCGGCTGCGGGCGCGACCGCCGTCCTCGAAGGTGACTTCCCACTCGTTCGCCGCCTCATCCCAGTGCGCCGCCTTCACGCGGGCGTTGAAAGTGATGTCGCGGCGCAGGTCGAACTTGTCGGCAAGGAACTCGCAATAGCGCAGGTTCTCGGGCTGGCCGGAGAAATGCTCCTTCCAGTCCCATTCCTTCAGCACCTCGGGCGAGAAAGAGAAACCGTAGGTCCAGCTCTCCGAATCGAAGCGCGCGCCGGGATAGCGGTTCCAATACCAGGTGCCGCCGACACCACCGCCGGCCTCATAGACGCGGGCTTTGAAGCCCATCTGACGCAGCTTCAGGAGCTGGTACATGCCCGACAGGCCGGCACCGATGACGATGGCATCCCAGCGCTCGAGGTTGTCGGCTTCAGCTTCGTTGGCCATGGCGTCTCTCCTTGAATCCGGTCCCAGTATAGACCCTCCCCGTGCCCGATCATCCTGCGGCTGGCCGGCCTGTTCGAGATGCGAATGGCATGATCTACCTTCTCCCTGCGCGAACGATGGTTCCCGGAGGAGCGGCAGATGGACGTGCGTGAAATCGAAACGAGCCCCGGCCTGGTCTTCGACACGTCGGTCGGCGGGCCCGAGGATGGACCGCTCGTCCTGATGCTGCACGGCTTCGGCGTGTCGCGCCATTTCTGGAGCGCGCAGGTGCCGGCGCTGGCGGCGGCGGGATTCCGGGCCGTGGCGCCCAACCAGCGCGGCTACGCCAAGGGCGCGCGGCCCGACACCACCGATCTCGACGCCTATCGCGTCGACCGGCTGGTCGGCGATGCGCTCGACATCGCGGCAGCGAGCAACCCCGGTGGACGCCCCTTCCACCTCGTCGGCCACGACTGGGGCGGCAGCCTCGCCTGGGCGATCGCCGATCGCTATCCCGACCGCCTGGCCTCGCTCACCATCCTGTCGCGACCGCATCCCACGGCCTTTGCCGAAGCGCTGGCCCTGCCGGACGGTGAGCAGAGGCGGCGCTCTGGCCATCACACGGCCTTCCTCGATCCCGACGCTGGGCCGCGGCTGCTGTCGAACGATTGCGAATGGTTGCGCACGCGGCTCGGCAAATCGGGCGTGCCCGCCGACAAGCTGGCGGCGCATCTTTCCGTGCTCGGCAATCCCGAGGCGATGGAGGCGGCCCTTGCCTGGTATCGCGCGCGTGGCGAACGTCAACCGATGAAGCCCACCCAGGTGCCGACGCTCTATCTCTGGGGCGATGCCGACGACACGGTGGGCCGTGCGGCGGCCGAAGGCACCAGCCGGTTCATCGCCGCGCCGTACCGGCTAGAAATCCTGCCCGGCGTCGGACACTACGCCGCCGACCAGGTGCCGGACAAAGTGAACGCGCTGCTGCTGGAGCATCTCGCGCGCCATCCGGTCTAATCGTCGGTCATCAGGATAGGCGCTTCTCCCGGCCATACATGTTGGCGAGCCTGGCGACCAGGAAGGCCACATACATCACGCCCAGCACCTGCTCGATCACGATCAGGGCACGCGCCATGGGAGTAGAAGGCGTGATCTCGCCGAAGCCGGTCGAGGTCAACACCGTGAACGAGAAATACATCAGGTCCGGCCAGTTGAGCCTGCCGTCCGGGCCATGGGCGATCGTGGCGTTGAAGGCGTGCGGCTCGAAGATCTGCAGCACGCCGAACAGGCTCGCGAAAGTAAGCGCGACCAGGATGTAGGCGGCGACTGCGCCGAACACCTTGTCGGTGGTGATCGGCTGTCGGTCGAGCACGTAGCGCAGCAGCGCTATCGTTACGATGCCGATGAACGCCGCAGTGCCGGCCAGTGCAATGGGGCGTAGCCAGCGCTCGCCCAGGCGATCGGCGACCAGGGCATCGACGGTGATGAAGGCGAACACCGCCAGCGCCCAGACGATGGGCCGGCGCACCCGGAGCGCCCAGACAGCCAGCACCAGGATCGCCAGCAGGGCGGTGGCCAGCACCATGGCGCCGATCGCCGACTGGACCAGCAGCGGCTGCAGCAGGATGAAAAGGCAGAGCACTGCCACCAAAGCGCTGCAGCGGTTGCGCCGGACGTAGGCGATGCGGCGGATCAGCCGGCGGCGGATCATGCCGGTCCCCTCAAGTCCATTCGGCCAGCTCCACGACGATACCTTCGGGTCCCTCGAGGAATACCAGCTTGCGGTCGTGGAAGACCATCGGCTGGTTGCGCAACCCCACGCCGGCTGCCGTCACCCTGGCGATCAGCCCGTCGATGTCGGAGACGGCGAAGCAAGATGTGGTTGAAGCCGATCTTGTCGAGCCGGGCGACAGTCGGGTCGGCAGCAGCTGCCGGCTTGCGGTAGTGCAGGAGCTGGATCTCGCAGCGCGGCGAGGCGCCCTTCAAGGCCAGCGTAACATGGTCGGCCTCGATTCCCGGCACGCCCATGTAGCGGTCCATGACGGGACCGCTGATCACCACCGCCTTGTCCTCCTCGAAACCCAGCAGGGCGAAGAAACGCCGGGCGGCGGCAAGGTCGGTCACGGCCACCGTCATGCGGTCGAAGTGCTTCAGCACGTGGTCAGCCCGGCTCGACCGAGGGCGGCAAGGGCTGCGCATCGAGCCACTGGCGGGCGGCATGCAGCTCGCGGAAGATCGCCAGCGGCCGGCTGACCCGCGCCGCCGCTGCGAAGATCCTGGCCTGGCCATAGCTTTCATCCGACGCAGCGACGATGGCCACCGGCCCGATCTGGCCGTGCTGGGCGTAATAGATGACGCGCTCACCGAGCGTTTTCAGGTTTTCCTCGTTGAGCGCCGTCGGCGTGTGCGTGATCTCGAAGATCTTGCGATAGGCCATCGCGCCGTCAGCCGTGATGCCGGCGAAATACCGTTCTATGTCGGCCGGAGTCACGTCGCCTTTGGCAACCGCGACGACCAGCCGGGCGGAATGGGAGACCGTCCAATGCACGGGCATGGCCAAATCCTATCATCGCGGGCCGGCCGCGACCACGCGGGAAGGCTGCGCCGGCGCTGCAGCAATCCGGTCACGAACCTGCGCGTCAGGCCCGCATGAGCAGGCTGCCCACGACGCCGACCAGGACACCGCCGAGGCAGAGGACGATGAAGGCGCCGACGGCGATCAGCGCCCATTTGAGGTGATGCCGCATGTCGGGCGTCAGCTCGTGCCAGGCCAATCGCCGTGAGAAGAGCGGCGCCTTGCGCACGTGACCGGCCGCCTGGGCGCGGGCGTGGACGATCACATAGTGGATCACATGCCAGATGCCGCCGATCAGGGCCGCGATGCCCAGGAGCCAGAACGGCGCGAACATCAGCCAGACGGTGATGTCGGGATTGTTGTCGACCAGGGTGTTTCCTCCGTTCCGCCGTGTTTGGGCCGGCGGACTCGCGAGGTCAAGCGGCGGAGGCAACCCTGATCCGCAGCACCTTGGCCTGCGTAGCAGAGACGATGATGAAAAGACGCGCCCTGCAAGTTTCGATCGCGGTCGCGGCCCTGCTGCCGGTCGTCGCGGGACTGTGGGGGGTCACTCAGCCCGCGTCGGACGGTGCATGGGCCGGCAATCACCATCGCTATCTCAGCGGCCTCCTGCTGGCCATCGGCCTCGGCTACTGGAGCGCCGTTCCCGAGATCGAGACGATGGGCGCCCGCCTGAAACTGCTGACGACACTCGTGGTGGTGGGCGGCCTCGCCCGCCTGTGCGGCCTTGTGCTGGGCGACGTGCTGACACCGCCGGTCGCCGCGGCATTGGCGATGGAGTTGTTCGTCGCACCGCTGCTCTGCCTGTGGCAAATACGTATCATCTCGCAATCACAGTCCGCTTTGCCGGGGATTCCCCGATTGGAGCCCCATTTGCGCCACATCGTGCCGCAACCTTGCGCGTATCCACGCGTATCCAGAAGCGCAACGGGGAGTTTCGCACCATGGCCAAAGTCTTTGTTCTGACATCCCTCCTTCTCGGCCTCACCGCCTGCGGTGACACTTGGGGCCAGCGCGCTGTTACCGGTGGCGGCATCGGCGCCGGCTCGGGCGCCCTGCTCGGTGCCGTGACGCCGCTGGGCATCTTACCGGGCGCCCTGATCGGCGGCGCAGTCGGTGCCGGCGTCGGCGCCGCAACGACTCCGACGCGGTGAGCGGACCCGAGACGGCGACCGGGAAACGGGGGCCGGGCGGTGATCAATCTGTGACCACACGCCTTATGTCTGGTTTACAACGCATTGACGCCGCATCTTCTTGAGATCGCTAGCCGTTACGCGTGGCCTGTTGTTCGCGATCTGGCTCACGATTTGGGGAGATATCGGATGATCAAATTCATTGCCCTTTCCGCCATGACTCTGGGCCTTGCCGCCTGTGGCGACACCTGGGGCCAGCGCGCCGTGACGGGCGGTGGAATCGGTGCCGGTTCAGGCGCCCTGATCGGCGCCCTGACGCCGCTGGGCGTGCTGCCAGGCGCCCTGATCGGCGGCGCGGTCGGTGCTGGCGTGGGCGCCGGGACCACGCCGAGGAGGTAGACCTCAGCCGATCCGCACCTTGGCGTGCTCGCCCAGGTGCCAATGCCCATCTTTAGACAGGCGCTGGGACAGGTGCTGGCGTTGTTGAAGCTTCGCGAGCCTCACACCCCTACCAGCTCTCCTTCCACGGCCTGAGATCCATCTCGAAGGTCCAGGCACTGCGCTTCTGGCGATGGAGCTGCCAGTAGGCCTCGGCGATGTCGTCGGGATTTAGGATCGCATCCGGGCCGGCGTTGTAGCGCTCGGGGAAGTTGGCCTTGATCCACTCGGTGTCGATGGCGCCGTCGATCACGACATGGGCGACGTGGATATTCTCAGGCCCCAGTTCGCGCGCCATCGACTGCGCCAGCGCTCGCACTGCATGCTTGCCACCGGCGAAGGCGGAGAAGCCGCGGCCGCCGCGCAGGCTGGCCGTCGCCCCGGTGAAGATCATGGTGCCTCGTCCCCGCGGTACCATCGCCTTCGCCGCCTCGCGCGCCGTCAGGAAGCCCGCGAAAGCCGTCATCTCCCAGACCTTGCGGTAGACCCGACTCGTAGTGTCGCGAATGTCGAAGCGCACATTGCCGCCGATATTGAAGACGAAGACCTCGATCTCGCCGATCTCGGTCTCGATCTGGCGGAACAGTTCGACGACCTGGGCCTCGTCGCGCGCATCGGAGCCGAAGGGATGGACCTTGCCGCCCTCCTTCACGATCTCGGCCACCAGATGCTGCAGCTTGTCGGCGCTGCGGCGCGTGACGACGGCGGTAAAACCTTCGCGGGCGAAGCGGCGGGCGATCGCGCCGCCCGTCGCATCTCCCGCGCCGATCACGACGCAGACCTTGTCTTTCGCCATGGCGCTTCTCCTTCCCTTCGACTCTGTCGACCGGGAGGAGATCGCTCAAGGGAGATTACGTCATAGCCGGGTGAGCCGCCGGCGGCTCGACGAGGCCGGCCCGCTTCTTCAGCGCCGCCGTGGTGAGCCCCTCGCCGTCCGGACGCCAGCCCGGCGGCGCGAACAGATACATCCAGACTTCGCGCGGCGAGCGCGCCGAGGCGAGATCCTTCGCCAGGCCGATCCACGGCGAGATATTCACGACGAACGGATTGCGCGAGGAGACCACGGGCGAGACCAGCCCGAAGTCGCAGGGCACTTCCTTCTTCTCCTCGACATAGGTGCCGAAGAGACGGTCGAAGACGATCAACACGCCGCCGAAATTGGCGTCGAGATACTCGGGATTGCGCGCGTGATGCACGCGGTGGCTCGACGGCGTGTTGATCACGTACTCCAGCCAGCCCAGCTTGGGGATCCAGTCGGCGTGGATCCAGAACTGGTAGAGCAGATTCAGGAACAGCGCCGTCAGCACGACGGTCGGCGTAAATCCGATCAGCACCAGCGGCGTGAAGAAAAGCGACGTGCCGGTGAAGCGGCCGAACCAGCCGAGGCGATAGGCAGCGGCGAGGTTGAACTGGTTGGGCGAGTGATGCACCGAATGCGACGCCCAGAACCAGCGCGAAGTGTGCGCAGTGCGGTGGTACCAGTAGTAGAAGAATTCCAGCCCGATGAAGAGCAGCAGCACCGAGGCCACCGAGTCGAGCGACTGGGTAAACAGCCGATGCTGCCACATCCAGTCGAGCCAGGGGGCGGCCAGCGCATAGGGGATGAAGCCCAGCAGGCGGCGGCCGGCGAGGTCGGCCAGCGAACAGGCCGAGGCTTTCCAGTCGTAGCGCTCGGCCCGCGTACGCGCGAGCCATAGGCCTTCGACCAGGGCCGCCACGACCACCAGCGGCAGGAGGGTGAGATAGAGGATGGAAAGGTCGCCCATGACGTGTTCCTCAGGGTTGGCTTCCGTCATGATATGAGTAATGCTCATATTCTATTACTCGCCTTCGCCCCACCGGGATCGCCATGGCTGCCCGTCGACAACCCTTTGAAAACAAAAGGAGAATTCCCCGCCAGGCGCGCGCGGCGGAAACCGTGGCGGCGATCGTCGAGGCGGCGGCTCAGATTCTGGAGAGCGGCGGTCTGGCCGCGTTCACCACAAACGCGGTGGCCGAACGCGCCGGCGTCAGCATCGGCACGCTCTACCAGTACTTCGGCGACAAGAACGCGGTGTTGCTGGCGCTGGCGCGCCAGGAACTCGAGGCCGCGCTGGCCGAGATCAGCCGTGCCCTGCAAGGCGACGTCGATCCCACAATCGAGGGCCGCGTCCGCGCCATGGTGCGGACGATGATCCACGCCTTCCGCGGGCGGCAGCGCGCGCGCAAGGCCGTGGTGCAGGCAATCCTGGCGCAGGGTCTGGGCATCGAGCTGATGTCACCCGTGGCCGCGTTCATCGCCGCCGCCGGCGCCGCGGTGGGCAGTGGTCCGGGATCGATGCTGCCGGCGCTGTCGCGCGAACAGCTCTTCATCCTGTCGCGATCGGCCCTGGGCGCGATCCGCGCCGCGGTGCTGGAGGAACAGCCCTTCCTACGCAGCCGCGGCTTCGAGGACGAACTCGTGCGGATGATCGTGGCCTATCTCGGTGCGATCATCGCGGCGGCTCCCCGCGATCCCAGTTCCGATCCTAATCCCGATCCTGGTCGAACCACAGCTTGAGTCGGTCGAGCATCGCGAAAAGCGCCCGCTGATCGCGCTCCGGCCAGTCGGCAAAGGCGCGCGCGAGCCCAGGAGCAAGGGCCGCGATCGCGGCGCGATGCTTGGCGAGGCCCGCCGGCGCGAGGACAAGCAGCTTGGATCGACCGTCGTCGCCGTTGGCGCGCTCGCGCAACCAGCCCTTGGCCACCAGCTTCTGCACGTTCTTGGTGACACCAGGCTGCGGCTGCTGCAGCGCGCGGGCAACGCCGGTCACCGTCCGCGGCTCGTCGGGCCGGTGGCTGAAGTGATTGAGCAGCACGAACTGCGGCATCTGAAGGCCGAGCGGCCTCAGCACCCGGTTGGCCTCGGTCGAAGCCAGCTGGTCGATGATGCCGATCCAGTTGACGATGCGGAAGGAAAGCGGCGGCTCGGTCACGCGGTCACGAAACTCGACAAGGCCCGTCGCGGCGATGGGCCGGGATCGCCAGCATAGCCCAGGCGGAAGAACATCTGCAGCGTGGCGCCCTCCGGCGTGACGGTTTCCCTGTGCATGGCCGCACGCAGATCCGCCATTTCGGGATATTCCTGCAGGGTCTGGCTGTGCGGCTGCAGCGCCACGCCGAGCGCCGTCGCCGCAAGCTGCAGGCGCACGAAGGCGCGTCCGACGGCGATCTGGGTTTGCCGGGCGTTGTCGGCGCTGGCGATCCAGCCGAAGGCGTGGGCGCTGGCGTAGCCCGCCATCACATAGTCGCGGCCGCCGTTCCAGGCGAGCGTGCCCGGCGTCATCGCCTGAGCAGGTGTCATCGCGCCGACCTGGCGCAGCGCCCAGATCATCGGGCCTTTGAGCGATATGCCGTCGCGATGGGCCGCGATCTCGGCCGCACCGATGCGCACCACGTCGATGCTCTCCTTGTGCGTGCGCGGCGTGTTCATTTCCACCTCCGAGCCGGCAATGGCGAGCCTGCGCAGGCGCTCAACGGCCGCCGCTTCATCGATAATGACCAGCGGCAGCATCGACGTCGCATGGCCGGCCAGCAATGCCGCCTTATGTGCCGGATCGAGGGCACGCGCCTCGAACCTGCCCTTCTCCGTGCGCCGCCGCGGCACCTGGGCGAACAGGGGATCGACCGCGAGCCCCGGCTGTTTGGTGAAGGCGACCCGCGCCACCGGCTTGTCCGGCGTCCAGGTGCCGTCGGGAAAGAGCGTCACCTCGGCACGATAGCCGTCGGCCGCCGCAGCCATCGCGAGGATCTCCAGGAAGCAGCCGTGGCCGATCAGGATCTGGCGCGAGAACGGGTCGGTCTGGGGCAACAGCCGCCCGGCATCGACGTGGAGCAGGATCGTGTCGGGCCGGGAAAGATCGACCGCCCAAGATTGCAGATTGTGCGGATTGGGCGCCAGCAGGGCCCAGGCGAGCGCCCGGCGGCGCGGATCGGTCTCCTCCGCACCGGGGCCACGCCATCCTTCGACGGCCGCGGCCGGCATGGCGTCGAGCCGCGGCACGGCGACGGCGGCGCCCGCCGCCAACACGATGCCGCCACCCAGGACACGGAGAAAAGTCTTGCGTGAAAGAGCCATCGAACCCTCCATAACATTCTATGGAATATATTAATATTCCTGGGAATATTACTGCGCAAGCGAAAAATATTCTTTGGAATGATATTTCTACAGGGTGTAGGGCAACGACACCGACAGCAGGACGCCGAATTCACGCGCCAAGTCGCAGCTCACGCGGGCATGGACCTTGCCCTGCTTGTCAAAGAAACGGCCGGCCGGCATCACCGGGAAGACGCCCTCGTGCCAGATGCCGGGATGGATGTAGATGCCGAAGCTGCCGTCGGACCAGAAGGCGATGAAGGCCTCGGGCTCGAGATCGTCGCCGGGCTTGGCCACGGGCACGACGAAGGGCTTGCCGTCGATCGGCCAGAAGAGCTGGCCGCCGTCGGGATGATAATTGCAATGCCACAGCAGCACGCGGTCCTGGGCGAGGGCCACGCCGGGCATCGCTTTCTCGGGCAGCTCGCGGAAGCCGATGACGTAGTGGCCACCCACCGCTTCGTTGCGGCCGATCAACTCGTTGCCGCGCCATTCGCAGGCGAAGATGCCCTCGGTCGTGCCGCCCTCGATCCCGGTGCCGGCATCGAGCCGGCGTGAGCCGGTGAGCGGCCAGGGCACGATCTCGATCTTGTGCCGCTTGGGATCGCGCACGACCTCGCCATAGCCCTTGAGCGAGTCGCGGGTGGCGCGGATCAGCGGCACATCGAGCGTCTTCAGGCCCTGCGGGATCGCGGGATTGAGATAATCGAAGACGACGCCGTCATTCATGCCGCACCCTTACGCCGCCTTGCCGAGATCCTCACCGGCCAGCGCGCGCTCGATCAGCGCCACGACATTGTCGCGACCGTAGAGCTTGATGAAGGCGCCCATGCGCGGCCCCTGCTCGCTGCCGAGCAGCACCTCGTACAGGGCCTTGAACCACTGCCGCAGCTCTTCCTTGGCGAAGTGACGCTTGCCGGTCTCGAAGACCTCGTTCTGGATGAACTCCGCGCTCTCATCTTCGGGAATCCTGCGCAGCGTGTCGGCGAGGTCCTGCAGGGCCGCGCGTTCGTTGTCGATCGGCAGCCGGAACTTCTTCGAGGCCTTCACGAAGTCCTGGTAGTAGGCGACCGCGCCCTGCAGCAGACGATCGAGATAGGGCGCGTTTTCGGGCGTGGCATCCGGCAGGTAGCGGCGCAGGTATTGCCAGAGCACATCCTTGTCGTCGGTGTGGGCGACGCTCGCGAGATTCATCAGCATGCCGAAGGTGACGCCGGCTGCCTTGTTGGCGGGCGCGTCGCCGTCGTGGATGTGCCAAGCCGGGTTCTCCAGCGCCTTGGCCGGCTCCTCGGCCGGCAGCCTGTCGACCGCCGACAGGTAGTCGTCGATGGCACGCGGGATGACGTCGAAATAGAGCCGCTTCGCCCGTCGGGGCTGCTGCTGCATATATAAGGCAAGCGACTCGGGCGGGGCGTAGCGCAGCCAATCTTCCACCGAGAGGCCATTGCCCTTGGACTTGGAGATCTTGCGGCCCTGCTCGTCGAGGAAGAGCTCGTAGTTGAAGCCTTCCGGCGGCTTGCCGCCAAGAATTCGTACGATCTTCGCACTCAACTCGGCCGAGGGAATGAGATCCTTGCCGTACATCTCGTAGTCGACGCCCAGAGCAAACCAGCGGCCAGCCCAGTCGGCCTTCCACTGCAGCTTGACGTTGCCGCCAGTGACGGGGGTCTCGACCAGCGAGCCGTCCTCGTCGCGATAGACGATGGTGCCGGCATCGGCGTCGGTCCTGACCACGGGCACCTGCAGCACGCGGCCGGTCTTGGGGCTGATCGGCAGGAAGATCGAATAGGTCTGCTGCCGTTCCTCGCCCAGGGTCGGCAGCATCACCGCCTGGACCTCGTCGTAGTGCCGCAGCATGGCCAGCAGCATCGGGTCGAAGCGGCCCGACTTGTACCAGTCGGTCGCCGACTGGAACTCGTATTCGAAGCCGAAGGAATCGAGGAAGGCGCGGAGCCGCGCGTTGTTGGCGGCGCCGAAGCTCGGATGCTCGTTGCTGAACGGATCGGGCACCGACGTCAGCGGCTTGCCGAGATGCGACGCCAGCATCTCCTTGTTCGGCACGTTGTCCGGCACCTTGCGCAGGCCATCCATGTCGTCGGAGAAGCAGAACAGGCGCGCCGGCACGTCGCTCAGGCGGCGAAACGCCTGGCGCACCATGGTCGTGCGCACGACCTCGCCGAAGGTGCCGATGTGCGGCAGGCCCGAGGGGCCGTAGCCGGTCTCGAACAGCACATAGCCTTTAGCCGGGGGTTTGCCGCCGATACGGGCGACAATCTTGCGGGCTTCTTCAAAGGGCCACGCGCGCGCGGCTTCGGCGAGGGAACGATCAATCTGGGTCATGAATCACTCAAACTAGGTGCGGCGGCCATTTGCGTCAATTGCAGGCCGGGCCCAAAGTGCCGCGCCTGCAATGACCAAGCGTCCCCTCTTCTTCGCAATCGGCGGCCTGCTGGCGATGGCGGCCGGCATCGGCGTCGGGCGCTTCGTCTACACGCCGATCCTGCCGCCGATGATCGAAGCGCTGTCGCTCACGAAGTCGCAGGCGGGACTGATCGCCTCGGCGAACTTCATCGGCTATCTCGCCGGCGCCTTGCTGGCAGCCGCGCGATTGCCCGGCACGCGCCGGGGGTGGTTGCTGTGTTCCCTCGCGGTCAATGCGATTTGTCTGGCGGCGATGGGCTTCGCGAGCACCCCGCCGTTGTTCCTGGTGCTGAGGTTCGCGGCCGGCATGGCGAGCGCCTTTACGCTGATCTTCAGCTCCGCCCTGGTGCTCGACCGGCTGGCGCGTGCCGGCCGCAGCAACCTTTCGGCGGTGCATTTCGCCGGGGTCGGCGGCGGCATCGCCCTTTCCGCCGCACTGGTCGGTCTCCTTGGCGACTGGCGCACCATGTGGTTCGCCAGCGGCGGACTGGCCTTGCTCGCCGGGATCGCCGTGGCAGCCATCGTGCCGGGCGACCAGGCGGAGTCGCAGACAGTGTCGCGGGCGACACGGGCAAAACTGTCGCCGGCCTTCGCGGCCCTGGCCACCGCCTACTGCCTGTTCGGCTTCGGCTACATCATCACCGCCACCTTTATCGTGGCGATGGTGCGCGACTCGCCGCAAATCGCCTCGCTCGAGCCGTACGTCTGGGTGACCGTCGGCCTCGCGGCAGCACCCTCCGTCGCATTGTGGGCACGGCTGGGCGCGCGCTGGGGAATCCTGAAGGCTTTTGCCGGCGCGGCGCTGGTCGAGGCGATCGGCGTGGCGGTGAGCGTGCTATGGGCCACCCCCGCCGGTATCCTGCTGGCGGCCGTGTTTCTCGGCGGCACCTTCATGGGCCTCACCGCGCTCGGCCTGATCGCTGCGCGTGAAACCGGCACGGGCGATCCACGCAGCCGCATCGCGCTCATGACCGCCTCTTTCAGTGCCGGACAGATCATCGGGCCGGTCTTCGCGGGTTATGCCTACGACATCACCGGCAGCCTCGCGATGCCATCGCTCGTCGCCGTGGCGGCCCTGGTGCTGGCGGCACTCCTGTCCGTCATCGCCGACCTGCAGCGCCGCAAGGAAGCTGCGGCGTCTATTTCTTCCAGGTGAAGGGAAACAGCTGTTGCCTGACGAAGCCTGACGGCATGTAGTTGCCCAGCACACCATATTTTCCGGGAAAGCGCCGGTCGGATTTCACGGCCGTGCCGAAAATGTAGTCGATGAAAGCAAAATGGGCGGCGTAATTGCGATCGATCGCCTCGCGCTCGGAGCTGTGATGCCAGTGATGGAAATCGGGCGTCACGATCAGCCACTTGAGGGGTGCGCGGCCGAACGCCTCCGGCAGGCGGACATTGGCGTGGTTGAACACCGCCTGGAAGCCCACGATGACGATGTAGACGTTCATCGACGCCTCGGTGAAGCCCAGCACGTAGAGCACGCCCAGGATCGACACGCGGGTCGCGATCAGCTCGAACATGTGCAGCCTGGAGCCCGCCATCCAGTCCATGTAGGGCGCACTGTGATGCACGGCGTGGAAGCGCCAGAGGAAAGGAATCTCGTGGTAGGCGCGGTGTGTCCAGTACTGCACCAGGTCGGCCACCAGCAGCACCAGGAACAGCTCGGCGAAGAACGGCAATCCGCCGACCCATTTCTGCAGCGGCGCCCAGACCATCCAGCCGAACAGGCGGTGAATGGCAAAGTTCACGATCACCAGCGCCAGTCCGACCATCAGGTGGTTGACGATGAAATGCGTAAAATCGGTCTGCCATTCCGGCCGGAAGACCGGCTGGTCGCGATGCAGCGGGAACAGCTTCTCGAACAGGATGAAGATCATGCTCGACCCCAGCAGGTCGAGAATGAACCAGTCGAGGCCGACATAGGGGGTGTTGTCCGGGAAGTCAGCGACCTGCACGCGATGCCCGCCCAGCGCCACCGCGACCAGGATCAACGCCAGCGCGGTACCGTTCAGCCAGCGATTGCGCAGCCGGATCAGGTTGGCGAGCGCCATGCCGCCGGCGATCACCATGCCGACCAGCAGTATCTCGCGCAGCACATCGACGTCGTATTTCTTCCGCAGGTCCGGTGTCGTCAGATACTGCGGGAAATGGAATGCAAGCACTGCCAGCACGGCGAGCCCGCCGAGCGTGAGCGCGATCACGCCGGTGATCTTGCCCTTGCCCACTTCGAGGGCCCCGGACTGGTGAAAGACGGCCGTGGTTTTCTTGACGACGGGCGGGCGTTTCATGGTCCCCAAGTCTAATTGCAACCAATGCGAACTGCATCGTGCAATTGGCCTGTGCTATCCACTTCCCGGTGATATCTCCCCATCCTGTCTGGCCAGCCCTGATCGCGACGGCGCGCGGCGCGTTGTGGCGCACACCGGACGGCCGCATCGAGCGCCTCTCCGCCGCGGAGGCGGCGTCCCGTGCCGCCGGCAGCCGACCGCTGGTCTGTCACAAGCCGGCCGTCGCGGCCCGGCTCGGCCTCGACGATCTTTCGGCGCGCGACCTGCTGGAACTTTACGCTTTCGTGCGGCCCGCGACCTTCTGTCTGCCGACGCCGCGCGGCCTCTGCGCGGCACTCGAACTACCAATGCCGACGACGCCGGAAGAGGAAGTGACGAGCCTGCCCGAGGTCGCACGCGCCCTGCTCGACGAACTCGACGATATGGCGGCCCTCGCCTCGCCCGATCTCAAGGACACCGCGCTCGCCATGGCGCGCGGACAGTGGCCGTGGGGCGACGCCGTGCTGGCGGCGCTTGGCCTCGAACAGGCCGCAAAGAAACCGCGGCCGGGCGCCGGGCTCGATGTCTGGCGCGCGCTGCCGCAATGGGAGGAGCCGCCGCCCGCGCCGCCGCCCGGATCGGCGCCGGTCGAGCCGCTCGAGGCGCGTCGGCGGCTCGCACAGATGATCTCGGCTGGCGCGAACATGGCCGAGGCGCGGCCAACCCAGAGCGACTACGCGTCCGCCGCCAGCCAGGCCTTCGCGCCGCGTGAGCAGGAGGACAAGCCCAACGTCGTACTGGTCGAAGCCGGTACCGGCGTCGGCAAGACGCTGGGCTACGTGGCGCCGGCCAGCCTGTGGGCCGAGAAGAACGGCGCGCCGGTCTGGATCTCGACCTACACCCGCAACCTGCAGCGCCAGATCGACAACGAACTCGACCGGCTGCATCGCGATTCCGCCGAGAAGCGCCGCCGCGTGGTGATCCGCAAGGGCCGCGAGAACTATCTCTGCCTGCTGAACTTCCAGGAAGCCGTCCAACGCAGCGGACTTCAGCCCGAGAACGCCGTCGGCCTCGGCCTGCTCGCACGCTGGGCGCTGGCGAGCCGCGACGGCGACATGATCGGCGGCGACCTGCCGGCGTGGCTGCTCGACCTGGTCGGCCGCAGCCGTGTCACGCGTCTCGCCGACCGCCGCGGCGAATGCATCTATTCGGCTTGCGAGCATTATCGGAAATGCTTCGTCGAGCGCACCATCCGCCGCGCGCGCCAGGCCGACATCGTGATCGCCAACCACGCGCTGGTCATGATCCAGGCCGCGATGGGCGGCCTCGACGATGCGACACGGCCGCTGCGCTACGTGTTCGACGAGGGCCATCACCTGTTCGACGCCGCCGACGGCGCCTTCGGCGCGCATCTGAGCGGCGTCGAAGCCTCCGACCTCCGGCGCTGGCTGCTGGGTGCCGAAGGCCGGCGTGGCAGCCGCGCCCGCGGCCTCGAACGCCGCGTCAGCGACCTCCTGGGCGAAGACACCGAGGCGCTGGGCGCGCTCAAACGACTGCTCGACCTGGCGCAACGTCTGCCCGGGACCAACTGGCAGACGCGGCTGGCCGACGGCACGGTGCTGGGGCCGGCCGAGGAATTCCTGGCCCTGGTACGCCTGCAAGTCCGCGCGCGCTCGGCCGGCGACGACCAGGGTTTTGGCCAGGAATGCGACGTGCGGCCGCTCAACACAGGTCTCATCGAAGCCGCCGACCAGTTGGCCCAGTCGCTCGAGCAGATGCTGGTGCCGGTGCGCCGCCTGCGCCAGGCCTTGCGCACCAAGCTCGAGACCGAGGCCGAAACGCTCGACTCGGGTCAACGCGGGCGCATCGAGGGCGTGGCGCGCTCGCTCGCCAACCGCTGCGAACTGACGCTCGAAGCCTGGCGCGCCATGTTGCGCGGCCTGCACAACGACCCCGATCCGGCGTTCGTCGACTGGTTCGCCGTCGAACGCAGCCAGCAACGCGAGATCGACGTCGGCATGTACCGCCACTATCTCGATCCCACCGAACCGTTCGTGAATTCGGTGATCCGTCCGTCGCACGGCGCGGTCATCACCTCGGCCACGCTCCGCGATTCGCTGGGCGTGCCGGCGGCGGCCAACGATGAAGCACCCGACCTGAGCGCCGACTGGGCCGTGGCCGAGGCGCGTACGGGCACCAAACATCTGCTGCGCCCGGCGATGCGCGCGTCCATGGCCTCGCCGTTCGACTACGTCCATCACACCAAGGTGCTGATCGTGAAGGACGTGAAGCGCGACGATTCCGACCAGGTGGCGGCCGCCTACCGCGAGCTGTTCCTGGCCGCGGGCGGCGGCGCGCTCGGCCTCTTCACCGCCATCGGCCGGCTGCGCGCGGTGCACCAGAGGATCGCACCGACGCTCGAGGAGGCGGGCCTGCCGCTCTATGCACAGCATGTCGGCGGCATGGACGCGGCCACGCTGGTCGACATCTTCCGCGCCGAAGAACATTCGTGCCTGCTCGGCACCGATGCCGTGCGCGACGGCGTCGACGTCCCGGGACGCTCGCTCCGGCTGATCGTGTTCGATCGCGTGCCCTGGCCGCGGCCCGACATCCTCCACCGCGCGCGCAAGGCGTCGTGGAAAGCCGCCGGCGCCGGTGCCACCGCCTACGACGATCTGCTGGCGCGCCTCAGGCTAAAACAGGCCTACGGCCGCCTGATCCGCCGCGCCGACGATCGCGGCGTGTTCGTCATGCTGGACTCGCGGCTGCCGACGCGGCTGCTGGGCGCCTTCCCGCCCGGCGTCGGCATCGAGCGCGTGGGGCTGGCCGAAGCGGTTGCGACCGTGCGGGAATTTCTGGACAAAGTGGACACCTGAAACGGCGGGAGAGGTCTCATGGCAAAGCAAGTGCAAAGCGTGCCCGCCGACACGGTCGGCATCCAGGTGCCGGCAGGACGGATCGCAGTCGGACGCGGTCGCTGGCAGACCGTCCTGCAGGCCCGCGACAAGGCGATGGTCTATCGCCTGCACGCGACCAACAGCCTGATGGTCGAGGTCGATGGCGCGGCACGCACGATCCGCGTCGAGGCGGGCGCCTCGGTCGACGTGCTGGCCAAGCGCATCCGGGTTAGAGCGGCCAGCGCGGCACACGCCGCCCACGGCTGGTATGTCCTGATCTCCTAGAAGTCCCCCTCCAAGTCCTCGGTACCAATTTCGGCTCTCCGCACGCCGGAAAGCCAACACGGCGGGCTTTTCGCCCGTTACTTGCGGACACCTGAATGTAACGCGTGTTGTCCGCGACCCTGTCCGGGATTCCGGGATAAGCCTGATTCCATTGGCTTTTAGACGACTCCCGACTTCTTCGATCACACGTACCCCGGCGCGCTCTGTTTCCCAGGCGTCGTTAAGTGTCTGTTCCCACGTCGTTATTCGGCGTGTGGTGGAGACGGGGTTGTTCTTGGGACTGTCCACGGGTCAGTACCCGTGGCGGCTGCACCAAGCCATAAAGGCGACCCGCGGGCGTGCCGCGAGAGGTCTTGCCGAAAATAGAAATGGTCGGCGCAGTCCAAGCGCCAACCTACCAAAACTTATAGCATTTTCCTGCTGAACCTGCGCATCACATCTGTGTGAGGATGTGCTGGCAATGCAAGCATCGTCGTTCGTCGCTACCAGTCGCCGCCGACGGCCTTCTGGCAAGCGCCTGGCCGACAAATCGCAGAACAGATTTCACTCGAAGTTCCCTGTTGGTCGTCCGCCGCCGGCGGATGGTACGGTCTGATTTCCCAGGAGGAAACCAAATGAAACTCGGCCTCTCGATCGGCTATTCCCGCGCCGCCCTCGATATTCCCGTGAAACTGGTGCAGCGCGCCGAGGAGCTGGGCTACGATTCGGTGTGGACGGCGGAGGCCTACGGCTCCGACGCAGTGACGCCGCTCGCCTTCCTCGCCGCCCATACAAAACGCATCAAACTGGGCACCGGCATCATGCAGCTCGCCGCACGCACGCCCGCCAACGCGGCGATGTCGGCCGGGACGGTCGACGCCATGGCCGGCGGCGGCCGCTTCATCGCCGGCATCGGCGTCTCGGGGCCGCAGATCGTCGAGGGCTGGTACGGCCAGCCCTGGGGCTCGCCCTACTGGCGCATGCGCGACTACGTCACGATCATGCGCAAGATCTTCAGGCGCGAGGGACCCGTCAGCCACGAGGGCCGCGAGATCTCGCTGCCCTACACCGGCCCCGGCGCCATGGGCATCGGCAAGCCGCTGAAATCCATCCTGCACATGAGCCCCGACATCCCGATCTATCTCGCCACCGGCAACGAGACGACGGTGAAGCTGACGGCCGAGATCGCCGACGGCTGGCTGCCCATGGGCTTCATGCCGGGCGCCATGGACGAGTACCGGCCGTGGCTCGAGGAAGGCTTCCGCCGCGCCGGCAACGGCAAGGGTTTTAAGGACTTCGCCATCGCCGCCAATGTGCATGTCGAGGTCGACAACGACGTGAAAGGCGCCCTCGCCCGCCTCAAATCCGAGACCGCGCTCTACGTCGGCGGCATGGGCCACAAGACCAAGAACTTCCACAACGACATCATGGTGCGCCGCGGCTTCGGCGACGCGGCCAAGCGCATCCAGGAACTCTATCTTGCGGGCCACAAGGACGAGGCCATCGCCACGGTGCCCGACGAATGGGTCGACATGAAGTCGCTGGTCGGCCCGCCCGCGCGCATCCGCGAGCGCTACCGCGCCTGGGAGGATTGCGGCGCCGATACGCTGAACGTCCGCTCCCGCCAGCCCGAGGCGATCGAGGCGATGGCCAAGGCGGCGCGGTTGAACTGAGGCCTCGTCCTCTCCGCCCCCTTATCGAGTCGTGGGGGAGAGTTCATGTCCGTTGTTCGATGCCGCGCTTTCAGCCTCTGGCGCCACGGACTCTGCGGGACCGGGCCTAGAGCAGCCGGGCGCTTCGTTCGAAGGCCAATCGGAACCTCTTGCAGAGGACTGCCAACAGTCATCAACCATTGTTGCGAAACGGTGATGGCGGCATACTCGCGTACAACTGGTGGTAACTGTGGCCGAGACATATGGCAATCCCGACCGAGCTAGTGCGCGGAGTAACGATTAGCGGCCTCACCAATGTTAACGTGATTGTTGGCAAAAATGGCGCCGGCAAGAGTCAGTTTCTTCGTCAGCTTAATAAGGGATTATCGGGCTTCGCCGGATTCCGCGTCTCTTACATAAGCCCTGAGAGAACCGGCACTTTTGATTTCGAGCCGCAGATCGACACAAATATTCAAAATGTGGCATGGCTGCAGAGCCAGCGACTAAAAAACCAAGGCGACAACTTCAAGCAGATATCCGAATCGTATCTACGGCGCCTAGAGAGTCTATTTCTCCAAACCATGGAGAAAGATCGAGTTACCAGACTCGACCTTACAAAGACGTTTCAATCGGTGTATCTTGAAAAGCTCAACGCCATGCTGATGAACGTGCGAATCGTTCCCCATTCTGATGGGCGTGTTGGCTTTGCCTTTGAGAACATGAATGGTGATCCTGTTCCTTCAAAAGAGCTAAGCAGTGGAGAATCCGAGGCAATCGCGCTTGGTACGGAGGTCATGTATTTTTTCGCTACGCTTGACCGCACGGTGACCAATGTTCTTTTACTGGATGAGCCCGATGTACACATGCATGCTGACCTGCAGGCGCGTTTCGGTCGATTTCTGATCGGGGAGTTTCTGCGTACCGATTGTGATCCAAGAGAATCAACCCTGATAGTGACTGCAACGCACAGCACCCCCCTTATTTGTGCTTTGGCAGGCTCTAGCATGACGAGTTTGGGCACTAAACATTTTGGGCTCGATGTGGTGGAGCAGCGGTCGGCTAATGCAGGACTTCGCAAATCCCTCCCATTTTTCGGGCATCCGCTCTCGCTCGTCATTAATGGTGATCCACTGCTGATCATGGAGGGAGAGGACGATGAGCGAGTGTGGTCTCAAGCCGCGCGCAGCTCACAAGGCCGGATTCGCCTATTCCCATGTCTTTCAGAAACAGTGGATAAGCAGACAGAGCTTGAGACGTACTGTGCGGAACTGTTGACGGCTTTGTATGATCAGCCTGTGGCTTACTCTGTGAGAGATGCTGACGGTAGTGGAGGAGGCACGCTCGCCAATGTCGGGCCTATCAAGAGATTCAAGTTAAATTGCTACGCTATAGAGAATGCGCTCGTGAGTGATGATTGTCTGACAGCCAGCGGCTCTTCATGGCCGGACTTCCAGTCAAAAGGCGCAAGCTGGGCGGCGGCAAATACTACGCATCCAGCAAAAGATGAACTTTTGGGACTCATAGGATCAACAGACCGATGCCAAAATAAGAAGCTCAAGCTCGTTCGGAATGTCATTCCGGAAATCTTGGGAACTAAGAAGCCGTGGGAAGTCATTATTGGTAGGTCGATAGCCGCGCTTAATGGTTCGCCGCCCGCAACAGTGCCCGCACACTCGCTCACCGCCTATCTTGGGATCGCCTTCCTAACATCCATCGGTGTATTCACGACGACGGCATAGGCGCCAGTAGCTCAATTTCGCCAGTGTGTCGCGCTTCACCGCGAGCGACGCACCACCACCATAGATGCCATAAGTGATGTTTGGCTTTTCGTGCCCTGAGATGTCTGCAGTATTCCTCTCAGGGACTAAGGCGTTTTCTAGCTGCGTGGAAGCCCATTCCGAATGGAAAGGAAAACGTGGCCCGGCCCATATCCTGCCACCTTCTTCAATCGCCCAAAGCGCTTTTCGACTAGCATTCGAGCGGTCGCCGTACTTGCTCTCAGTTAGCCCTTCCAAGTCGACGTTGGGCACCTCAAGACTACTAAGGTCCTCAATGCGCGCCCCGGTGCACATAGGTCATCCCGAACGCATCGTGGTCGGTGGCGAGTTGGGTGATGCCATCGATCCGGCGCGAACCAACGAGAGGAGAAGGTGGAAGACATGACGCTAAAGCAACGCTTCGAATTGTTCCTGACGGGCTTGCAAGGATGCGAATCTATCGATGCGCTGCTCCATGGAAGTAACATCACCAAAAAACGCGCGGACTATTTGCTCGCAAGTCGGGCTGTAATCATTGAACAGAAGACACTTGAGGTCGACCCGGAGACGAAGGCGTCCCAGTTCTTTCGCGATTTGATTAAGCGGGAGCGCATAGTCGTGTTGGGGAGAGTGGGCTTGAATCAAATTCTGGGTCTTCCGGGAATCGAGTGGGTGATTGGGGAGATCATAGCGCGCGAAAAGCTTGTGGATAGCGGTCTTTCTGCGCTTTGAGGCTCGCAGTAATTTGGCACAGTGAGGGATGGGCAAAACAG
>CAMDOT010000059.1 GCA_945903635.1 Rhizobium sp. Q54 | reverse complement strand
GGCCTCCTCAGGGCGGAGATTACTCCGCCCGCGCCCGCTCATGATCATGAGCGGGCCTGGAGGCCCGCGGTCCGCCTTGCGTTACTCCGGCTGAATGCCGGCTTCCTTGGCGATCTCGCGCCAGGTCGCGAGCTCGGACTTCACGCGCTCGGCGAACTTGGCCGGCGGCTCGCCGCCCGGCTCGCTCGCGAGATCGCGGATCTTGGCAAGGGTCTCGGGTTCGGCCAGCACCGCCACGACGTCGTCACGGATGCGCTGGGCCAGCGCCGGCGGCAGGCCGCCGGGTCCGAACAGCGAGAACCAGGCCCACTGGTCGATGCCCTTCACCCCGGCCTCGGCCATGGTCGGGATGTCGGGCAATGCCGCCAGCCGCTTGCCGCTGGTCACCGCCAGGATGCGCAGCGTCCCGGCGCGGTGCTGCGACATCGCCGTCAGCGGGCTGGTGAAGCCGACCGGGATATGGCCGCCGGCCAGCTCCTGCATCATCGGCGCCGCGCCCTTGTAGGCCACGTTCTCGATCTTCAGCCCGCTGCGCAGCCGGAACAGCTCGCCCACCATGCGCGTCGTGTTCTCGGTGCTGCCGAAAGTGTACTTGCCGGGATTGGCGCGCGCCGCCGTCATGAACTTGTCCATCGTGTCGAAGCCCGCCTTGGGCGAGCCGACCAGGGCGATCGTGCCCTCGACCAGCGGCGTGATCGGCGTGAAGTCGCGTTCAGTATCGTAGGGCAGCGTCTTGGTGGTGAAGGGATTGATGGTGTGGGCGCTGGTCATGATCAGCAGCGTGTAGCCGTCGGGGGCCGATTTCGCGACGATCTCGCTGCCCAGGATGCCGCTGGCGCCGCCCTTGTTGTCGATGATGACCGTCTGCTTCCAGCGATCGGCCAGGCGCGGCACGATCAGCCGCGCCACCAGGTCGGTGCCGCCGCCCGCCGGATAGGGCACCACCACGCGCACCTGCTTGGTGGGAAACTCCTGGGCGCGCGCGATTGCCGGAGCGAGGCCCGCGGCCAAACCAAAACCCGACGCACCCGCCACGAACCCGCGGCGCTTCATGCCTGTCATGCAATCCTCCCGTTCCATTTCCTTGGCGACAGACTAGGGTTCCTCGTGGAGGAAACCAAGATGTTCGACCTGGTCATCAAGGATGCGGAAATTTTCGACGGTTCGGGTGCCCCCTCGGTGCGCGGTGACGTCGGCGTCACCGGCGGCACGATTTCCGCCATTGGTTCCAAACTTGGTGCTGCAAAGGAGACGGTGAAGGCCGACGGCCTGGCGCTGGCGCCTGGCATCATCGACGGCCACACCCACTACGACGCGCAGATCACCTGGGATCCGTTCGTCGATCCCTCGCCGGCGCTGGGCGTCACCACCGCCATCCTGGGCAATTGCGGCTTCACCATCGCGCCCTGCCGGCCGCAGGACCGCGACCTCACCATGCGCCACCTCACCCATGTCGAGGGCATGTCGCTCGACGCGCTGCGCGCCGGCATCCGCTGGGAGTTCGAGAGTTTTCCGCAATATCTCGACATGCTGACCCGGCTGGGCGTCGGTCCCAACGTCGCCTGCTTCTCCGGCCATTCCTCCGTCCGCACCTGGGTGATGGGCGAGGAAGCAACCGAGCGCACCGCCACCGACGACGAGATCGCCAAAATGGTGGCGCTCGTGCGCGAGGGCATGGCGGCCGGCGCCGTGGGCTTCGCCACCTCCACCGCCGAGGCGCACAACGGCGAAGGCGGCACGCCCATGCCGTCGCGTCTGGCCGACGATCGCGAGCTGCGCGCGCTGGTCCGCGCCATGGGCGACAGCGGCCGAGGCGTCTACATGCTGACCAAGGGCAGCAAGACCTCCATCCCCTATCTCGAGGAGTTGGCGATCGAAGCGAGGCGTCCGGTGGTGATCGCGGCCCTCTTCCATTCCAACACCAATCCGACGGCGGCCTTCACCACGCTCGACCAGGTGAACGCCGCACGGTCGCGCGGGCATCAATTGGTGGCGCAGACCTCGTGCTGCCCGCTCAGCATGGATTTCACCTTCAAGAGCCCCTACCTGTTCGAGAGCATGGAGTCGTGGAAGCCGGCCATGGCGGCGCACGGCGGCGAGGCGCTGAAGAAGGTCTATCGCGACCCGTCGTGGCGCGCCGCGGTCCGGCGCGAGATCGAGGCGGCGCGCGGCCGGCTGGTGTTCAACGGCGAATGGGACAAGCTCTTCATCGTCGAGGCCGCCCGGCCCGAGAACCGCAAGCTGGAAGGCGCCACGCTGGCCCAGCTCGCCACGGCCGCCGGCCAGGAGCCGCTCGACTTCATCCTCGACTTCGCGCTGTCGGAGGACCTCGACACCCAGTTCGTGGCTCAGCTCCTGCACAACGACGAAAAGGCGGTCGGCAAAATCCTCGCCGATCCCAACACCCATATCTCCTTGAGCGATGCCGGCGCTCATCTCACCTTCTTCTGCGACGCCGGGTTCGGCCTGCATCTGATGGGCCACTGGAGCCGCGATCTCGGCGTGCTCGACCTGCCGCAGGCCGTGCACCGCCTGACCGGCCAGCCTGCCAAGCTGTTCGGATTGAACGGACGCGGCCTGCTGCGCGAGGGCTACGCCGCCGACCTGATGCTGTTCGACCCGAAGACGGTGGCGCGCGGGCCCACGCGCCGCGCCCACGACCTACCCTCGGGCGCCGCGCGGCTCACCACCTCGGCGGTCGGCCTGCACGGCGTCTGGATCAACGGCACCAAGACGGCCGACGAACAGGGCTTCTGCATCGACCGGACCGCGCGGCCGGGCGAGGTGCTGCGGAGCTTTGCTAGCTAGATGACTGTGATTGCCCTAGATAAAGCCGTTTCACCATTGGGCGACTAAGCCGCTACTTCCGCTTTCAAGATATGCTCGCCAATGTCCGCAACCGACGTGAGCGGTCGAAAGCGGAGCTCTTCGAGGTCAGCTTGTTTCTCTAGCTCTTCTAGCGCTTCGTTCAGGTTGTCGATTTGACGCTGACTTAATTGCGGATCGTCATTTGCAGGGTGCTGCACAAGCATCTCATGGGAGACGCTAAATAGTGGAGACTTGAGGCGATCCCTTGCGACTTTGAGATCCCACATTTTCCGCTTCAATCTTTCCACAGAACCACTAACTCCGCCCGCCACCAAGGTGCCTAGATTCGCAACAATCTTAGAGCCATAGAAATCGATATTTATCTCGTGGCTTCGTCGACGACGCGTGCCTTGAGCCGCTTGAAGTACAGAGTCTCCGAATGCCTTGGACAGCCGAGGATTACGGCTAACCACATAGTCAAACACCAACTTCGGAAGTCGATCCTTTACAACCCCGGCCGTTATGATCTCGTCGCGCGCCTCAATTTCAGTAGCCGCTAAAGTCAACGGATCTCTCAACGGTTGCTCATAGAGCGATGAGGTGAATGCAAGCCAACGCCACGCGATATCTTGGAGGCTGGCACCTCTCGCTTGTTGGATTGGCCCTAGTGAGACACTCGCGAATACCCAGTGCGGCTCTCGCATACCTCGAAGACCTTGCTCTGTTAGAACCTCCTCGAAGGCATCCAAAGAAGTTTCGGCTGCAAATGCTACGGCATCGGCAGCGACACCGTACAAGCACTTTAGTCGATCAAGTCGATTAGCTCTGGCGACAAAAAACGCATCAGTATTCGCGGCTACCACGGCAACCGCAATTCTCTCGCCGGATCCGAGAAGCGGCTCAATGAATACTGGCGCCCAAGAACCTTGCACCGATCGCTCCACGATCGGGAATTCACCTATGGTTAGAGGCCTAGCCATTTAGGCTCTCCCAAACGCAGCGTGACTCAGATCGACCAAGTGTTCTCGTCTCGCGGCCAAGAACCTTCCAACCGCCTCTAGGTTCAATGACCTGTCAGCGTTCGCAGCCAGAGATTCAGATAGCGACTTCCCAATATCCAACTCAAACAGAGTTTTAGGAAGGTTGGCGAGCGCGCCTAGAAGGTTAATCTTGGCTGTCGGAGACATCAGCGGCACGAGCCACTCGCTCAACCGATTACGATAGGCGATTGAAGCGTCCAAAGCCTGCACGTTCGCCTTGGGGCCAGCCAGACAATGACCATGATCAATGGCGTAAAATTCAGCTGGAGAACAAACTAAGAGATTACCGGCATGGCGATCCACGTTAGCGACCCAGGTGTCAAAGGCAAAAAGCATCGGCAGCCCATTCCATTCAAGCAGGGCAGATGTGATGCGCTCAGGCACCGATCCGTTCATTAGCTCCGCTACTTGATTTCCAGCCACGTACTCCGTGGCAAACACAAGGCGCCAAGAGTCATCAAGGGCAGGCCCGTGTGCCGTCTCAAGAGCACCGTCCTCAACAACCGCAAGAAAGGCCAAAGGCACTTGCATACCGGACCGTATCGCGATGGCGGTTCCGATGAGCTCCCGAACTAGGTCACCTAGTGGCAAGTCTTTGATAATGGCGCGACGATTTTCACCGCTTTCATCTCGAATAAGACCAACATAGGTCGCGCTGTACGTCTGGCCATAGCGCCTCGCTCCGTCGAGCACGGTGGCGCGGCCGATGGGTGGTGAATTCTCGTTAGCAGCGGCCATTTCTGTGCCTTTGCACTCGGTTCTCGCCACGGCACTATGCTGCGAATCATCTTTAGGAGCCCGCAGCGCATATCCATGATCGACGCCTCAACATAACAAGTGATCCTTCGGGAAGTAAGAGGAACTCCTACGGAAGGCAGACACCGCAGTGGGAAGCGACGGCTTACGCCCTCAGGGGGCGGCCCGCATGGCGCCTGGATCAACGGCACGAAGAGGACCGACGAAAAGGGCTTCTGCGTCGACCGGACGGCGCAATCGGGCCAGGTGCTGCGGAGCTTTGCCACCTGAGTCTCGGTTGGACGGCACGCCGATCGGATTGCAATCTGAAGTTGTTGGCATGAGAAAGTCTGCGTTCTATAGTCGGGCAAAAGGCTTACAGGACGGCAATGAAACATCATCTTCTGCTTCTCATCGTCGCCGCGGCTCTGGCCAGCTGCGCAACCGCGACGGTCTACGGCATCGTCGGCGATGAAGAGGACCTCTACACTGGTTCGGCGATCGGCTACATGTCTCGCAGCGGCACGATCGAGCTCACGAATGCCAAAGGCAACGTCTGCAAGGGCGACTTCGCCTACTACGCCGGCGTTCTCGCCGGCCGCGGCATCATCGGCTGCGACGACGGCCAGCGCGCCACCATCGAATTCACCGGCCTGTCGTCGCTCAGCGGCTACGGCAGGGGCATTTCCAGCAACGGCCGTCCCGTGGCCTTCACCTATGGGATGAGTCGCGAACAGAGCGCGCTCTATCTCGGCTACAAGGCTTCCGGCGGGGCTTCGGGAAGTGCCGCGGCACCCGGAGCCGCCGCGCCGACCCGCGCCGCTACCGGTACCGGCTTCTACATCAACCGGCAGGGTCACGTGCTCACCAACGCCCATGTTGCCGGCAAGTGCGCGGCAATCACGGTGACCCGCCTGGGCGGCGCGGCGGTCCCGGCAAGCCTCGTCAAGGTGGATGCGTCCAACGATCTTGCCGTCCTCATCGCCCAGCCCTCGCCCTCGGTCGCGGCGTTTCGCGGCGGACGGCCGGTGCGGGCGGGCGAGGCGGTGGTCGCCTACGGCTTTCCGATGACGGGGACGCTGTCCTCCGGCGGGGTCGTGACGAACGGCAGCGTCAGTGCCCTGACCGGCTTCCGCGACGACTCGCGCTATCTGCAGATTTCCGCGCCGATCCAGGGTGGCAATAGCGGCGGCCCGCTGCTCGACAGCGCCGGCAACGTCGTCGGCGTCATCACCGCGTCGCTCGGCTCGCGCAGCCGCGACGTGCCGCAGAACGTCAACTTCGCCCTCAAGACCGATGTCGCCCGGACCTTTCTCGAATCCGCCGGCGTGCCCATCGAGACCTCCAGCAGCGCCCGCGACCTCAGCGTGGCCGACATCGGAGAGAAGGCCCGCGCCTTCTCCGTCCTCATCGATTGCAAGCGCTGATGCGCTTCATTGCGGCCAGCGCGTGACCTTGCGGGCGGCGGCGCCCAGGGCGCCGTCGAGTTCGTTGCGTGCGTTGCCGCCCTCGGACGGAACGCTGTCCATATAGACGGCGATATTGACGTCGAGTGCGCTCCAGCGCACCGCGAAGGTGGCGTAGGCGATGTGGAGCGGCCCGTCGAAAGCGTTGGTCAGGTTGAAGGCCCAGCTTCCCCAGTGCCAGAAGTTGCCGCCGCCCGGCGTCGGTCGCACCAGCGTGCCGAGGCCGTAGTAGGCGCCGCCACCTATGGCCTTGCCCTCCGGTTGCATCATCCAGCGCCGCGCCGCCGGCCCGATCGCGGGATTATTCGCGGCGAAGGCCTGGTAGAAGCGGCCGTAGTCGGCAAGCGGCATGCGCCAGCCGCCGTAGCTCGACAGGATGCGCCACCGCGGGTCGAGCGCCGCGCCGTGGACTCCCAACGGCGCCAGGGTCGCGTTGCGGCAGTAGCTCTCGTAGTCCTGCCCGCTCGCCTCCTCGATGACGGCGCCCAGCACCAGATAGGCGGCGTTGGTGTAGGCATAGCGTTCGCCGGGCGCCAGCGGCAGGCGGCGGCGCAGCACCCACTTCATCTGCTCGTCGATCGAGGGCCGCGTCGCGGTGGCGCCGCGCAGATAGGTGCCGAGCTGTCCGGTCACCGGATCGCCGCCATCGGCGCGATCGAAGCCGGCGCGATGGACCAGCAGCTGGCCGATCGTGATGCCCGGGAAGCGCGGATCGACCGGCGCACCGAGCCGCGCAAAGGTGCGGGCCAGCGCCTGCGACAGCGGCGTGTCGAAGGAGAGCCGGCCGCGGTCGATCAGGCCCGCGACACAGACGCCGGTCACCGCCTTGGAAAGGCTGGCGAGCGGCACGGCGTTGCCCACCGCCTCGACACCCATCACGGCCTGGTGCGCAATCCTGCCCTGGTGCATCACCGCGAGGCCGCCCGCGCCCCGGCCGTTCGTCGTCATCCAGCCGCGCCAGGCCGCCTCGATGTCGGCCACGGTCTGGGCGCGCGCCGGCAGCGCCGCAAAGGCCAAGGGAGCCGCCAGCAGCACGGCGAGAATCAGGACGGGAAAGCGCATTGCGGAAAGCCTCCGGGGGCGGGTAAAAGCGGCTCCAGCAAAGAGGATACACCGGCATGGCCGTCCAATACTTCGCCAAGGTCTCGGCGACCGACCACGAAAAGCTCCAGAAGCTCGTAAAGCACTACCCCGCCTCCTCCTATGCCGACTGGCACCTGAAGGAAGCGGCGCGGATGGCGGAGTGGCGGGCGCGGCGGCATTCCATCCAGATGGTACCGGTCACGCCGGAAGAGTTCGTGGCTTACTGCGAGCGCACCGGCTCGCCCTGCGACATCATCACCTTCAAGGCCTTCATTTGTCGCTGACCGCGCCATGAGGCGACTTACGGGGCTCTTCATCGCACTTGTTGGCATGTTGGGGGGCGGCATGCTGGGTGGATGCTCGGCGGATCCCTATTCGCCCTACGACTTCAAGCGTGTTCCCGGATACACGCCACCCGGCGGGATATCCTCGCCCGAGAGGGTGACGAAGCTCCCGCTGGAATCACAGCGTTGAAGAGATAAGCGTTGAAGAGATAGAGGAAGATCTCACCGCCCGTGGGCCGCCTGCAGCCGCTTTTCCTGCAAGCGGCTCCATTGCGAGAGGCCGAAGCAGGCGAACCAGTAGATGGCACCGGCAAAGACATAGGCCTCCATGTTCATGCCGACCCAGGCCGGGTCGGCAAGGGCTGCCTGGGCGATGCCCAAAAGGTCGAAGATCGAGACGATCAGCACCAGTGTCGTGCTCTTGAACAGCGAGATGAACTCGTTGGTCATGGCCGGCAGCGAGATCCTGAGTGCCTGGGGCAGCACGATCAGCCGCGTGATGCGCCAGTAGCCGAGGCCAAGCGCCTGCGCCGCCTCGGTCTGGCCCTCGGGCAAGGCCTGCAGGCCGCCGCGCACGGCTTCCGCCATATAGGCCGCGATCACGAAGGCGAGGCCGATCACGGCGCGCGCCAGCCGATCGACATTGAAGCCGGTCGGCATGATCAGCGGCAGCAGCAGCGAGGCGAGGAAAATCACGGTGATGATCGGCACGCCGCGCCAGAATTCGATGAACACCACCGAGGCGAAGCGAATGAGCGGCAGGCGCGACCGGCGGCCCAGCGCCAGCAGGATGCCGAGCGGCACCGCGATCAGGCCGGCATAGATCGCGAGGAACAGGGTGAGCATCAGCCCGCCCCATTCGCGGGTCTCGACGATTTTGAGACCGAGACCACCGTGCAGAAACCAGATGCCGAGAGGCGGCAGGATGATCGCGGCCGCGATCGCCATCTCCTTGCGCCGCGGCAGGCCGCGCCACGAGAGCGCTATGCCCGCGAACAGCACCAACAGGCCCAAAAGGTCGACGCGCCAGCGCTCGGGCACGGGATACTGGCCATACATGAACTGGGCGAAGCGGGCGCGGATGAAGACCCAGCAGGCGCCGCGGCTGGTGCAGTCCTCGCGCGACTGGCCCTTCCAGTTGGCCTCGACCAGCAGCCAGTCGACGAGAGGCAGCGAGACACGCCACACGACATAGAGACAGAGCAGCGAGACCGCGGTGTCGAGCCAGGTCGAAAACAGGCGCTGCCGCAGGATCGCGATCCAGCCGGGCAGCGGGGGCGCGGCGGTCTTCATCGCGTCACCAGCTTATGGCGCGCGTTGTACCAGTTCATGAACACCGACACGGCAAGACCGATGGTGAGGTAGATTCCGAGCGTGATGGCGATGATCTCGATCGCCTGGCCGGTCGCGACCAGCGCCGAGCCCATGAACACCGCCACGATCTCCGGATAGGCGATGGCCGCGCCAAACGAGGAATTTTTGACCAGGTTGAGATACTGGCTGGTGATCGGCGGGATGATCACCGGCATCGCCTGCGGGATCACCACCAGCCGTATGACCCGGCCCTGAGTGAGGCCAAGCGCCCGCGCGGCGTCGATCTGGCCCTGGCGCACCGATTGAATGCCGCCGCGCACGACCTCGGCGATGAAGCCAGCAGTGTAGGTGCTGAGCGCCATGAACAGCGCTACGAACTCCGGCACCAGCACGAAGCCGCCGCGATAGTTGAAGCCGCGCAGGATCGGTTGATCCCAGCTTGTGGCAGCACCCGCGGCGACAAGCGCCAGCAGCGGCAGCGCGCCGCACAGCACGAAGCCTGCGGCCCACACCGGGAAGTCCTGGCCGGTCCGGGCCTGCCGTGCCCGGGCCCAGCGCGCCAGCGCGATCTGCGCCACGATCAGGACGAGGATCGCCAGCAGCGCCAGATGGAAGCCCGAGACATCGTTGGGCGTGGGGATCGACAGGCCGCGGCGGTTGAGGAAAATGATGCCGAGGAAATCGAAGCTTTCCTTGGGCGTCGGCAACGCCGCCAGCACGCCGAAGTACCAGAACAGCACGAAGAACAGCAGCGGGATGTTGCGGACGAATTCGATATAGACCGCGGCCAGGGTCGAGAGCAGCCAGTTGTGCGACAGCCGCATCAGCCCGACGCTGAAGCCCACCACCGTCGCCAGGAAGACCGAGGCCACCGAGACCAGGATCGTGTTCACGATGCCGGTCCACAGCAGCGCCCAGATGGTGTCGCTGGGCTTGTAGCCCGTGAGGTTGAACGGCACTTCGATGCCGGAGTCGCGCCACAGGAAATTGAAGCCCGAGGCGATGCCGGCCTTCACCATGTTGTCCGAGGCGTTCTTGACGAAGAACGCCACGACCGCGACCAGCGCGAGCGACGCCAGCACCTGCCAGAAGATGTCGCGGACCTTGCGGTCGCGGAACTTGAGGAGGAGTGCGTTCATGGCTCCGACCCCCTCCGCCCTACGGGCACCTCCCCCGAAGACGGGGGAGGAGGAGAAGGATCAGACTCCTCCCCCGTCATACGGGGGAGGTGGCCGAAGGCCGGAGGGGGGTCACTGGAACGGCGGCGTGAACAGCAGGCCGCCCTTGGTCCACAGCGCATTGGCGCCGCGCTGCAGTTTCAGCGGCGAGCCCATGCCGACGGTGCGCTCGTAGCTTTCGCCGTAGTTGCCGACCTGTTTGATGAGGTTATAAGCCCAGTCGTCCGACAGGCCCATCATGGCGCCGAACTTGCCGTCGACGCCGAGCAGGCGGCGAACTTCGGCGTTGGTCGACTTGGCCTTCATCTCGTCGACGTTCTTCGACGTCACACCCAGCGCCTCGGCCGCGATCTGGGCATTCAGCACCCAGCGCACGACCAGCTGCCAACGCTCGTCGCCCCAGCGCGTGACAGGTCCCTGCGGATCGTTGGAGATGATCTCGGTCAGGATCTGGTGCTCGGCGGGATCCTTGAACTTGATGCGCTGGCCGGCGAGCGCGCCCACGCCCGCGGTATAGGCATCGCAGCGGCCCTGATCGTAGGCCGAGATGGCGTCGTCGTTCTTCTGGAAGTTGATGATGGTGACCTTGAGGTTGCGCTCGCGGAACCAGTCGGCCGCCATCTTCTCCTCGGTCGAGCCCGCGGCGACGCAGATCGTGGCGTCGGCCAGATCTTTTACGCCGGCGACCTTGGCCTTGGTGCGCACCACGAAGGTCTGGCCCTCGTAGAAATTGATGCCCTGGAAATTCACGCCGAGCGTGGCGTTGCGCGAGAATGTGATGGTGGTGTTGCGCGACAAGAGGTCGACCTGGCTCGACTGCAGCACCGCCCAGCGCTGCTGCACCGAGGTCGGCGTGAACTTGACCTTGGTGGCGTCGCCCAGGACGGCGGCGGCCAGCGACTTGCAGTAGTCGACGTCGAGGCCGGTCCACTCGCCCTTGTCGTTGGCGAAGGAGAAGCCCGGCAGGCCGAGATGCACGCCGCATTCGATGTGGCCGCGCGCCTTGATGGCGTCGAGCGTGGCGCTGGGCGCCAGCTGCTGGGCCGAGGCGGTCCCCGCAACGAAGACCGCCGCAGCGGCCAGAGCAATGAACTTCATGAATTCCCCCTCAACAGGTGCTGGCGGATACCGTACAAGCCATCGCATGGCGAGTAAATTGCACCTCGAAACGGCGCTGACGCCCCAGGGTTGGGAACGCGACCTGGTGGCCACCATCGAGCACGGGATCATCGTGGGCCTGGAGCCCGCCGGCGCGGCCGCCGACCGCATTTCCGGCGTGGTGGTGCCCGGCCTGCCCAATCTGCACAGCCACGCCTTCCAGCGCGCCATGGCCGGATTGACCGAGCGGCGGGGCAGCGAGGCCGATTCTTTCTGGACCTGGCGCGAGCAAATGTATCGCTTCGTCGGCCGGCTCACGCCCGACGACCTCGAGGCCATTGCAGCACTTGCCTACATGGAGATGCTCGAGGCGGGCTTCACCTGGGTGGCCGAATTCCACTATCTCCATCACCAGCCCGACGGCCGGCCCTACGACAACCTGGCCGAGATGTCGGAGCGCATCGTGGCCGCCGCCGACACCGCCGGCATCGGCCTCACCCTCCTGCCCGTCCTCTATCGCCAGAGCGGATTTTTGGGCCAACCGCCCAGCGCGGCGCAGCGCCGCTTCCTCAACGACCGCGACTCCTATGCGCGATTGATGGAAACCCGCGTGCCCGGTGGCGCTATCGGCATCGCGCCGCATTCGCTGCGCGCCGTCACGCTGGAAGACCTCGACTGGGCCGCGCGCACGTTCCAGGGCAAGCCGGCGCATATCCACATCAGCGAGCAGACGCGCGAGGTCGACGACTGCCTCGCCGCGCACAACAAGCGCCCAATCGATCTGCTGTTCGACACGATCGGCGTCGATGAACATTGGTGTCTCGTCCACGCCACCCATGCCGACACGAGCGAGATCGCGCGCATCGCCCGGGCTCGGGCCGTCGTCGGCCTCTGCCCCATCACCGAGGCCAATCTCGGCGACGGGCTGTTCGACGTGCCGGCGCTGCTCGCAGGCGACGGCCGCTTCGGCGTCGGTTCCGACTCGCTGGTGCGCACCTCCGCCGCCGACGAGCTGCGCACGCTGGAATATGGCCAGCGCCTGATGCACCGCCAGCGCAACGTGCTGGGCGAAGCCACGCGCTCGACCGGCCGGCGGCTGTTCGACCTGGCGCTCGCCGGCGGCGCGCAAGCCGTCGGCGCCCCCGTCGGATCGCCCATCGGATCAATCGCCGTCGGCCAGCGCGCCGACTTCGTGGTGCTGCACGCCGACGGCTTCCAGGACGACGCCGTCCTCGATCATTGGCTGTTCGCCGCCGACAACGGCGCGATCAAATCAGTCTATCGCGGCGGCCTCCCCGTGGTGCAGCAGGGCCGCCATCGCGACCGCGACGCGATCATGGCGCGCTACCGCAAGGCCCTCGTTGGCATGGACCTTGCGACTTGACTGTCTTCAAGAAGGACCGCGGGCCTCCTCAGGGCGGAGGTTACTCCGCCCGCGCCCGCATCAGATCATGAGCGGGCCTGGAGGCCCGCGGTCCGATGACGGTGAGGAAATATTCTCGTGACCACCACCCCCTGCGACCTGCTGCTGCGCGGCGGCCATGTCATCGATCCGGCGACCGGGCTCGACGGCGTCGCCGACGTCGCTATCACGGATGGCCGCATCGCCGCCCTGAAGGCGGACCTCCGCGGCACCGCAACCGAGACCATCGACGTCGCGGGCCGCCTCGTCCTGCCGGGCATGATCGACACCCATGCCCACATCTACACCTACGTCTCCGGCCGCTTCGGCTTGCCGGCCGACATGGTGGGTGTAGCGAGCGGCGTCACGACTGTCGTCGACCAGGGCGGCGCCTCGTGCATGACCTTCCCGGGATTCCGGAAGTTCATCGCCGAGCCGGCCGCGAGCCGCGTGCTCTCCTTCCTCTCGGCCTATGTCGTGGGCGGGCTCGAAGGCCATTTCTATCCCAGCCTCTACGGGCCGGAGGGCGTCGACGTCGCCGCCACCGTGAAGACCGCGCGCGCCAACCGCGATCTCGTGCGCGGCATAAAAGTCCATGCCGAGGTCGGCGGCATCACCCGCTGGGGCCTCGACGTGCTGCGCAAGGCGGCCGAGATCGGCCGCGATGCCGACCTGCCGGTCTACATGCACTTCGGCCAGATGTGGGCGCTCCCCGACGGGAGCAACGGCGTCGATCCCGACGGCATCCTTCCGGCGGTGGTCGAGCTCATGCGGCCAGGCGATATTTTAGCCCACCCGTTCACGCGCCATCCCGGCGGCTTCATCGACAAGCACGGCAAGCTTCACCCCGTCGTCGAGGCAGTGCTGGCACGTGGCCTGAAGATCGACGTCGGCCACGGCAGCCACTTCTCCTTCCGCATGGCGCGCCTCGCGCTGGAGGCCGGCGTGATGCCCGACACGCTGGGCGCTGACATGCACGGCTACAACACGCGCATGACGCCGCCGCCCGGCACGCCCGCCACCCATCCCGATCCCGAGGAGGCTCATCCCTTCGCCGGCGCCGCGCGCTTCAGCCTTTGCTACGCCATGACCGAGCTGCTGGCGCTGGGACTCACGCTTCAGCAGATCGTGCCCATGGTGACGACCAATGCCGCCGCCATGCTCGGCCTGAATGACGAGATCGGCACGCTCCGTCCCGGCGCGATCGCCGACGTCTCGGTGCTGGCCGACGACCGTGGCCGATTCAGGCTGGGCGACAACGAAGGCACCGAGGTGATCGCCGACCGCATGCTGACACCGCTGTTCTGCCTCCGCGCCGGCCGGCGCCATGACGCCGCGGCGCCGATCCTGCCCGAGGTTCTGGCGGCCTAAGCAGTAAGAACCCCTCCCCCGTCTTACGGGGGAGGCCGGGAGGGGGAAAGCAGCGGCACGACTGCCCGCCGATTTCAGATCGGAAAATTTCGAATACTCCCTTTGGGGCTCTCCCCCTCCGGCGCTATGCGCCACCTCCCCCGTAAGACGGGGGAGGAGTATGAGTGGGATGCATAACTCCGCAGTAGCCGTTGGATGGAAGCTCGGCGCATTTGACCCGGCAACATGCCGACGGCAGCATGTGAGCAGATGCAAACCTTCGTGATCTCCGCGCTGTTCGTCGCCTTTGGCTACATGCTTGTGCGCATGCTCGTGACAGGTGAATTCTATGAGCGGTATCGCCGTTCGACGCGCAAGGAAAGTCCGGTATCGTTCTGGATAACCTGGACCATCGGTGCCGTCGGCTTCATGGTCGCCGTGGGTGTTTGTCTTAAGCTCGCCTGACTTGAACGGCCCTTCCGCCGGACGGCTCGCGGCTCGCTGACGCCCTTGGACGAGAGCTCGTCTTGGTCCTAGTCTTTCATCCATGACCACCTACCAACACATCACCGTCTCGCCGATCGCCGGCGCGCTGGGCGCCGAGATCGGCGGCGTCGATATCGCAGCCGGGCTCGACGACGCCACGATCGCCGAGATCCGCCAGGCGCTGCTCGAGCACCTGGTCATCTTCTTCCGCGACCAGAAACTCGACGACCGCAGCCACAAGGAATTCTCGCGCCGCTTCGGCCGGCTCTTCATCCATCCCAACTTCGACATGGGCCAGGCCGAACCCGAGATCGTGCGCGTGGTCCGCCAGCCGGGCGACGAGCGCATCATCGGCGAGGACTGGCACAGCGACACCACGATGATGGCCGAGCCGCCGATGGGCGCCATCCTCTATGCCCTGGAGGTGCCGCCCTATGGCGGCGACACGCTGTTCGCCAACCAGTACCTCGCCTACGAGACCCTGTCGGACGGCATGAAGGCGATGCTGGCCAATCTCAAGGTGGTGCACAGCGACATCAAGGTGGCGGGGCCGCACAACAACCTCAATGCCCGCCGCTCCAGCAAGATCCGCGAGGATGCCAACTGGCAGCCGACCGAGAGCGCGCATCCGGTGGTGCGCACCCATCCCGAGACCGGAGCCAAGTGCCTGTTCGTCAACCGCTCCTACTCCATCCGCTTCGACGGCATGACCGAGCGCGAGAGCACGCCGTTGCTCGAGTTCCTGATGGAACACGGCCACAGGCCGGAGTTCACCTGCCGCTTCCGCTGGCAGGCGGGCTCGATCGCCTTCTGGGACAACCGCTGCACCAAGCACCTCGCCGTGCACGACGCCGGCCCCTTCCATCGCCGCATGCAGCGCACGCAGATCGCGGGCGATGCGGTCGTATGAGCGGGGGCGTGTGAGCGGAAGCTCCGGCGCTATTTGACGACCTGTTCGGTGGCGACGCGGATACGCCCACTGCGCCGGGCCTTGTCCAGGGTCTCGTGGTCCTTGTCGGTCTGCCTGGCATAGGCCAGCGCGAACTTGGCGATGGCATCGTCGAGTTCAGGGCTGTTGCCGCAGTAGCCCGCGATCAGCGCCGCATCGCCCGACTTGGCGTGCGCCAGCGCCAATGCCCAGCCGCAGAGGGCGCAATATTCCTCGAAGGTTTCCAGTTGTCCGGTGTCACCTTCGCCGAACGCGATGCTGCCCTTCATGTCGGCGAGCTGGCGGACATAGAAATCCTTGTCGTTCACGCGCCCCCAACCGAGGAAAATGTCCGGCGCGCCCTGGGCCAGATGCTGCCCCATGACCACGCGTTTCCCGTGGTTCTTGAACGGCAAGGTCCCTTCCACGTAGGGCGCCAGCACCGACGCCTGGGCTTCCTTGACCTGGAGGAACAGCGGATCGTCGTTGTCGGCACCTTTCAGCAGGACCACCCAGCAGCCGGTCCCGACGCTGCCGACACCCACCACCTTGCGCGCGACATCGACGATGCGGTAGCGCGACAGCAGCTTCAGGCGGTCCATCGCCAGCGATTCGATGTACGAGCGCAGGACCACGTCGAGGGCCTCGTTGATCGGCGTACCATCCTCAGCGTGCGTCTCGCGGACGATCAGCGGCACTTCCTCGATGATCCGATGCTCGCCGTCGACCTCCTCGGTCATTTTGTCGAGCGCCCGCACGTGGCCCTTCTCGCGCGCCTTGGCCATGGCGCGTTCGGCCCGCCGGCGCGCCTTGGCGGAGAGCGTGTCGAGCACCGCCCGCTCGTCGATGCGGTTGTACCAGACCTCGAGGTGGCCCATCTCGGCGAAGCGCCTGATGCGCTTGCGATAGGAGCGGACGATCGCGCGGGCGGCATCGGCGGCCTTGTCCCTGTCGCCGCCCATGAAGCGCGCCGCCACCGCGGCACTGGCGGCCAGGCGCTTGAGGTCCCACTCCCAGGGCCCGGGATGGATCTCGTCGAAGTCGTTGATCGCGAACACGAGATTACGTTCGGCCGAGGCAAAGACCCCGAAATTGGAGACGTGCATGTCGCCGCAGGCATTGACGAACAGGCCGGTGGCCGGCGTGCCGGCGAGATCGCCCGCCATGACCGCGGCCGAGCCGCGCAGGAAGGCGAAGGGCGTGGCCAGCATGCGGGCAAAGCGGACCGGCACCAGCCTCTGCACGCGGCTCACGTTCTGCTGTTCCAGGATCGCCACCGGATCGGCGCGGGGCACCTGGTCGCGCAGCGCCTTGCCCTCGGCCAGGCGCTCTACAATCGAGGGCCGCTTTTCCGTGAAGCTCGCCAACAGGGCCAGATCCCCCGTGGCCTCGGCGAGACGCACCAGATGCGCCCTGTCTCCGGCATGCCGTTTGACGACGCTCATGGTCTGTCCCCCCTCGTCCGACCAGATATTGAGACCCCCTCCCCATTCAAATGGGGAGGTGGCGCGAAGCGCCGGAGGGGTCATGACCCCATCGCCCTCGTAAGACGAGGGCACTTCCCCATTTGAATGGGGAAGCGAATGAGTCCGCTTCGAGACGCTATCCTTCCCGGCCCGCCGGCGCGTTGGCGCGGATGAACGCCACGAGGTCGCCCACCGTCGCGATCCGCTCGGCGGCGCTGTCGGAGATTTCGATGCCGAACGCATCCTCGATCGCCATGATCAATTCCACGAGATCGAGGCTGCTGGCGCCGAGAACGGAGACGAAGTCCGCGCTTTCGACGACCCGGCCGGGGTCGATGCCGAGGACTCCGGCGGTGATCTCGCGCACTCGGGCGGCGACGTCGTTGCCGGCAGTGCCGGTGGTGGCGTTGATCGGCCGGGCTTCCGGCGCGGTCGGCTCTAGTGGAGTCATGACACGTTCCTCTTCGTGAGGGCCTTTCCTGAGGGCTCAATTGTAACGCCCCTGCAGCGGAAGACTCCGTTCGATTTTGGACATCTTGACGAAAGGATATTAGGATATTATATATCCGTTCTCCTATCCTCACACGGAGGTCCCGATGAAACCCGACGAAGCGCTCTATCACCTCGAAAACCACGGCGGCCTGGGCGTGCCGCGGCTCTATGCCGAGATGCCGCGCGGCATGCTGCAGAAACTGGTCGACGAATGCACCCGGATGAGCGGCGCGGAAAAAAGCGAGGCGGGGCTGACGGCCTGGGCGCAGCAGCGGCTGAAGCAGACCAATTGGCTGGGCATCGCCGAGAAGAAGCTGGGCATCCCAAGCAGCAGGCCCGACGACGAGGCCGAGGCCGCCCCCTCCCTTGTCGAGCCCCTGCCGGAGGAACCCAGGACCCTGGCCTACCGCGCCATCCTGAAGCCGGAGCGGCTCACGACGCCGCGCCGCCGCCAGTCGGCCTTCCTCAGTCATTTCGCGCGCTGCCGCACCATCCTCGAGGCGGCGGCCCGCGCCGGCGTCGACCGGCGCACCGTCCACCGCTGGCGCCAGAACGACCCGCTGTTCGACAGGAAGTGCCGCGACATCATCGAGGCGCGGCGCCGGCAGGCGGTCGAGAATGTCGTGCTGGCCGCCGACCATGTCGAGGTCCGGCCGGTGTTCTATCGCGGCAAGAAGGTCGCCGAATACACGCGGCGCGACCGGGCTCTCGACCTCTATCTCCTGAAACAAGCCGACGCCGCGGCGCTGCGCGCGGAGCAGCAGGAAGAGAAACGCCGCGAGGCGGAAGCCGATTTCGAGGCGCGCGTGGCCGCCGAGGTCGAGAAGCGCATCGCTGCCTCGATCGACAAGGCAGTCGAGAAGGTCGTCGAGAGGCAGGCAGCACCTCGGCATTCCGAAATGTCCCCTTCTGCGGGACAACAGGCGGCGGTGGAGGACGACGAATTCACCAACGTCTTCAATGATTTCGAGCCCGCGACAAGCGACATGGCTCTCGCGCGCTAGCGTCCGGGAAAATGTCCCAATGTCGCCCCCTCACCCGCTATTCGCACATAGGCCTTTCCGTCGTCCTGAGCGGAGCGAAGCGTAGTCGAAGGACCTCTTTTCCATTCGATGGGCCGCCGGAAAAAGGTCCTTCGACTACGCCGCCCTTCGGCCGGCTTCGCTCAGGACGACGGTAATGCCTCATACGCGATAGCCCTGCCCGCGAGGGGGCGGTGGCGAGTGAAGGGTGGAGCAAAGACCCCACCATGCTAGAACGCAGAAAATCACGTGGAGGAAATAATGGCGGGCAGGATCGGACATTTCGTCGGCAACAAGCGGGTCGCGGGCATGAGCGGCCGGCAGGGCGACGTCACCAACCCGGCGACCGGCGAGGTGACGGCGATGGTGGCCTTCGCCTCCGAGGCCGAGATCGACGATGCGGTCCAGCTCGCCAAGAAGGCGCAGGTCGCGTGGGCGGCGACGCCGCCGCTGCGGCGCCAGCGCGTGATGTTCAACCTCAAGAGCCTGATCGAGAAGCGCACCGACGACCTCGCGCGCATGATGTCGCTGGAGCACGGCAAGACCTTCGACGACGCCAAGGGCGAGGTCGGGCGCGGGCTGGAAGTGGTGGAATTCTCCTGCGCCATCGCCCATCACATGAAGGGCGATTTTACCGAGCAGGTCGCCTCCGACATGGATTCGTGGTCGATCCGCCAGCCGCTGGGCGTGGTGGCGGGCATCACGCCGTTCAACTTCCCGATCATGATCCCGTGCTGGATGGGCGCCATGGCGGTGGCCTGCGGCAACGCCTTCATCCTAAAACCGTCGGAGAAGGATCCGAGCGCGCCGATGCTGCTGGCCGAGCTGTTCGCCGAGGCCGGAGCGCCCGCCGGCATCTTCCAGGTGCTGAACGGCGACAAGGTGGCGGTCGATGCGCTGCTGCATCATCCCGACGTGCCGGCGATCTCGTTTGTCGGCTCGACGGCGATCGGCGAGTACGTCTATCACACCGGCACTCAGCGCAATAAGCGTGTGCAGGCGCTGTGCGGCGCCAAGAACCACATGGTGGTCATGCCCGACGCCGACCTCGACCAGGTGACCGACGCGTTGATCGGCGCGGGCTACGGCGCCGCCGGCGAGCGCTGCATGGCGATCTCGGTCGCCGTCGCGGTAGGCGATGTCGGCGACAGGTTGATGGAAAAGCTGGCGCCGCGCGTGGCGGCCCTGAAAGTCGGGCCGGGACTCGATCCGCAATCGGAGATGGGGCCGCTGGTGACGCGCCAGCACCGCGACAAGGTGATGGGCTATGTCGATATAGGCGTGAAGGAAGGCGCCAAGCTGGTGGTCGACGGCCGTGGGCTGAAGCTGCAGGGCTACGAACAGGGCAATTTCATGGGCGGCTGCCTGTTCGACAACGTCACCACCGACATGAAGATCTACAAGGACGAGATCTTCGGGCCGGTGCTGTCGGTGGTGCGCGCCAAGAATTTCAACGAGGCGATCGGCATGGTGAACGACCATGCCTACGGCAACGGCACGGCGATCTTCACCCGCGACGGCGATGCCGCCCGCGCCTTCGCCAGCGGCGTGCAGATCGGCATGGTCGGCATCAACGTGCCGATCCCGGTGCCGGTGGCCTATCACAGCTTCGGCGGCTGGAAGGCCTCGATCTTCGGCGACCACGGCGTCTACGGCATGGAAGGCGTGCGCTTCTACACGAAGCTCAAGACCATCACCGCGCGCTGGCCCACCGGCATCCGCTCCGGCGCCGAGTTCGCCTTCAAGGCGCGGAACTAGAGCAGAATGAGTTCAGGCCGAATCAGCCGAAAAAAAGGAGATCTCGTCGTCTCGACCGGAGCGCGCAGCGCGGAGTGGAGAGACCTCCTTTCTACGATTCGCCGGCTATTGGTCGAGAGAAGGTCTCTCCACTCCGCACCTTCGGTGCTCCGGTCGAGACGACGGGTTCCTCCGCGTCGACCTAAAGTCATCATTCCAGGCAACGATCGGCACGATCCGTGCTCGGCCTGCTCAGCATCCTGAACTCTTAGCGAGACCACATGGCCGAGCCCTTCCCTCTTGAACCCTCGCTGTGGGCGGCGACCGCGCCGCCTGCGCCGCCGACACCGCCCCTCGCGGAGCGGGTCTCGACCGATGTCTGCATCGTGGGCGCCGGCTATTGTGGCCTCTCGACCGCGCTGCATCTCGCCGAGCGCGGCATCAAGTCGGTCGTGCTGGAGGCGAAGGAGCCGGGCTTCGGCGGATCGGGCCGCAACGGCGGCCAGGTGATCCCGGGTCTCAAGTTCGATCCCGACGAGCTTTTAGCGATGTTCGGGCCCGAGCGCGGGACCCGCCTCGTCGACTTCGTCAGCCGCACCGCCGATGTCGTCTGGGAGCTGATCGACAAGCATAAGATGAATGTTCCGAACACGCGCAATGGCTGGATCCAGAGCGCCTTTTCCACCAAGGCGATGCCGGCGCTGGAGGCCCGGGCGGCGCAATGGCAGCGACTGGGCGCACCGGTCGAGGTGCTCGACAAGGCGGCCACGGAACGTCACGTCGGGTCGGACCAATACGCCGGCGCGTGGCTCGATCGCCGCGGCGGCGTGGTGCAGCCGCTCGCCTATGCGCGCGAGCTGGCGCGCACCGCGATCGGCGCCGGCGTTGCCGTGCATGGCAAGACGCTCGCGACGAAGCTGGAACGCACTGGCGACAAGTGGATCGTGAGTACAGCCGGTGGTGCCTCAGTGACGGCCGATCGCGTCGTGCTGGCGACCAACGGCTATACCGGCGACCTGTGGCCGCGGCTGCGCCAGACCATCATCGCGGCCAACTCCTTCCAGATCGCCACGCGGCCCCTGTCGGACAATGTCCGCAAGTCGATCCTGCCGGGCGGCCAGGCCAACTCCGACTCGCGCCGTATCGGGCTCTACTACCGGCTCGACCACACCGGCCGCTTCCTGCTCGGCGGACGCGGTCGCATGGGCGAGCCCACCCATCCGCACGACTGGCGGCATCTGCAGGCGATGACGGAAAAGATGTTCCCCCAACTGAAGGGCGTCGAGGTCGAGTTCCGCTGGGGAGGCCGTGTCGCGCTCACCCGCGATCACCTGCCCCATCTGCACGAGCCGGCGCCCGGTCTGCTGATCGACATCGGCTGCATGGGGCGCGGCGTCGCCCTGCAGTCGGCGATGGGCCGCGCGTTCGCCGAGTATATCGCGACCGGCGATGCCGCGGCGCTCCCCCTGCCGCCCACGCCGGTCAAACCGTTGCCGGTTCACGGCCTCAACGAACTCTACCTGGCGGCCTTCATCAACTGGTACCGCCTGCTCGACCGGCTCGACGCCGCCCGGGCGGCCTAGTCACTTCTTCCGCCCAGTCACTTCTTCCACCTAGTCACTTCTTCTCGATGTTCCAGAACACCGGCACCGGCGAGACGACGCTGCCGGTGACGTTCTTGCGGATCGCCATGGCGTTGTTGTACTGGCCGAGGAAGGCATGCGTCGGCACCTCGGCGGCTCGAAGCTGCAGCTTCTCGACGATCTCCTTGCGCTTGGCTTCGTCGGTCTCGTTGGCGAAGGCCGTACGCAGGCGGGTGATCTCCTCATCGCACGGCCAGCCGAACCAGGCCTTGTCGCAGGAAGCGCTGATGAAGCTGTAGGTGAGCGGGTCGAGCGAATCGGCACCCGAGGTGGAGGTGATGAGCACGTTCCAGCCGCCCTTGTCCGGCGGGTCCTTCTTGGCGCGGCGGCTGACCAGGGTCTGCCAGTCCATCGACTGCATGTCGACCTTCATGCCGGCCTTCTCCATCAGCGACTTGGCGATCGGCGCCATGTTGGTGAGTACGTAGAGGTCGGTCGAATGCAGCAGCACGACGGGCGTGTTGTCGTAGCCGCCTTCGGCGAGGAGCTGCTTGGCCTTGGCGAAGTCGCTCTCGTACTTGTCGGCGAAACCCGCCGTGGTCTCGTAGGGGCCGCCGCACATGAACATGGCCTTGCAGACCGTGTAGTACTCGGGATCGCCGATCACGCCGTTCAGGAAGTCCTTCTGGTTCAGCGCGTAGAGCATCGCTTGGCGAACCTTGGCGTTGTCGAACGGCTTGTGGAGCTGGTTGAAGCGATAGATGTACTGGTTGCCCCACCTGTTGGTGGTGACCATCGAGACGTTGCGGTCCTTCTTGAGCAGCGGATAGAGGTCGTGCTGCGGCGTCTCGATGATGTCGATCTCGCCGGCCTGCAGGGCGTTGACCGCGGTCTGCTGGTCGGGAATGGCGAGCCATTCGACGCGGTCGACCTTGGCGATCTTGCCGCCGGCCAGGCCCGAGGCGGGCTCCGGCCGCGGCTTGTACTTGGGGTTCTTGACGTAGACGGTCTTGTCACCGGGCTTCCACTCGTCGGCCTTGAAGATGAAGGGACCGGAGCCCACGAACTCCTTGATCTGGTCGGTGGGCGAGGTGGCGGCGATCCTCGCCGGCATGATGAAGGGATTGCCCGAGGGCTTGGCCAGTGCCTGCAGCACGACACCGGTCGGCGCCTTGAGAACGAGCTGGAACGTCTTGGCGTCGACCGCCTTGGCTTCGTTGACCTTCTCCCAAAGGATCTGACCCAGCCCGTCGCGCACGGCCCAGCGCTTCAGCGAGGCCACGACGTCGTCGGTCGTCACCGGCTTGCCGTCGTGGAACTCGAGGCCGTCCCGCAGAGTGAAGGTCCAGGTGAGCTTGTCGTCGGAGACGGTCCACTTGTCGACCATCTGCGGCTTGATCTGGAGATTGCCGTCGAGCGCGAACAGCGTGTCGTAGATCATGTAGCCGTGGTTGCGGACGATGAAGGCGGTGGTCCAGATCGGATCGAGGATTTTTAGATCGGAATGCGCCACCACGCGCAGGGTCGTGGGTTGCTGGGCCTCAGCCGCTACGGGAGCCGCAAGTGCCAGGGCCGCGAGCAATCCGAGAATTCGATTAGCCATGTCTAACTCCTGTACGCGCGTCTTCGAGGATCATCCGAGACGCCTTGTCGGCGATCATGATGGTGGGCGTGTTGGTGTTGCCCGAGGTGATGGTCGGCATCACCGAGGCATCGACCACGCGCAGGCCGCTCAGGCCCATGACGCGCAGGCGCTCGTCGACCACGGCCATCGGGTCGGACGGCAGGCCCATCTTGGCGGTGCCGATCGGGTGGAAGATGGTGGTGCCGATGTCGCCCGCGGCCTTGGCGAGCGAGGCTTCGTCGTCGCCGACGCTGGGGCCGGGCAGGTATTCCTCGGGCCGGTAGGCTTGCAGCGCCGGCTGCTTCATCAGGCGGCGCGTGATGCGGATCGCGTCGGCCGCGACACGGCGGTCTTCTTGTGTCGAGAGGTAGTTGGGCGCGATCAGCGGCTTGTCGGCGGGATCGGCCGAGCGCAGCCGGATCGTGCCGCGCGAGGTCGGGCGCAGGTTGCAGGCGCTGACGGTGACGGCCGGGAAACGGTGCAGGGGTTCTCCGAACTTGTCGAGCGAGAGTGGCTGCACATGGAACTCGATGTTGGCGCGTTCGTGGTCGGGCGACGACATGGTGAAGATGCCGAGCTGCGAGGGCGCCATGGTGAGCGGGCCCGTGCGGAACAATGCATATTCCATGCCCATCAGCGCCCGGCCGAACAGCGAATGGTAGGTCGTGTTCAAGGTCTTGACGTCATGCACCTTGAAGATGGCGCGCTGCTGCAGATGGTCCTGCAGGTTGCGACCGACACCGGGGCGATCGAGCACGGGAGCGATCCCGTGCTCGCTGAGCCACTCTGCAGCACCGACGCCGGAGAGCTGCAGGATCTGCGGGCTACCCACGGCGCCCGCCGACAGGATCACCTCGCCCTTGGCGCGCGCCTCGACGACCTGGCCGTTCTGGCGGAACCGGACTCCTGTCGCGCGCTTGCCCTCGAACAGGACCTTCTCGACCAGCACGCCTGTTTCGAGCTTGAGGTTCGGCCGGTCGAGCACCGGCTTCAGGAACGCCTTGGCCGCAGACATGCGCAACCCGCGCTTCTGGTTCACATGGAAGTAGCCGACGCCGTTGTTGTCGCCGGTATTGAAGTCGGCCGTCCGTGGGATGCCCATCTCGGTCGCCGCCTTGGTGACGGCGTCCAGCACCTCCCACTTCACGCGCGGCTCCTCGACGCGCCACTCGCCGCTGGCGCCATGATGCTCGGTGTCGCCGAGGAAATGCCCATCGAGTTTCCTGAAGACCGGCAGCACATCGTCCCAGCCCCAACCCGTCAAGCCGAGCTGGCGCCAATGATCGTAGTCAGCCGCCTGGCCGCGCATAGAAATCATGCCGTTGATGGCCGAGCAGCCGCCGATCACCTTGCCGCGCGGATAGTTGAGCGCACGGCCGTTCAGCCCCGGCTCCTTCTCGGTCTGGAACATCCAGTCGGCGCGCGGGTTGCCCATGGCGAAGAGATACCCGACCGGGATGTGGAACCAGATCCAGTTGTCCTTGCCGCCGGCTTCCAGCACCAGGACACGCGACTTGGGATCGGCCGACAGCCGGTTGGCGAGCACGCACCCTGCGGAACCCGCACCGACGACGATGTAGTCAAACTCTTCAGTCATCACCCGACCCGTAGCACACAAGCCGACCCGCGAAATAGTAGGGGCATTGCCGAACCCGCCTGACGGCGCGCATAATTTGGCCAGCATATCCACGGGAGCGACGCCATGCAGTACAAACGCATTTCGGCCGACAGCCATCTCGACCTGCCCTGGATGCCGCCCGACCTGTTCACGTCGATGGCGCCGCGCGAGATGAAGGATCGCATGCCGTTCGTCACCGACACCGACGAAGGCCCGAAGTGGATGTCCAAGAACGGCGCCACCTTCGGCTTCAAGAACGGTGTCGGCCCGGCCGGCTCCAAGTTCGTGCCCGGCAAGCATCACCGCGTCGACATCATGGCCGAAACCGGCCTCTACTCGGATGGCGCCAAGGACATCCGCCGCATCTCCGATCCGCACCTGCGCATAAAAGATCTGGATCGCGACGGCGTCGATGCCGAGGTGATCTACGGCATCCTGGGTGCCGCCAGCCGGCTCAACGACCGCGAAGCCGGCAACCAGATGCTGACGATCTACAACGACTGGCTAAAGGATTTCTGCAGCCACTATCCCGACCGGCACATTGGCCTCGCCTGCCTGCCCTACGGCGACATCGACGCCGCGGTGAAGGAGATCCATCGCGTCGCCAAGATGGGCATCAAGGGCCTCGAGCTTTCGTGCTCGTGGGACATGGAGCCGATGTGGCATCCGATGTGGGAGCCCTTGTGGAAGGCGGTGAACGACGTCCAGCTGCCGCTGCACTTCCACACTTTTCCGGCGGTGCCGCCCGACATGATCAGCAAGCATCCCGGCCGCGTCGGCCGCTCGGTGTTCTTCACCGTCGTCTCGGGCTTCCAGATGAACCTGGTGAACATCCTGGCCGCCATCATCGGTGCCAACGTGCTGGAGCGTTATCCCAACGTCCGCATCGCCTTCGGCGAGTCGGGCTCGGGCTGGATCCCCTATGCGCTCGACCGCATGGACTTCGAGTGGGAAGACCGCTTCTTCGACCTCGGCCTCAAGATGAAGCCGTCGGATTACTGGCGCCGCCAGTGCAAGGCCACGTTCCAGTTCGACCGCATCGGCGCCAAGCTGATCGACGACATGGGCGCGGAAAGCCTGATGTGGGGCTCCGACTACCCGCACGGCGACGGCGTGTGGCCGCACTCCGACAAGTACATCAAGGAACAGTTCGCCGATGTCCCGGCCGAGCAGGTCAAGATGATCACCTGCACCAACGCCGGGAAGTTTTACGGCCTGATCAACTAATCCCGATCAACTAGCTCGCGAGATCGCTCTTCGACACGGTGTGTCGGAGGGCGAAGACCTCGCCCTCGGGCGCGTGCCGGGCACGCGCCGCCTGGGCCGCCTCCACCGACCAGAAGAAGGCGACCAGCGCCCGTTCGATCTGACGGTCGGGCGCAGTGCGCAGATCCTTCTCGGCCGTGTGGGCCTGGCCGAGGTTGGCCTGGCCCGCCAGCATGTCGACGCGCGCCGTCTGCGCGCCGGCCAACGTGTCGAACGGCGCGGTGTTGCCCACGGTCGTGCGCAGCGTGAGCACGGCGGCACCGATGCCCTCGCCCCAGCGTTGCTCGACCGTGCAGACGGTGCGCCAGGTGTCGCGGAACTTCGGGAAGATGGCGCGACTCATCTCGGTCGGATTGCCGAGCCGCGCATAGTATTCGGCACTCTCGAACGCCCCTGTCGTCTCGGCGTCGTAGAACAGGAGATAGCGCCCCGGGTTGTCGACGCCCTTGAAGCGGCTGCCGCGCAACCAGCCGGGGCAGCCGACGCGCTCCTGGACATGCTCGCGGCTGTGCCAGTGTTCGAAGAGGGAATCATCTGCCGGATCGATGTCGACCCAAATGGCAAGGACCGCCTGACCGCCGCTCATATCGTCCTCACCGCTTGCGTGAAAGCCACCACTTCGTTGCGGCGGTTGTGATCGACCGGCGGCGCATAGAGCGGCTGCGGGAAGGCGCCCAGCGTCACCACGACCAGGCCTTCGTCGCGGAAGATGTCGATACGCTGGCCGGCGTGGCCGATGGCCGCCATCACGCCGTCACCAAGCCACCAGCTGTAGCCATAGTGGGTAATATCGACGACCGGCGATGTTTCGAGCGCGAAGGCCGGCGTCGCCGCGGCCTCGACCCATCCCTCGGGCAGTACGCGCTTTCCATCGATCACACCGTCGCCGAGGACGAACAGTCCGAAGCGGCCGAAGTCGCGCAGGACCATGCCGGCGCGGCTGCCGCCGATCTCCTGGCCGCCCTCGCTCTCCAGCGTATAGAAGGCGTCGCACTCCATGCCGGCGGGCCGCCAGATCTTTTCCGACATGTAGTCGGCCAACGGCTTGCCGATCGCCTGGGTCAGCGCCGCGCCCAGCAGGTAGGTGTCGCCGGAATTGTAGAGAAAGCTGCTGCCGGCCGGATGGGCGCGCGGCAGCGACGCCATCAGCCGCAGCACGCCGCCCGGCACCTTGTCGGCCAGCGACTTCGAGTAGCGGTTCACGTCGGACTGGCGGTCCGTATAGTCCTCGTTCCAGCGCACGCCGGACGACATGGTCATGACATGGCGCAGCGTCACGCCCTCGTAGGCCGACCCGCGCAACGCCGGCAGGTAGCGCGTCAGAGGCTCGTCGATCGAGGCGATGGCGCCATCGCGGACCGCGGCACCGACCAGCATCGCCGTCATCGACTTCACGGTCGACATGGTCGACCAGCGGTCGTGCTCGCCGAGGCCCAGGCCATAGCGCTCCAGCACCACCTTGCCGTGACGGATCACCAGCAGGCCCGAGATCACGTTGCGGTCCATGAACGAGGCGACGTCGTGCTCGCGGCCGTCGGCGATGTAACGGGGCGCGATCTCCTCGCCGCGCGGCAGATCGCGGGGTGCGGGACCGCGGCGGATCACGCGATGGGCGAACAGCTGGTCGACGATGCGATAGGCGTAGGGCTGGATCGACGGCGGCAGGAGCAGGAAATCCTCGCCACGCGGGAGGTGCCTGCGAGGCGCGGCCGTCGTCAGGAAAACGCCTTGAAGGTGATGAGGGTGAAGGTGTCCTTCACGCCGCCCAGCGTCTGGATCTTGCTGGTGACGAAGTGGCCGATGTCGGTCTTGTCGTCGAGATAGCACTTCATCAGGAGGTCGTACTGGCCGGAGGTCGAATAGACCTCCGACACCTGTTCGACCGAGACGGCGTCGTCGGCAACCTCATAGGCCTTGCCGAGCTCGCACTTCACCATGACGAAGATCGTCTGCATCGCCAGCCAGTCTAGCGCGGCGGGCGCGCGAGGAAAGCCGGCACGTGATCGCCGAGACCCTTGGGCGCGGGACCGCCGTCGTCGCGGTCGCGCCGGTGTTCAGGCCGGCGCTCATGGCTGCGCTCGGAGCTGCGTTCTGACCGGCGCTCGGGCTGCCGTTCGCGGGGCGGCTGCGCCGCACGATCGGCGCGGGGCGCGTGTTCGCGGGGGGCATGTTCACGAGGAGCATGTTCGCGGGGCGCACGCTCGCGTTCGGGACGGCGCTCGCGCGGCGCCCGTGGTTCGCGATGAGCTTCACGAGTGACTTCACGGGGAGCCTCGGGTGCTGCTGCTTCGGCGGCCGCTGCCTGCGGCTCGGCCGATACTTCCGGGCGCGGTTCACGATGTTCGCGCGGCGCGCGCGGTTCGCGGCGCGGGCCTCGCGGCTTGTCGCTGGCAGCAGCGCCGGGGCGGGCCCCGCCACGACCACCGCGACCGCCACGTCCACGGCGACGACCGTCGCCGGCTTCGAGCACCGCAGTCTCCATTCCGGGAACTTCGATGCGCGGGATGGTGGTGCCGATCAGTTTCTCGATGGCTTCGATCAGCCCGCCTTCATGCGGCGCGGCCAGCGTGAAGGAATGACCGGTCTTGCCGGCACGGCCGGTGCGGCCGATGCGATGAACGTAATCCTCGGGCGAGAACGGCACGTCGTAATTGAAGACGTGGCTCATGTCCTGAACGTCGAGGCCGCGCGCAGCCACGTCCGAGGCGACCAGGATCTGGATGTCGCCGGCCTTGAACTTCTCGAGCGTCTCGGTGCGCGCCGGCTGGCTCATGTCGCCATGCAGCGCGCCGGCGTTGAGGCCGTGCTTCTTCAGGGCGGTGTGAAGGGTGGCGACATCGCGCTTGCGGTTGCAGAACACGATCGCGTTCTTCACTTCCTGGCTCTTGATCAGGGCCAGCAGGGCCTCGCGCTTGTCGTCCTCGGGAACGACGATCAGTCCCTGGACGATGGTGTTGCTGGCCGAGGCCGGCGGCGAGACCGTGACTTCCTTCGGGTTGCTGAGGAAGCGGTCGGCCAGGCGCTTGATCTCGGGCGGCATGGTGGCCGAGAAGAACAGCGTCTGGCGCAGCGTCGGCAGCGTGGCCACGATGCGCTCGACGTCGGGGATGAACCCCATGTCGAGCATGCGGTCGGCCTCGTCGATCACCAGGATCTTGACGTCATTCAACAAAATGCCGCCACGCTCGAAGTGATCGAGCAGGCGGCCGGGGGTGGCGATCAGCACGTCGACGCCGCGCTCCAGGGCGCGTTCCTGGTCGGGGAAGCTCACGCCGCCGATCAGCAGCGCCATGTTGAGCTTGTTGTACTTGCCGTAGGTCTCGAAGTTTTCGGCCACCTGGGCGGCCAATTCACGCGTCGGCTCCAGGATGAGCGTCCGCGGCATGCGCGCCTT
>CAMDOT010000058.1 GCA_945903635.1 Rhizobium sp. Q54 | reverse complement strand
CAGAACGGCGACAACGGCGCCCTGCGCCGTTACGCCCAGGCGATGTTCCCCAAGGCCAAGGAGCAGCTTGAAGTTGCCAGGCGCATGGCCGGCGGCCGCTCCTAGGCGACTTTCCTACCTTCGCGCCACGCGACGTAGCCCCGCTTGCGCAAGGCGCAGGCGGGGCATTCGCCGCAGCCATGGCCCCATGCCTCGCGCGGCCCGCGTTCGCTTTGGTAACAGGTGTGCGTGTGCTCGAGGACGATATCGACCAGTGCATCGCCGCCCAGTTCGCGGGCAAGACCCCAGGTCTCGGCCTTGTCGAGCCACATCAGCGGGGTGTGCAGCACGAAGTTGCGGTCCATGCCGAGGTTCAGCGCCACCTGCAGCGCCTTGATGGTGTTGTCGCGGCAGTCGGGATAGCCGGAAAAATCCGTCTCGCACATGCCGCCGATGAGATTGCGGATACCGCGCCGCCAGGCGATGGCCGCCGCGAAGGTGAAGAAGAGGATGTTGCGCCCCGGCACGAAGGTGTTGGGCAGGCCGTCCTTTTCCATCTCGAACGCGACATTGCGCGTGAGCGAGGTCTCGCTGATCTGGCCGAGGACGCCCATGTCGATGAAATGGTCTTCGCCGAGCCGGGATGCCCACAGGGGGAACCGCCGCCGGACTTCGTCCAACACCACCAGTCGTTGGTCCAGTTCGATCCGGTGCCGCTGGCGGTAGTCGAAAGCGACCGTCTCGACATGCACAAATCGTTCTAGCGCCCAGGCCAGACAAGTGGTGGAATCCTGGCCACCGGAGAACAGGACGAGGGCCGCCGCCGAGTTGTTAGGGGCATCGTTCATGAGGGCTTTATGGCCCACCCCTTTTCTCCGCGCTACTGCGTAGCCATGTTTGCTTGACCAATCACGAGAAGGAGGAGGAACCATGTTCGTCTCCGACATTCTTTCCCAGAAGGGCGGAAACGTGTTCTCGGTCACACCCGGGACTTCGGTGGCCCAGGTGGCTCAGCAGTTGAGCGTCCGGCGCATCGGATCGGTGCTGGTGCTTGATGGGGACGGCGGTGTCGCCGGCATCGTGTCCGAACGCGATCTCGTCCGTGCGCTGGCAAGCCACGGCGCCACGGCGCTGGAGCTGGAGGTCCGGCAGGTGATGACCCGCGACGTCGTGACCTGCGATCCCGACGAGTCGATCGACCAGGTCATGGAGATGATGACCCGCGGCCGCTTCCGCCACCTGCCGGTGGTGCGTCACGGCGAGTTGCTCGGACTGGTCTCGATCGGCGACGTCGTGAAGGCGCGCATCGAGGAAGCCACCCACGAGGCCGAGGCGCTCAAGGCCTACATCGTCGCGGGTTAGAGTCTTTCGGATTAGACGTCATCACCTTCATGCTCCTCTCCCCCGCTAGGGCAGGGCTATCGCATGTGGACCCTTCCGTCGTCCTGAGCGGAGCGAAGCGTAGTCGAAGGACCTCTTTTCCAGTCGAGGGACGTGGAAAAAAGGTCCTTCGACTGCGCCGCCCTTCGGGCGGCTTCGCTCAGGACGACGAGGGGAACGCCACATGCGATAGCCCTGCCCTAACGGGGGAGAGGAACTTGAAAGCGAAATTTTCTCTACCTCGCCACGTCGCTCTCAATTGGCGCGTCGAGCCATCTGCGCGCCGCAGCGACGGTCTTGAAGATTTTCAGCGGCCGGTCGGCTGGCGCCAGGGCCGAGAACAGCATGGCCTGCGTGCGCAATGAGCTGCTGGGCGTGACGATGGCGAGGGGGCCGAGAGGTCCCAGCTCCTTGTAAGCACTCATGCGGGCGCCGAGCAGCATCATCTCGGCATCGGTCACGGTGGACGTGGTCTGTGTCGCGTCGAACAGCTTGCGATAGGGAAAGGCGCTCGAGACCATGAGGTCGTCGAAGTAGCCTTCGATATCCCGCAGGCTCAAATGTCCGGTGGCGACGGCATCCACCGATCGGCCGGCGTGAGAGATCTTCCAATGGAGCGGCACGTCGACAGACCTCGCCTCGATGTCTGGGCGGCGGAATATGTCCGTCAATCTCCTCCGAGTCGGCAAGTTTCCGCAAGTATCGCGCTCGCCGCCCATGGACCTCGGCCCACCGATTGTTGTAGCGGAGGTGCAGAAATCTGATCGCGCACATCGAAAGGCGAGACATGTCGGCGATCCGGAGTGCCAGGGGGTGGATCAGCGTCGTTCTGGCGGTGGCGTTCGGCGCCTGGCCCCTGGCGGCGAGCGCGCAGGACGTGCCCACGATCAAGATCGGCCAGATCACCAAGAAGACGGTCGGCACTGTGATGGCCACGAACAGTGGCGACGTCGCCTGCTACCTCACGCTCAAGGACGACCGCGGCGTGGTGTTCGAGGAGATGGCGAAATTCGAGATCTGCGATCAGAAGCCGCCGCTCAAGGGCAAGCGCGTGAGCCTCACCTACGCCCTGCAGAGCGTGATGGCGGACGAGTGCCAGGGCAATCCCGACTGCAAGAAATCACGTACCGTCGCCCTGGTGAGCGCTGCGCGAATCATCGAGGCGCCGGCTGTCCCGCCCGCAAACGCGCCCGCGAGCCCGCCCTCCGGCGCAAAACAGGCGTCGTTTTGCACGTCGGCGGAGACCGTCGTCTTCTCCTGCCGTACCGGCGCGAGGATGGTCTCGGTTTGCGCGTCGAAGGATGCTGCCGCCAGCAAGGGCACTCTGCAGTACCGCTTCGGCAGGATCGACTTGTCCGAGCCGCTCGACATTACCCTGCCCGAGGGCCAGGTCGTGCCATCGAAGGCCGCGACGGGCGCGACCGTGGCGTTTTCCGGCGGCGGCGGGGCGTGGCTGAGATTCACCAGGGGTCAGGCCACCTACACGGTCTACACCGGCATCGGGAACTGGGGACCGAAGGGCGAGAAGATGACGAAGGAAGGCCTGCAGGTCGAGCGCGCCGGCAAGGTGGTCGCCACCCTCAAATGTCTCGACAAGCCCGTCAGCCTGCTCGGCCCGGACTGGTTCGAGAAAGCCGGCATCAAGGACAACAACCAAGACTTCGACTTCCCGGATTGAGCCGTGCGCCTTTCGACCGTCCTGTTCGTCCTTCTGCTGTTCATGTCGTCGGCGTTCGCACAGACATCGGGGAGATGGCTGCGCAACGACGTGACCGGCTGCAGTGTTTGGGACTCCGATCCCGAAGCTGGCAAGACATTCAATTGGGCCGGAAACTGCGCCAGCAACGTCGCGGATGGGCCCGGGGTCTTGCAGTGGTATGTGAACGGCTCGCTGGGAGACCGCTATGTCGGTCAGTATGAGAATGGCCGCATGAGCGGCCGCGGTGTCTTCGAGTATCGCAATGGCGATCGCTATGACGGTGAATTCCGCGATGACCAGCCGAATGGACACGGCACGCTCAGCCGCGCGAACGGTACCCGTTACGTCGGCGCATTCCGCGACGGTCAGCCGCTCCAGCCCGAGACGGCGCTTGCCACTGGCAACAAATACGACGTCGAGCTGCATGAGGGTCTCACGACGCGCGTCGAGGTCACCGATGCCGACGGCAGCCGTTACGAAGGCGAGATGCGCAACGACGAGCGAAACGGTCGGGGCATCCTAAAATATGCCAGCGGCGATCGCTACGAGGGTGACTTCCGCGACGACAAGATGAGCGGCTGGGGCGCCTTCACGACCAAGGCCGGCGACCGCTACGAGGGCGAGTTCGACGACGACAAGCCCAACGGGTTCGGCACCTACAAGGAAGCTGACGGCACCATCTACGCCGGGCTGTGGACGAACGGCTGCTTCCGGCAGAGCAATCGCGTGGCCGCGGTCATGACGACGGAGAAGCAATGCAGCTTCGGTGTTAGAGGTAGGAATTAGACATCCGTCGCCCCGAGTCGCGCGGAGTAACCTCCGCGCTGAGCCGAGGGGCCTTCTCTCCACCGGAGATAGCTTATTGTGGAGAGGAGGTCCCTCCGCTCCGCGCTTCGCGCTTCGGTCGGGACGACGGGCACACCCAATGTCATCATGCTGTAGGAATTTTTCGAGGGGGATAGACAGGTGAGTACACAGGACGCTCTGCGCGGCAAGGTCGCGCTCGTCACCGGCGCCGGCAAGAACATCGGCCGCGGTATCGCGCTCGCGCTGGCGCGCGACGGCGCGTCGATCGTGGTCAATGGCCGTGCCGACAAGGCGGCAGTCGAGGCGGTCGTGCGCGAGATCGAGGCCATGGGTGGCAAGGCCGTGGCCGCGATGGGCGACGTTTCCGATCCCGCCGTCCCGCCGCGGCTGGCGGCCGAGGCGGCGGCGGCTTTCGGTGGCGTCGACATCCTGGTGAGCAACGCAGGCCTCAGGCGCCAGACGCCATTCCTGCAAATGTCGTTCGACGAATGGCGCGAGATCATGTCGGTGGCGCTCGATGGTGCGTTCCTGCTCGGCAAGGCGATCATCCCGCAGATGGTGGCGCGGGGCGGCGGCGCCTTCGTCGCCCTCTCCGGCGTCTCGACCCATGTCGGTACGCCCAATCGCGTTCACGTCTCGGCCTCCAAGTCGGGCCTCGAAGGCCTGATGCGGGCGCTGGCGGTCGAATTGGCGCCGCACAAGATCACCTGCAACGCGCTGGCGCCCGGCGCCATCGACACCGCCCGCGGAGCGGCGGCGGGCCCGCGTCCCGTGGGCGACCGGCCGATTCCCCTGAAGCGATTCGGCACGGTCGACGAGATCGCCGCCATGGTGCGCCTGCTGGTCGGTCCCGAAGGCACCTTCATCACCGGCCAGACCATCCACGTGAACGGCGGCGAGTTCCTGACGTGAGGAACCTGATCACCGACGTGCCGGGCGTGCTGGTGGGCAACGCCCAGGACATGCGCGCCGCGACGGGCGTGACCGTGGCGATCTTCGAGCAGGGCGCGGTCGCGAGCGTGGCGACTCTGGGCGGGGCGCCGGGCGACCGCATGGTGACGTCGCTGGAGCCTGAGATGGTGGGCCAGGCGATCGACGCGGTCGTGCTGTCGGGGGGCTCGGTCTACGGCCTCGACGCGGCGGGTGGCGCCTCGGCGGTCCTCTGCCAGCGCGGCCAGGGCCGCACCTTCGGCGGCCTCGCCATTCCGGTGGCCGTGCAGGCGATCCTGTTCGACCTGATCAATGGCGGCGAGAAGGACTGGATGCGCGAGCCGGTCACCAAAAGACCGCCCTACTGGGATCTCGGCCGCGATGCCGCCCTCGTGGCGGCGCACGACTTCGCGCTGGGCACGGCCGGCGCCGGCGTCGGCGCTACGACGGCCGGCCTCAAGGGCGGGCTGGGTTCGACCAGTGCGAAAACGAGCCAGGGTTTTACGGTCGGCGCGCTGGTGGCGGTGAATGCCGTGGGCTCGACCACTATCGGCGATGGCCCGCATTTCTGGGCGGGCGCCTATGAGCGCGACGGCGAGTTCGGTGGGCTGGGCTGGCCTGCCAGGCTGCCCGACGATGCGCTCAAGATACGCTTCAAAGGACAGCCGCTGCCGGCGACGGCGACGACCATCGCGCTGGTGGCGACCGACGCCACCCTGACCAAGGCCGAGTGCAAGCGGCTCGCCATCATGGCCAATGACGGCCTCTCGAAGTCGCTGCGCCCGGTGCATGCGCCGAACGACGGCGACACGGTCTTTGCCGCGGCGACCGGCAAGGCGGCGCGCGGCGGCGATCCGCCGGTGCTGACCGAGCTCGGCACCGTGGCGGCAGATTGTCTCGCGCGGGCCGTGGCGCGCGGCGTCTATGAAGCGACGGCGCTGCCCTATAAGACATCGGTGCCCGACTGGAAGACGCGCTTCGGAGGCTAGGGAGATGGTTTCTTACTTGGTGGTGTTCGTCGGCGCCGGCATCGGCGGTGCGGCGCGACACGGCATGAACATCTGGGTGGCGCGGCTCTTGGGGTCACACTTCCCCTGGCACACGCTGATCATCAACATCCTGGGATCGCTGGTGATGGGCCTGATCATTGGCTGGTTCGCCGAGCGCCTGGGCGCCGCGGGTCATCTGCGGTTGTTCCTGGCGACCGGGATCATGGGCGGCTTCACGACCTTCTCTGCCTTCTCGCTCGACGCCGTGCTGCTGTGGGAGCGTCATGAGCACCTGATGGCCGCGCTCTATGTCGGCGGCTCTGTCGCGGGCGCGATCGCTGGCCTGGCACTGGCGCTGTGGATCATGAGAACGGCGTTGGCGTGAACCGCCTCGTCATGCTCAAGCGGACCGCGGGCCTCCGGCCCGCTCATGAGGCGCATGTGAATGCGCCGGAGCGCGCGAGACGCGCGCGGTCCGGAAGAGCATAAGGCCTTCGATGTCCCAATCATTCGATGTCGTCATTGCGGGCGCCGGCGCCGCCGGCCTGATGTGCGCCATCCGCGCCGGCCAGCGCGGCCGCCGTGTGCTGCTGCTCGAGCATGCCGACAAGGTCGGCAAGAAGATCCTGATCTCGGGGGGAGGGCGCTGCAACTTCACCAACCTTGAGGCGCGGCCCGAGGCGTTCCTCTCGAACAATCCGCACTTCTGCAAATCGGCGCTGGCGCGCTACACCCAGCACGACTTCATCGCGCTCGTCGAAAAGCACGGCATCGCCTGGCACGAGAAGACGCTGGGTCAGCTCTTCTGCGACGGCTCGGCGCGGCAGGTCGTGGCCATGCTGCTGGCCGAGGCCGAGGCGGCGGGAGTCGACGTCCGCGTGGCGCACCGCATCACCGGTATCGAAAAGTCCGACCGCTTCACGGTGCGCACCGACCACGGCGATTTTGACTCAGCGTCGGTCGTGCTGGCGACCGGCGGTCTTTCGATTCCCAAGATGGGCGCGACGGGTTTCGCCCACGACACGGCGCGCCGCTTCGGCCTCGCCCTCACCGAGACGCGGCCGGGCCTGGTGCCCTTCACCGCGCGCGTGCCGGACATCGCCGGCGTGTCGCTCGACGTCGTGGCCAGCGTGGGCCGCACACGTTTCCGAGAAGCCATGCTGTTCACCCATCGCGGCCTCTCGGGGCCTGCGATCCTGCAGATCTCGTCCTACTGGCGTCCCGGCCAGGAGATCGCCATCGACCTGCTGCCCGACCGCGACGCGGCGACCTTCCTGAAGGGCCGCAAGCAGCTCCGGCCCAAGGCCGAGCTGCGCAACATCGTGGGCGACCTCATGCCCGATCGCCTCGCTCAGGCGCTGGCGCCGGAGGGCGTGATCGGCGAGCGGCGCGACAAGGACCTCGAGACGCTGGCGGCGGACCTCAAGCGCTGGCACGTGACCCCCACCGGCACCGAAGGCTACGCCAAGGCCGAAGTGACCGTGGGCGGCATCGACACAAACGAGCTTTCGTCGAAGACGATGGAGGCGAAGAAGGCGCCCGGTCTCTACGCGATCGGCGAGGCGGTCGACGTCACCGGCTGGCTGGGCGGCTACAATTTCCAGTGGGCCTGGTCGAGCGGCTGGGTCGCGGGCGAGGCGGTGTAGGTAAGAGCGTCGGCGGCGATTGGCTCGGCAACTCTTTCTTTGTCGCCTGCCGGGTACCGCCGCAGTTGATCAAGCGAAACTCAACCTCTCCATATCGGGGAAGCCGGAGGCAGATCATAGACCGCGAACTCATAAGCGGCGACTTTGCCGAACCAATGTGGTGACCGCGACGAGTTCCCGAGAACCCAGCATGACGCTCGCACATATGCTATTTGAGAGGCCGACTGGAGAAGTGACAGTTGGCAGGGAGCTACTTGAGGGAGTGAATTAGTGGCAAATGCAAGTTGCGCTGACCTATACGCGGCCAAGCTGACGACCGCCGCCAAGGCAGTTGCAGGCGTTCCCGATGGGGCAACAGTTTCCCTTGGCATGGCGATCGGCCAACCGCCGGCCTTGTTGGCGGCGCTTGCCGACCGGCTGCGTTCCAACGATCTCAAACAGATTCGGCTCTATTACAAGATTGCCATGGAGCCGTTGGCCAAGTCGCTGCTGGCCGAGGATGTCATCGAGAAGGTCGACGCCCACAGCTTCTTCATCGGCGGCCCCGATCACGAGATCATCAAGCGGCAGGTCAAGACCGGCAAGAAGCTGTTGAGCTTCGTTCCCGTCAACTTCAGCCAGATTCCCCGCCTGTTCGAGGAAATCATCGCACTCGACACCTTCATCGTGACCGTCTCGCCAATGGACGGCGGCGGCTTTTTCTCGTTGGGCACGGACAACGATTTCGCCTCGACTGCCGCACGGCGGTGCAAGCGCCTGATCGTCGAGGTCAATCGGAACATGCCGCGGGTGTTCGGACAGTCGCAGATTCACGTGAGCGAAGTGGCTGCGATCGTTGAAAACCACGTACCGCTGATCGAGGCCGGTGTCGCCGAGCCATCGCCCGAGGGACGTGCCATCGGCGCCTTGGTAGCGCCCATGGTGCCGAATGGCGCCACGATCCAGCTCGGCATCGGCAAGATACCCTCCGGTGTTGCGATGGCTCTGGAGAAGCATTCGGACCTCGGCATCCATACCGAGCTGTTTTCGCCTGCCATGGCCGACCTCGTCCGGAAGGGTGTCATCACGGGCGCGCGCAAGACGCTCCACCCCGGCAAGCACGTCTTCACCGTGGCCTTCGGTACGGCCGACTCCTATGCCTTCATGAACGACAACAGCGCTTTCGAGAGCTACGCCTCGTCCTACGTCAACGACATTCGCACGATCGCGCAGCACGACGACTTCATCTCGGTCAATACGGCGATCGAGATCGACCTCTATGGGCAGGTCAACGCCGAGTTCATCGGCGAGCACGAGTACAGCGGGTCGGGTGGCCAGTTCGACTTCGTAAAGGGCGCTTCGCTCGCGAAGCGCGGCAAGTCGATCATTGCGATCCAGTCGACGGCGCGGAAGGGAACAGTCTCCAGCATCGTGCCGAAGGTCGCGATGGTGACCGACCTCCGCATGGACGTCGAATGGGTGGTCACCGAACACGGTGCGGTGAACCTGCGCGGCAAGTCGACCAAGGAACGCGCCCTTGCGCTGATCGGAATCGCCCATCCGGCCTTTCGCGACGAGCTGATGTCGACGGCCCGCAAAGTCACGTTGATCTGAGGATTGATCGCATGCCGTTGATCCGGACTTCGCTCGCCGACAAGATCGGCACCATTGCCTTCGACCATGACGACAAGCGTAATGCTCTCGGCGCCGACCTGATCGCCGAGGTGATTGCTGCCCTGGATTCCTTCAAGGCCGATGGCGCCCGAGTGGTCGTGCTGCGCAGCGCCTCCGGTGGCAAGGTCTGGTCGGCCGGTCACGACGTCGGCGAGCTGCCGAGGGCGGACGTTGATCCGCTGCCCTATAGCGATCCACTGGAACAGTTGCTGCGGGCGGTCAAGGCGTTCCCGGCACCGGTGATCGCCATGGTTCACGGTTCGGCGTGGGGTGGCGCGTGCGATCTGGTCATGGCCTGCGACCTCGTGATGGGCGACGAGACCTGCGCCTTCGCCATCACGCCTGCGAAGCTGGGGTTACCGTACAACGTCGCCGGAATTCTCAACTTCATGAGTCGCCTGCCGCTCACCGTGGTGAAGGAGATGTTCTTCTCGGCGAACCTCATTCCGGCCGACCGGGCGGAGCGCGTCGGCATCGTCAATAGGGTCATGCCGGCGGCCGCGCTCGAGGCGGAAACCTACGCGATGGCCAGGACGATCGCGTCGCGTTCCTCCAAGGCGATTGCCGCTTCCAAGGAGGCGATCCGCGTGCTGAGCGAATCGGTGCCGATCAACCCGGCCACCTACGAGTATCTCCATGGCCTGCGCCGGGACGTTTATTTCGGCCCCGACTACCATGAGGGCACGGCGGCGTTCCTGGAGAAGCGTGCGCCCAAGTTCTGAGGCGCTTGTTGGGCGCAAATGGGGGCGCATCGACCATTCCGCTATGTCCTCTTGGGGTTATTCGCGCCGCTTTTGTCAGACGACCTGCTGCCGGACCGCGAAGTGGCAACCTTCCTGAAGGGCCGCAAGCAGCTTCGGCTCAAGGCCGAGCTGCGCAACATCGTGGGTGACCTGATGCCTGATCGCCTCGCCCAGGCACTGGCGCCGGAAGGCGTGATCGGCGAGCGGCGTGACAAGGACCTCGAGACGTTGGCGGCGGAGCTCAAGCGTTGGCACGTGACTCCCACCGGCACCGAAGGCTACGCCAAGGCCGAGGTGACCGTGGGCGGCATCGACACCGCCGAACTCTCATCGAAGACGATGGAAGCCAAGAAGGTGCCCGGCCTCTACGCGATCGGCGAGGCGGTCGACGTCACCGGCTGGTTGGGCGGCTACAATTTCCAGTGGGCCTGGTCGAGTGGCTGGGTGGCGGGCAGGGCGGTGTGAGAACCGGCCTCCGTCGTCCTGAGCGGAGCGCCGAAGGCGCGCAGTCGAAGGACCTCTTTTCTCTTCAGCAGGTCGGATACCGGAAAAGAGGTCCTTCGACTGCGCCGCCCTGCGGGCGGCTTCGCTCAGGACGACGGAGTTAAGCGTTAGAACGAACTGCGCAGCGGTCGCACGAATTCGAGAACGTCCTTCGCCAGGGCTTCCGGTTGCTCCATCGCCGCGAAATGGCCGCCCTTGGGCATCGCCGTCCAGCGCCTTATGTCCTTGTAGCTTTGCTCGGCGATCGATCTGGGTGGCCGCCGGATCTCTCGCGGAAAGGCCGCGTACCCTGTTGGCACGTCGACCGCCGTGCCATCGGGTATGGGCCACTCGCCGTGAAGGCGATCGTAGTACGGAAAGAACGACGAGCCGATGGCGGCGGTGAACCAGTAGAATGAAATGTTGGCAAGCAGACGGTCGCGGTCGACCACCGTTTCGAAGTCGCCCGTGTGATCGGTCCAGGTGTGAAACTTCTCGGCGATCCAGGCGGCGATTCCCACGGGCGAGTCGGTGAGCCCGTAGGCCAAGGTCTGGGGACGGGTCCCCTGGATCTGGATGTAACCCGTTTCTTCCTTGGCCCAGTCGCGCATTTCATCCAGATACCGCTGCTCCTCCGCCGTCGGGGTCGGCGGCGGCGGCAGGGCCGGATTGACGGTCAGCATGTTCAGGTGAATGCCCGCCAATTTATCGGGGTGGCGAACCGCCATGCTGGAACTGATGTGCGCGCCCCAGTCGCCCCCCTGGGCGATGAACTTCTTCCATCCCAGGACGTCGGTCATGAGATCGGCCACGCAGTCCGCGATGGCCGCCACGCCGAAGCGCTTCTGGCCGGGCTGGAAGGAGAGGCCATAGCCCGGCAGGGACGGCGCGATGACCGTCACGGCGTCGCGGGCGTCGCCCCCGAAGCGGGCGGGGTCAGTCAGGCGCGGGATCAGGTCGATGAACTCGAAAAGCGATCCTGGCCAACCATGGAGCAGGAGCAGCGGCTTCGGCGCGGGACCCTGGCCGGGAACCTGCAGGTAATGCAGGTCGATGCCGTGCAGGGCGACCTTGAACTGCGGGAACGCGTTCAACCGGGCTTCCTGGGCGCGCCAATCGAACTTTTCGCGCCAGTAGTCGACCAGCTTCCGCACGTAGGCGAGGTCCGCTCCGTAGGTCCACGGTGCTTCGGGCGCCTGATCTGGAAACCGGGTTTTGGCCAACCGCGCGCGGAGGTCGGCGATGTCTTCGTCGAGGACATGAAAGGTAAAGGGACGAGGGGATGACATGATCGGTCTCGCTCGCGTGGGGGCAATGATAGCTGGCTTGCCCCGGAATGTGCCGCACCGTGCCGTCTGCTGTCACTGCCAGCATCTGCTCACACAGATGTGATGTGCAGGTTCAGCAGAAATATGCTAGTAATTCTGGTAGGTTGGTGCGTGGACTGCGCCGGCCTTTTCCATTTCGGCACGACCTGCCCGCGCACGCCGCGGGTTCGCCTTTGAGGCTTGGTGCAGCCGCCACGGGTCCTGACCCGCGGACAGTCCCAAGAACAACCCCGTCTCCACCACACGCCGAATAACGACGTAGGAACAGACACTTAACGACGCCTGGAAAGCAGGCGCGCCGGGGCACTTGTAATCGAAGCAATCGGAAGTCGTCCAAAAGCCAATGGAATAAGGCTTACTTCGGAGTCTGGCCCAACTCTGGGCACAACATTAGGCCCATTCAGGTGGGCCCTGTGAGCGGACGAAAAGCCCGCCGATACTGGCTTTCCGGCGTGCGGGAAGCTGAAATTTGGTCGAGGGATTTGTGCCTCGTTCTGGTCGGCGCCAGCGTCAGCCTAAAGGATGGAGGCGACGTTGCTGGCGTCGTCCAGGGCCAGGATCTTCTTCCTCACGTCGTCGGCTTTTTCAGGCGTCCAGACGCGCGCGGTGAGGGAGAAGTATTTGCCGGCCAGTTCGTCGCGCGAATAGGGATCCTGGTCGTCGCCGCGGTTGGCCTCGACGGCGGCGGTGAGCGTGCGACCGTCGCGCAATCTGAGATCGACCCGGGCCGGGCGGAACTGCGGCAGCTTCGCGGTCATCGCCTTGTCCTCGGTCACGAACACCCGCTTGGCGAGCGCCTGGACGCGCTCGTCGCGCACCGCCTCCCAGGTGAAGTTCCCGACGGCGGAAGAGCCGCGCACGAGCCGCGTTGCCACCGCGAAGGGCACGGAGAACTTGGCGCCCAGCGTGTTGCGCGGCGCCTGGTCGTCGAGCTCGGCGGCATAGAGGTAGCTCGCCACGTCGACCCGCTCGATTGCGTCGGCCGGGATCGTTTCCTTGGCCAGCAGAGCGTCGAGGGCATCGAGCGCGCCGTGATTGTAGCGGCAGCAGGAATGGAGCTTGAAATAGTTCTGGTCGATCTGCCAGTCGCGGCCGAGGCCATCGATCATCTTCGCGGTGTCGAACGTCTCCGACACGACATGGCCGAACACGCTCGACAGGCCGTCGCGTTCGCCGATGAAGCCCGCCTCGACGAGGTCGATCGCCATCAAGGCCATCCGGTTGGCGATGCCGGCATAGGCGTTCCGCACCGTGCCGCCCTCCAGCATGGTGCGCTTGGAACTGGCGAGTGTGAGCGAGGAGGCGACGTTGATCGTCTCGCGCATCCTGGCCACGTCATAGCCCAACAGCTTGGCGACGGCCGCCGCGGCGCCGACCGTGCCCCAGGTGCCGTGCGGATGCATGTCGGGCCGCATCGCCGCGGCAATGCCGATGCGGGCGCCCACTTCGTAGCCCAGCACCAGCGCTTCCATCACTGCTTTGCCCGAGAGGCCCTTGATCTCGGCCAGCGCCCACAGGGCGGGCAGGACGTGAATGGAGGGGTGGCCCTTGGCGAAGCGGTTGCCCTCGTCCATTTCGAGGAAGGTGCCGGCCGTGCCGTTCAGGAAGGCGGCCGCCGCGGACACCGCCTTCTTGCTGGTGCCGATCACCGAGGCCTCGCCCACGGGGCTGACGGTGAGCTTGGCCGTCAGCGCCCGCATCTCGGGCTCGGCGGCACCACCGGCGATGGCGCCCATGGTGTCGAGGATGACGTAGGAGGTCTGCTCGACGGTGGTGGGTTTCAGCGAGTCGAAGCGGAAGTCCACGAGGAAGCGGGCGAGCGTGTCGAGCCAGAAAGCGGTCACCTGCGTCAATCCATCATCGTGTCGGCATAGTGCCGGGCGATCTCGCCCGGTGTCGCCTGCCAGACGTTGCCGAAGCGCTCGATCCGGCGCAGCGCCTCGTCGAGATATTTTATGCGATGCGCCATGCCCATCAGCCAGGGATGGACCGACAGGTTGAAGACCTGGCCGCCTTCGCGGTGCAGGAGCTCGAAGGCGTCGCCCACGATGTCGGGATAGCGCGGCGTGGGAATGCGCCGGAGCGAAAGCTGCTGCACGTCGTCCCATTCCGGCTGGTTGGGCATCGAGACGAACTTCTTGCCGACCTTCATCGGGTAGGGCTGGTCGTCGTTCGGCCAGTCGAGCACATAGTCGAGGCCCGCATCGGCCAGAAGCTGCGGTGTGCGCTGGCTCTCGCCGTAGTCCTGGCCCAGCCAGCCGGTTGGCCGGACGCCCGCCGCCTTCTCGATGGCGGCGAGGCACGCGGCGATCTCGGCCTTTTCCTCGGCCTCGCTCATCTTCGAAGAGATCATGCGGTTGGCCGAATGGCCGTGGGCGATGAACTCGTAGTTGCGCCGTTTGAACTGCTCGATGAGGTAGGGATAGCGCTCGGCCGCCAGCGCATTCACCGCGACGCCGGCTCGGATCTGGTAGCGGTCGAGCACGTCCAGCACACGGAAGATGCCGACGCGGTTGCCGTAGTCGCGTTGCGTCCAGGTCCGGTAGTCGGGCGAAAAACTGCCGAACTCGCCAACGTGGCGCGGGTCCCTGACGCTCGCCTCGTCGGGGATCAGCTCCCAGTATTCGAGATGCAGCAGCACGAACGAGGCGACACGGGCGTTCTTCGGCCAGTTGAGCCGCGGCCGCTTGGGGAACGGTGAATAGTCGTACCAGGGATTGTCCATCCCGGCGGGCAGCGGCGGCGGGTTCTTCGGCGCGTCGTTCTTGGGGGAGGTGCTCATTTCAAGCCTCCTTCCCGAGATGCTGCTGGTACGGTTTCAGTCCGTTGGCCACGTAGTGATCGAGGATCTCCTCGGCGGTGCAGACCCAGGCGTCCTTGTGCTTGCGGATATAGCCCAGCGCGCGGTCGAGATGTTTCAGGCGATGCGGCGCGCCCATCATGTAGGGATGGAGCGCGATGCACATGACGCGGCCATTCTCCGGTCCCTCACGATAGACCGTGTCGAAATGGTCGATGATCATCTGTGCGAATTCCTCGGCCTCGACCGGTTGCCGATAGATCAGCGCATCGTTGAGATCCATCGTGTAGGGCACGTGGATCAGCGGGCCGTGCTTGGTCGCGAGCGGCGTCGGCTGGTCGTCGTGATAGAAGTCGCAGATGTAGTCGAGGCCCGCCTCCTTCACGAGGTCGGGCGTGTTGAAGGTGTTGGAGATGGCGGGCGAGAACCAGCCGCGCAGCTTGCGGCCGGTCAGGCGCAGGTGCGTGGCCTTGCTGTGCTCGATGACGGCACGCTCTTCTTCCTCGCTATAGCCCCAGTGATAGCGCGTGTTGAGATAGCCGTGGCTCATGTACTCCCAGCGCCGCGCCTCCATGGCTTCCAGGATCTCGGGGTACATCTCGATCACCGACATCGAGAGCGAGACGGTGCAGCGCACGCTGTGCTTGTCCAGCACCTCGAACATCCGCCACAGGCCGACCCGGTTGCCGTAGTCGCGGCCGCCGTAGCCCAGCACGTCGGGATGCGGCATGCGCGGCCACGGGTTGCGCACGCGGACCTCGGCCGGAAGATATTCATAGTGCTCGATATTGGGGCAGACCCAGACCGCGACGCGCGCGCCGTTGGGCCAGGAAAGCTTCGGGCGCTCGACGACGGGAGAGTAGCCGTAGCGGTATGGATCCATGCGATCTCTTTCTTTGTTTGGCATGTCGAGTGCATCACGGGTTGCGCCGCACTTCAACGCCCCGCATCCTGTTCGCATGGCGGATAACATTCGCTTCACGCTCAACGACGACCCGGTCGAGCTCTCGGGCCTCTCGCCGATGACGACGCTGCTCGACTGGCTGCGCGAGCACCGTGGCCTAAAGGGCACCAAGGAAGGCTGCGCCGAGGGCGACTGCGGCGCCTGCACGGTCGTGCTCGAGCAGGCCGATGGTCGGCGCCAGCCGATCAACGCCTGCATCGCCCTGCTGGGCCAGATCGACGGCCAGTCGGTGCGCACCGTCGAGGGGTTGCGCGGGCTGGACGGCGCGCCGCATGCGGTGCAGGTCGCGATGGCCGAAGCTGATGCCACGCAATGCGGCTTCTGTACGCCGGGCTTCGTGATGTCGGCCTATGCCTTTGCCGCCGGCGGCGAGGCAGCCGATGCCGAGACCATCCATGACGCGCTGGCCGGCAATCTTTGCCGCTGCACCGGTTATCGGCCGATCGTCGAGGCCATGACCAAGGTGGCGGGCCTTCCGGTCGGGCCGGTTCCTTCCGCGCTGGCACGCGAGCAGTCGGCGGCTTTCGACGGCCGCTTCTTCGCGCCGCGCTCGCTGGCCGATCTGCTGACGTTGAGGGCACAATACCCCGAGGCGCTGCTGCTGGCGGGCGCCACCGACCTCGGTCTCCTGGCGAGCCGGTCGCGCAAGCCGCCAGCCGCGGTGATTCACGTGAGCCACGTGCCGGAACTCACGGCGATTGCGGAAGACAAGGAGCAGATCACCATCGGCGCCGCCGCCACCTATGCTGAGGCCCTGCCGGCCCTGATCGCGGCCTATCCGGCGCTAAAAACCTATCTCGCGCGGCTGGGGTCGCGGCAGATCCGCTCGCTGGGCACGATCGGTGGCAATATCGGCACGGCCTCGCCGATCGGCGACATGCCGCCGGTGCTGCTGGCGCTGGAGGCGAGCCTGAGGCTGGTGTCCAGCCGCGGTGCCCGCGATCTGCCGCTGGACGCATTCTTCCTCGGTTACCGCAAGACGGCGCTGGCGCCGGACGAGGTGATCCAGAGTATTTCGATGCCGCGCCTGTGGCCGGGCGAGGTCTTCTTCTGCGACAAGCTCAGCAAGCGCCGCGACCAGGATATTTCCACCGTCGCCGCTGCCTATCGCCTCAGGATCAAGAACGGCGTCATCGAAGACGTCCGCACGGGGTTCGGCGGCCTGGCGGCAACGCCGGTGCGCGCGCGCAACGTCGAGGCAGCGTTGAAGGGCCAGCCCTTCGCACAAGCGACCTTTGAGGCCGCGGCCGACGCGGTCCTAAAAGATTTCCAGCCGATCGACGATTGGCGCGGCACGGCGGCCTATCGTTTGACGGCCGCCGCCAACCTGCTGCGTCGCCTCTACTGGCGTATCGCCGAGCCCGGACGCGCCGTCGAGGTCGAAGCGCTATGACCGCCACCGTCCGTCATCCGGTGCGCCACGACAGTGCGCTGAAGCACACGACCGGCCAGGCGCTCTATATCGACGACATGCCCGAGCCGCCGGGCACGCTGCATGCCGCCCTGGTGCTGAGCCCCGTAGCGAGCGGCCGCCTTCGCAAGCTCGATCTTGCTGCCGTTGCCGCGCTGCCCGGCGTCGTGGTGGTGCTGGGGCCGGATGACGTGCCCGGCACGAACGACGTCTCGGCAAGCGGCAAGGGCGGCGAGCCGCTGTTTGCGATGGATCGCGTCGAGTTCGTAGGCCAGACGCTGGCCATGGTCGTGGCGACGTCGCTCGATGCGGCGCGCCACGCCGCCGAACGCGTCGCGATCGAAGTCGAGGCCGACGAGCCGATCCTCGACATCGAGACCGCGCTTGCCCGCAAGGCCTACGTCCAGGCGCCGGCCACGATCCTGCGCGGAGATCTCGACACCGCGTTGAAATCGGCGGCGCACAGGCTCAGCGCCGAATTCCAGGTCGGTGGTCAGGAGCATTTCTATCTCGAAGGGCAGATCGCCTTCGCCTTGCCCGGCGAGGATGGCGACATGATCGTCCATTCCTCGACCCAGCATCCGACCGAGGTCCAGCACATCTGCGCCCATCTGCTGGGCTGCGACTTCAATCGCATCACTGCCGTCGTGCGGCGGCTGGGCGGCGGCTTTGGCGGCAAGGAGAGCAACGCTTCGTGGGTCGCGGGCGCCGCAGCGCTGGCCGCGCACAAGACCGGCCGTCCCGTGAAACTCCGCCTGCCGCGCGAGATCGACATGATCGCGACCGGCAAGCGCCATCCCTTCCTCTACCGCTACAGCGTGGGCTTCGACGATGACGGCCGCGTGCTGGCGCTCGACGCGATGCTGGCGGCCGACGCCGGTTGGAGCCTCGATCTCACGCCCGGCGTGATGGCACGCGCGCTCACCCACACCGACAACGCCTACTGGATCCCGCACTTCCGCGCCGTGGGCTATGCCTGCAAGACCAACAAGCAGTCGAATACCGCCTTCCGCGGCTTCGGTGGTCCGCAGGGCGTGGTCGTCATGGAGGACGCGCTCGATCGCATCGCGCACCATCTCGGCCGCGACGCCAACGAGATCCGCGCGCTCAATTTCTACGCCGAGGGCCGGGACGAGACGCCCTACGGCCAGACGGTCGACGAGAACCATCTGGCACGCTGCTGGGCCGAAGTGAAGAAAGGTGGCGACTACGAGCGTCGTCGATCCGAGATCGATGCCTTCAACAGGGCGAGCCCCATCCTCAAGCGCGGGCTGGGGCTGTTCCCGCTGAAGTTCGGCATCTCCTTCAACCTGCCGCACATGAACCAGGCCGGTGCGCTGGTGCATGTCTATATCGACGGCTCGATCCGCCTGAACCACGGCGGCACCGAGATGGGGCAGGGGCTGTTCGTCAAAGTGGCCCAGGTCGTGGCCGAGGTCTTTGGCGTCGACATCGATCGCATCCGGCCCAGTGCGACCTCGACCGCCGAGGTGCCCAACACGTCGCCCACGGCAGCATCCACCGGATCGGACCTCAACGGCTGGGCGGCCTGGGAGGCGGCGAACACGATCAAGCAGCGCATGATCGCCTTCGCCGCGGAGCATTTTTCCGCGAGCCAAAGCGACATCGAATTCGCCGAGGGCAATGTCCGCATCGCCAAACCCGGCAGCAACCAGGTCGTGAGCTTCGGCGAGCTGGCGAAGCTCTGCTGGCTGGGCCGCGTCTCGCTCTCGGCCACGGGCTTCTACAAGACGCCCAAGATCCACTGGGATGGTGCTGCGATGCGCGGCCGGCCGTTCTTCTATTTCTCCTTCGGGGCGGCAATGGCCGAGGTTGCGATCGACACGCTGACCGGCGAGAGCCGCGTGCTGCGTGCCGACCTGGTCCAGGACTGCGGCGAGTCGCTGAACCCCGCGATCGATCGCGGCCAGATCGAGGGCGCCTTCGTGCAGGGCCAGGGCTGGCTCACCTGCGAGGAACTGTGGTGGGACAAGCAGGGCAAGCTGCGCACCATCGGCCCCTCGACCTACAAGATCCCGGGCAGCCGCGACGTGCCGCCGGTGTTCAACGTCACCATGCTGGCGAACGCGCCGTCGCGTGAGGCCACCATCTTCCGTTCCAAGGCCGTGGGCGAGCCGCCGCTATTGCTGGCAACGGCCGTGTGGACCGCGCTCAAGGACGCAATCGCCGCTGCGGGCGACGGCAGGACCGCAGTGCGGCTCGATGCACCGGCAACGCCCGAGCGCATTCTCGCGGCAATCGCTACAGTGAAGGCATAGAGTGAAAGCCTAAACGGAGGAGACTTTTATGGACGTACGCATGGACGGCCGCGTGGCCGTGATCACCGGTGGCAGCACCGGTCTTGGCCTCGCCATGGCCAAGGAATTCGCGGCCTCGGGCGCCTCGGTGGCGATGCTGGCGCGCAAGGCCGACGTGCTGGCCTCGGCCAAGGTCGAGGTCCAGAAGGCGGCCGGCAAGACCAACGCCAAGGTCGAGGGCTATTCCTGCGACGTCTCGAAGGCGGCGCCGATCGCCGACACCATCAAGAAGGTCGTGGCCGACTTCGGCAAGATCGACATCGTGGTGAACAACGCCGGCATCAGCCACGCCAAGCCGTTCGACACCGTGACCGACGAGGACTGGCAGGGCGATCTCGACCTGAAACTGTTCGCCGCCATCCGCCTGGCGCGAGCCGTTCTGCCCGGCATGCGCGAGCGCAAGTGGGGTCGCATCGTCAATGTGCTGAACATCGGCGCCAAGGCGCCCGGCGCCAATTCGACGCCGACCAGCGTCAGCCGCGCCGCGGGCCTCGCCCTCACCAAGGCATTGAGCCAGGAGAACGCCCAGCACGGTGTGCTGGTGAACGCGATGCTCGTGGGCCTGATCGACAGCGACCAGTGGCAGCGCCGCCACAAGACGGCGGCGGGCGAGGGCAAGACCTACCAGGAGTTCATCGACGGCATGGCCAAGGGCCGCATCCCGCTCGGCCGCATGGGCAAGGCCGAGGAATTCGCCCGCATGGCCTGCTTCCTGTGCTCGGACGCCGGCTCCTTCATCACCGGCGTCGCCATCAACGTCGACGGCGGCGCGAGCCCGGTCGTCTAAGCAGATATTTGACCCCTCCGCCTCGTAAGACGAGGCGGAGGGGTCATGGATCTCAGCGCTCTCGACCCGGCGGCGTGACGTTCCAGTCACGCCGCAGCTCTTCCAGGTCGCGTTCGATCCAGTCCCAGACGGTCCATTTCGGATCGAAGATATCGACCGTCATCTCATCGCCGCGTGCCCAGGCATGCCAGAACTCGTCGGGGTCGAGGCCGCCCTTGCCGGCGTGACCGACGTCGTTCAGCTGCTCGCCGAAGTGAAAGAAGAAGATCACCGGCAGGATGTGGCCGCTCATGGGATTGATCGGATGCATGCCGGCGGTGAAGGTGGAGACGAGGAGCTCGCCGCGCGCGCTGGTGTCGTAGCCGGAGATCACGTGCGTTGAGTCGTGTGCCGTGCCGAAAGCGGCATTGAGCGCTGTCGGATCACCGGGAAACGGGTAGCCGTTCTTCTTGTCGAAGTCCCACAACGCCTTGCCGAAGGTATTCTGCGGCAGCTTGCCCAGCGCCTCGTAGCGGGCGACCAGATCGGGGTCGGCGTTCGCGCCCTCGTACGGCCTGATCCATAGCGCCGGGTCGAGACCCTCGGAGGAGCGGCTCAGCACGCTGTCGAAGTTCTTGCGCCACATGTCCGCGGTGGCCCAGGCAAGATGGCCCGAGGCCGCTTCGACGAGATCGGTGAGGTAGTCGGCCTCGACATCGAGCGCGCGGGAATATTCCAGCACCCGCTTCAGCTTGCCGGCGTCGAGCGTGCCATCGACCATCGCCATGATGGCGAGATATTTCACGGCCTCTTCCGCGAGGCCGCGGTCCTTCAGGGTCGCGACCAGATCGGCGGGCTCGACGGCAGGCAGGCCACCGACGTCGGCGAGGTCCGGTCGGCGCAGGAGATAGTGGCCCGCCGCCAGGATGCTCGCCGTGTCGGCGTGGCTCAGTGCATGGCTGCCGGCCAGCGCCACCTGGCGCATGGCACCCAGGATGGCGTCGCTTTCGCGGTGGCTGACCGATCGCATCAATTCATCCTCTGGGTCGTCGCGGGGTAGGGTCGAATTGTACAACATTTTGGCCCGAAGCGATTCTCCGCGAGTGCTAGTGGTGATGCTATGATTCTTGACGGGAGCAGTAGATGAAGTTTCGCAAGCCCCTCACGATCATGAGTCGTACTTCATCGGTCACGAACGGCTTCGTTCAGGCGATCATTCCAAGCGTCGAACCGACGACCGAGGAGGTCGTGGAGGCCCTCGCGGTTCTCGGCATGACTCTGGAAACGGTGGAATGCATCTACTGTGGGGCTGCTGCGACCGACTGGGACCATCTGCAGCCGCTTGTGCGCAAGAAGAGGCCCACCGGCTACATCAATGAGATTCGCAATCTGGTCCCAGCATGTGGTCCTTGCAATCAGTCGAAGAGCGGCGCCGACTGGCACCGGTGGATTCAAAGCAGCGCACGGAATTCACCGCGAACGAAGGGGATACCTGACCTCGCCGATCGCATCGAGCGGCTTCAGAGATTCGTCGCGTGGGGCAAGGTTGAGGCACTAGATTTGTGTGGCCTCGCGGGTGCAGAAGCCTGGGCCGCCTACTGGGAACATCTCGGCGCTATTGAACGGGCAATGAAGGAAGCCCAGACGAACGCGGTTCAGGTTCAAAAGGCGATTCGCAAATCTCTGGAAACTCGTGATCTGTCGGATCATGAGATCACGTTTGACGGTCCCGAGCCTGTCGTCGAGGAAGTGCTGAATAGTGAACGCCTCGAAGGACGACCAACGAGGTAGCGTGCCTAGCGCAGCGGCTCGAGGATGCTGACGTAGTTGGCGACGGCGGCGCCGCCCATGTTGAACACGCCGCCGATCGTTGCCTTGGGCAGCTGCAGGCCTTCGGGCGCCGTGCCCGAGAGCTGCATGGCCGCCATCACGTGCATGGAAACGCCAGTCGCACCCACCGGATGGCCCTTGGCCTTCAGCCCGCCCGAGACGTTGACCGGCAGCTTGCCGTCGCGCTCGACCCAGCCTTCGAGGATGGCACGCTCGCCTTCGCCCGGCGCGGTGAGGCCCATGGCCTCGTATTCGATCAGCTCGGCCGAGGTGAAGCAGTCGTGGCTCTCCACGAACGAGAGGTCGAGCAGGTCGAGCTTGGCCGAGGCCAGCGCGCGCTTCCACGCAAGCTGCGGGCCCTCGAACTTGATGATGTCGCGCTTGCTCATCGGCAGGAAGTCGTTGACGTGCTCGGTCGCCCGGAAGGCAACCGCGTGCTTCATGCCGAGCGCGGTGCCGACATCGGCCAGCACGACCGCCGCGGCGCCGTCGGTCACTGGCGAGCAGTCGGTGCGCTTCAGCGGTCCCGCCACGAACGGGTTCTTGTCCGAGGGCGTGCGGCAGAAGTCGTAGGCGAACTCCTTCTGGAAGTGCGCGTAGGGATTCTTGGCGCCGTTCTTGTGCGCCTTCACCGCGATCCGGGCCAGCGCGTCGGACTTGTCGCCGTAGCGCTGGAAGTAGGCCGAGGTGATCTTGCCGAAGATGCCGGCGAAGCCCGCCTCGATGGCGGCCTCCTCGGCCACGTAGGAGGCCTTGATCAGCACCTCGCCCGCCTGGGTCGAATTGAGCTCGGTCATCTTCTCGACGCCGACCACCAGCACGAAGCGCGCGCGGCCGGCGGCCAGCGTGTTCAGCCCCATGTGGATGGCGGCCGAGCCGGTGGCGCAGGCGTTCTCGACGCGGGTCGACGGCTTGAAGCGGAGATCGGGGTGGGCTTGTAGCGCCAGCGAGGAGTGGAACTCCTGGCGCACGAAGCCGCCGTTCATGTTGCCGACATAGATCACGTCGACATCCTTGGGCTCGATCCCGGCGTGGGCGATGGCCTCGGTCGCGGCCTTCACCACCAGCGATTCGCTGGTTTCGCCGTCGAGCTTGCCGAACTTGCCGTGGGACCATCCGACGATGCAGGCCGTCATTGCCAATCTCCTTGATTTGCAGTGCATTGGACTGAGGCGGGGAATTTAAGGTGTCGTGGGAACGGCGCAAGTCCGCCTCAATTCGGCCCCCCGCGTAGCGTCTGGTATGGTGGCGTCCATTCCCGAGGGACAATGTCCGACCCCGCTTCGCAAGATCGCCCCACCCCCGAACGGCCGGCCCAGCGTTGGCCGCTGATCCTGGGCGGCCTCGTCGGCGGCTTCCTGCTGGTCGCCGTCGGCCTGGGGCTCGGCTGGTATCTCTTCTACCGCCCGATCGTGAACGTGGCGGTGCAACTGCCGGCGCCGCCGGCGCCTCCCGCCCCGCCGGGTCCCGATGCCGCCCAGTTCAAGGCGCTGGAAGACCAGATCGACAAGCAGAAGGCGGCCAACAAGCAGATCGAGGACCAGATCGCGGCCCTCAAGGACCGCCTGCGCGCCGACGTCTGCACGGCCAAGGATCCGCAAGGTAAGCCACCCAACGCGACGCCGATGCCTCCAGGCGGCACCCAGAGGCAATAGAGCCGCCATACGGCTGTCATATGCGCGCTAAAAGAGTCGTTGCCCAACACAAGGCGTAGCTTCAAGCTGTCCTCAATACTCAAGGTCGAGTAGGGGCGGGGGAGCGTGAAGCAGGCTGTCGATAAATTGCTTCGGATGGCCCCGGCTGTCGGGGTCGCGCTGTTCGCCGGCGCCTGCGATCTCCGGAATTCCGCCGTCCTCGATCCCAAGGGGCCGATCGCTCTGGCCGAGCGCGACCTCCTGCGCGACGCCTTCCTCGTCATGATGCTGGTGATCGTCCCGGTCATCTTCCTGACGCTGCTGTTCGCCTGGCGCTACCGCGCCTCCAATACCCGGGCCGTCTATGCGCCCAAATGGGCCGAATCGGCCCGGATCGATGCGATCGTCTGGCTGATCCCGGCGGCGATCGTCATCGCCGTCGGCGTGCTGCTGTGGCGCAGCACCCACAAGCTCGATCCCTACCGCGAGATCGCCTCGGCCACGCCGGCACTCGACGTCCAGGTGGTGGCGCAGGACTGGAAGTGGCTGTTCATCTATCCTGAGCAGGGCATCGCCACCGTCAACCAGCTCGCCATTCCGAACGGGCGGCCGGTCAGCCTGCGCATCACCTCCGACACGGTGATGAACTCGTTCTACGTGCCGCAGCTCGCCGGCCAGATCTATGCCATGGCCGGCATGCAGACCCGCCTGCAGCTCCTGGCCGACCAGCCCGGCAAGTTCGTCGGCCGCAACAGCATGTACAGCGGCGGCGGCTTCTCCGAGCAGCATTTCGAGGTGGTCTCTCTGGCGCCTGCCGATTTCGACGCCTGGGTGGCCAAGGCCAGGCAGGCGCCCGGCAAGCTCGACGCCGCGGCCTACACCGCGCTTGCCGCCAAGAGCCGCAGCAACCCGATCGCCTACTACTCGGCGATCGAGCCGAAGCTGTTCGATTCGATCATCGCCAAATACACCCATTCCCATGCCGCGCCCGTCGCGGCGCCGCGGAGATAGACCGATGTTCGGGAGACTGACGCTCGACGCGCTGCCGCTCTACAGCGCGATCGCCGCCGGGGGCGCTGCCGTCACGGTGGGCGGCGCGCTCGTGGTCGCCATCGTCATCACCTGGCTCGGCGCCTGGCGCTATCTGTGGACCGACTGGCTGACCAGCGTCGATCACAAGCGCATCGGCGTCATGTACATCGTGCTGGCGCTGATCATGCTGCTGCGCGGCTTCGTCGACGCCATCATGATGCGGGCCCAGCAGGCCATGGCGCTCAATTCGGGCGGCTACCTGCCGCCGGAGCATTTCGACCAGATCTTCAGCTCGCACGGCACCATCATGATCTTCTTCATGGCGATGCCCTTCATGACCGGGCTGATCAACATCATCGTGCCGCTGCAGATCGGCACCCGGGACGTGGCCTTCCCGTTCCTGAATTCGCTGAGCCTCTGGCTGACTGCGGCGGGCGCCGGCCTCGTCATGCTGTCGCTGGTGATCGGCAAGTTCTCGACCGCGGGCTGGACCGGCTATCCGCCCTATTCCGGCGTCGAGGCCAACCCCGGCGTCGGCGTCGACTACTGGATCTGGGCGATCCTGATCAGCGGCTTCGGCTCGACCTTCAGCGGCATCAACTTCGTCGTCACCATCCTGAAGCGCCGCGCGCCCGGCATGACGCTGATGCGCATGACGCCGTTCGTCTGGACCGCGCTCTGCGCCTCGGTGCTGATGGCCTTCGCCTTCCCGGCACTCACCGTGGCCTGCGGCCTGCTGGCGCTCGACCGTACCTTCGGCATGCACTTCTTCACCAATGCCCACGGCGGCAACATGATGAACTACCCCAACCTGTTCTGGATCTGGGGTCATCCGGAGGTCTACATCCTCATCCTGCCGGCCTTCGGCGTCTTCTCCGAGGTCGTGTCGACCTTCTCCCGCAAGCGCCTGTTCGGCTACGATTCGCTGGTCTATGCGACGGCTGCGATCGCGATCCTGTCGTTCACCGTCTGGCTGCACCATTTCTTCACCATGGGCTCCAGCGCCAACGTCAACGCCTTCTTCGGCATCATGACCATGATCATCGCCGTGCCGACCGGCGTGAAAGTGTTCAACTGGCTGCTCACCATGTATCGCGGCCGCATCGATTTCCATCCGTCGATGATGTGGACGATCGGCTTCATGATCACCTTCGTGATCGGCGGCATGACGGGCGTGCTGCTGGCCATCCCGCCGGCCGACTTCCTGATGCACAACACGACCTTCCTGGTCGCGCACTTCCACAACATGATCATCCCGGGCGTGCTGTTCGGCTATCTCGCCGGCTACATGTACTGGTTCCCCAAGGCCTTCGGCTTCGAGCTCAACCGCGGCTGGGGCCTGGCCTCGTTCTGGTGCTGGCTGATCGGCTTCTATCTCGCCTTCATGCCGCTCTACATCCTGGGCTTCAAGGGCATGCCGCGCCGCATGGAGCAGTACAACGATCCCACGTGGCAGCCCTACCTGATGGTGGCCGCGTTCGGCGCCTTCGTCGTGTTGCTGGGCATCGCCGCCATGGTGATCCAGCTCTACGTGAGCATCCGCGACCGCCGCAAGACGGCCGACGTATCGGGCGATCCGTTCGACGGCCGCACGCTTGAATGGGCAACCTCCTCGCCGCCGCCGGCCTACAATTTTGCCATCCTGCCCGAGGTGCGCGACCGTGAGCCCTTCCTCGAGATGAAGGAACGCGGCGTCGCTTACCGCAGGCCCGTGGCCTACGAAGATATCCATATGCCGAAGAATTCGATGGTGGGCGTCGCCATGGGCGCTTTCGCCTTCGCGCTGGGCTTCGCCATGATCTGGCACATCTGGTGGCTGGTGGCGGCCTGCGGCCTCGCCATGTGGGTCGCCATGATCGCGCGTTCCTCCGATGACGACTCCGAGTTCAAGGTCACAGCCGCCGAGGTGAAGCAGATCGAGGATGCGCGCTACCGCGCGCTCGCCACACGAACGGGAAGCCGCAAATGAGCGCCGCCGCCGTGACGGCTCACGAAAGTGAAGCGGCCGAGACCCACGAACAGCGGGCGCTGGGCTTCTGGCTCTACCTGATGGGCGATGCCGTCATCTTCGCCCTGCTGTTTGCGACCTACATCATCATGGTCAACAACACCGATGGCGGCCCGGGCGGCAAGCAACTGTTCGACCTGCGCAACGCCGCCCTCGAAACGGCGTTGCTGCTGGTCAGCAGCACCACCTTCGGCTTCGCCTCGCTCTGTTCGAAGACCGGCAACCGCGGCGCGGTGCTGTTCTGGCTGCTCGTCACCTTCGTGCTGGGCGCGGGCTTCGTGTTCCTCGAACTGCGCGAGTTCGCCGGCATGATCAAGGCCGGCGCCGGTCCCGACCGCAGCGGCTTCCTGTCGGCCTTCTTTACCCTGGTCGGCACCCATGGCCTGCATGTCAGCATGGGCCTCACCTGGATCCTGATCATGTGCGGCCAGATCGTGATGAAGGGCCTCTCGGTGCCCGTGACCTCGCGCCTGTTCCGCCTCGGCCTGTTCTGGCACTTCCTCGACATCGCCTGGGTCGGCATTTTCTCGATCGTCTACCTTCCGGGGTTGCTGTGATGGAAAAACATTCCGAACACGGTCTGCGCACCTACCTGATCGGCTTCGTGCTGGCCGTGGTGCTGACGGCCATTCCCTTCTACGTCGTGATCACCCACGCCCTGCCGCCGCAGCGCGCCCTGCTGGTGATCGCCGGCGCCGCCCTCCTGCAGGTCCTGGTCCACCTCAGGTTCTTCCTGCATCTCAACTTCACCTCGACGCCCAAGGAGAACCTGCTCGCGATAGTCTTCACCGCGGTGCTGATCTTCATCATGGTGGGCGGCAGCTTCTGGATCATGTTCGACCTGCATTCGCGGATGGCGATCTAGAATACCGCTCTCCTCCCCATTCAAATGGGGAGGTGCCCCGAAGGGGCGGAGGCAGGGACGTCAATGCTTGATGGGAAATGTTTGTGCGCGGCGCCGGCAAGTTCCGGTCGCGGGTGCTGCAAGAGGCGGAATGGTCCGATCGACGGTGGCCGGTCTCATGAGGGCCACAACTAATGATCCCCGACAACTGCGCCATGAAATGATACTGTCCGGGCGATGACATTTCCGGCCAACATCAATCTGTCGAGCCTGGACGGCAGCACCGGCTTCAGGCTGAGCGGCGTGGCGGCAGGCGACAACAGCGGCTTCTCGGTGTCGTCGGCGGGCGACGTCAACGGCGACGGCTTCGATGACCTGATCGTCGGGGCCCACCGTGCCGACCCGAACGGCACCGATTCCGGCGCGAGCTACGTTGTGTTCGGCAAGGCTTCGGGCTTTGCCGCGAACGTCGATCTGTCGAGCCTTGACGGCAGCACCGGCTTCATGCTGAGCGGCGTGGCGGAAGGCGACAAGAGCGGCCTGTCTGTGTCGTCGGCGGGCGACGTCAACGGCGACGGCTTCGACGATCTTGTCATCGGCGCTTACGGTGCCGACCCGAACGGCGCTAAGTCCGGCACAAGCTACGTTGCCTTCGGCAAGGCCTCGGGCTTTGCCGCGAACGTCGATCTGTCGAGCCTGGACGGCAGCACCGGCTTCAGGCTGAGCGGCGTGGCGGCAGAGGATCGCAGCGGCGGGTCGGTATCGTCGGCGGGCGACATCAATGGCGATGGTTTCGACGACCTTTTCATCGGCGCTCCCGGCGCCGACCCGAACGGCACCAATTCCGGCGCGAGCTACGTTGTGTTCGGCAAGGCCTCGGGCTTCGCGGCCAACCTCGACCTGTCGAGCCTGAACGGCAGCACCGGCTTCAAGCTGAGCGGCGTGGCGGCATATGCCCAAAGCGGCACCTCGGTGTCGTCGGCGGGCGACGTCAATGGCGACGGTTACGACGACCTGATCGTCGGGGCCCCCCTTACCCACGCCAACGGCAGCTCTTCCGGCGCGAGCTACGTTGTGTTCGGCAAGGCCTCGGGCTTCGCCGCGAACATCGATCTGTCGACCCAAGGTAGAACCGGCTTCTGGCTGAAGGGCGCGGCAGCATTCGATGAAAGCGGCATCTCGGTGTCGTCGGCTGGCGACGTCAACGGCGACGGCTTCGACGACCTGATCGTTGGAGCCTGGCAGGGCCCGTACGACCCAGACGGTTACCATCCTGGCGCGAGCTACGTTGTGTTCGGCAAGGCCTCGGAGTATGCCGCGAGCGTCGATCTATCGAGCCTGGACGGCAGCACCGGCTTCAAGCTGAGCGGTGTGGTGACAGCCGACTACACCGGCATCTCGGTGTCGTCGGCTGGCGACGTCAACGGCGACGGTTTCGACGACCTGATCGTCGGGGCCCCGGGAAGTGGGATTGGCGGCGCAAGCTACGTGGTATTCGGCAAGGCCTCGGGCTTCGCCGCCGACCTCGCTCTGTGGAGCCTGGACGGCAGCAACGGCTTCAAGCTGAGCGGCCCGGCGGATGTCTATGAACGCGGCCGGTCGGTATCGTCGGCGGGCGACGTCAATGGCGACGGCTTCGACGACCTGATCGTCGGTGCCCCGTACGCCGACCCGAATGGCTGGAATTCCGGTGCGAGCTACGTGGTGTTCGGAGGAGCCTTCGGCGCCACGGTGACGACGACCGGCACGTCGGCGGCCGAGATGCTGATCGGCGGCGCCGGCAACGATACCTTGACCGGCGGCGGCGGAATCGACTCCTTCCACGGCGGCGCCGGCAACGATCGCCTGGTGGTGGGCGACCTCACCTTCCGCCTGGCCGACGGCGGCACCGGCACCGATACGCCGGCCCTCGCAGGCGGCGGGGTTTCGCTCGACATCTCGAATACCGTGACGGCGGCCAGGCTCGACGGCATCGAGCGCATCGACCTGACGGGCAGCGGCAACAACACCCTGACCGTCAGCCAGCTCAGCGTTCTGGGCGGGATCGGCGCGGTCGTCGGTGGCAAGCATGTGCTGGCGGTCGAGGGCAATGCCGGCGACACGGTGGTCTTCAGCTTGGGTCAATGGACCAACTCGGGCTCGTTCACCGACAGCAACGGCACCTTCACCCGCTACATGCTCGGCGACGCCGAAGTCGACGTCAAGCAAGG
>CAMDOT010000057.1 GCA_945903635.1 Rhizobium sp. Q54 | reverse complement strand
TGGAGGCCCGCGGTCCGGAAGAGCGTGAAAAACCGGAAGCCGAAGCTCAAATCATCCTGCTCTAAAGCCTGCGATCGCCCTCGAGCTCGCGCGGCCGCATGAGCAGGAACGCGCCGAGCGCCAGCGCCATCAGCACCGCCACGACGAGGAAGGCGAGGCCCCAGGCCATCGGCGACATGCCGCCGGCGAGATCGAGCGTAAAGCCGACGACCAGCGGCCCCACGAAGCCGCCGGCATAGCCCAGGGTCGAGTGGACGGCGAGCGTGGCGCCGCGGCGCGACGGTTCGGCGTTGCCGGCGGCGCCCGCCGTCACCGACGAGGAGTCGAGCCACACCACCATGCCGTAGGCGATCAGCAGGACCACGGCGAGCCAGTAGCTGGTCGAGCCCAGGAAACCCACGACCGCGCCGAACAGGATCGACAGGATCATGGCCGTCGCCACGAGACGCCGCCGGCCGAATCGGATCGACGCTTCGTTGCCCGCGATGCTGGTGAGCGTTCCGAGCAGCGCCAGCACGGTGACCACGAGCGCCGGCGACAGTGTCTCATCCGAGAAGCCGGTGGTGCCCGCCACGAAGGCCAGGAACGCCACGCCCCAGCCGCGCAACGCGCTCATCTCGAGCGTGTGCACGCAGTACACGACGGAATAGGCGAACGCCGACGTGTTGCGCACGACGGGGCGGAAGTCGAACAGCGCGGCGTGTCCCTTTGCCCGAGGCGGCGGGGCGGGACGCCACGGCACGACGAACGCCACCATCAGCCAGGCGACAAAAGCCGTGCCGGCGGAGATGATAAAAGCCGAGCGCCAGCCGAAGTGTTCCGCCAGCACGTCGCCCAGCAGGAACGAGACCGCGCCGGAGATGCCGATGCTGGCGGCGTGTCCGGTGACAGCGCGCGACATCATCCGCGCATCGACCTGATCGGCCAGCAGCTTCAACCCGGTCATATAGGTGCCTGCCCAGCCCATGCCGGCCAGCGCGCGCGTGGCGAAGGCCGACCAGAAGCCGTCGGCGAACAGGCCGAACAGCAGATGGCCCGCCACCGTGCAGGCGACGCCGAACAGATAGACGCGCTTGGCGTCAATGCGGTCGGTGAGCGTCACCAGCACCGGCACCGAGACCATGTAGGCGCCGAAGAAGATGGCGGTGATCCAGCCCGCTTCGCTGTTGGAGAGCTGCCAGAGCTTCATCATCTGCGGCAGCAGCGCCGGCCAGAAACCGGCGCCGATCTGCACGAAGATCTGCGCCGTGCAGACGACGGCAACGAGCTTTACGCCCGAATGTATCTCGCTTGTCCCCGTCACGTCCTTCGAGCCTCAAACCGCATGCCGACGAGACCGAGTGTGGCAGCAACAACGGTGATCCCAAGGAAAATGGAGTAAGCCGCTGCCGGAGACCACAGGAATGCGAGAGGCCCCGCCGCCGCGCCGGACACGCCGATCACGAACAGGGTTCCGCGGATGGTCCCGAGATGTTTCAGGCCGAAGGATTCCGCGAGCCCGGCTGAATAGACGATCTGCAAAGTGCCGATCATGGCGCCCAGCGTCGCCGCGTAGGCGATCCCGTCGCCGAGCGACGGATTCGCCCACAGGCAAGTGACGGAAAAGCCAAGAAAGCAAAGGCCCAGAAGGCCGACCGGCCGTGCTCCAAAACGATCGATGAGCGCGCCGCTGCCAAGCGTAGCGATGGCCTGCGCCGTCGTCATCGCACCCAGCAGATGGATAGCGCTTTCGCGCGCGAGTCCAGCCTCCGCCATGGCGCGGACATGGTCGAGCATGAGCGCCGTGCCGACACCGTTGGAGAGCACGGTGAGCGCACTGAAGTACCAGAACGCATTCGTTCGCATGCTTTGCGCCAGCGTGAAGCCGGTTGCCGGCATGGCAGAGGCGCCGGCAGGAGCGCGGCCGAAATCGCGGGCGGCGCCCGTTTCCTCCGGCCGGTTGCGATAGAACGCCAGCCCCACCGGCAGCATGACGGCGAGCACACCCGCCGCCAGTGCCAGATAGGCCGTTCGCCAACCCTCTCCTTGGATGATCGGCTCGACCAGCGGCGGGATGACGAGACCGCCCAGCGCCAGTCCCATCATGGCGAGCGCCGTGACGCGTCCGCGAAACCGGTCGAACCAGAGATTGACCATCTGCATGGTGACGAGGCTCAAGCCGGCGATGGCCGCGGCGCGCAGCGCGAGAAAGCCCAACCCCAGCGACCAGGCATCGTGGGCAAGACTCATGACGCCGCAGGCCACTGCCACGGCGATGACCGCCGGCACGATCAGGCGTCGCGGCCCGAAGCGGTCGATCAGGCGGCCGATGAACGGCGCCGTCAGAATGCCGAGGAACGTGCCCAGGCTGTAGAGAACCAGCACATGTGCACGGTCGAGGCCGAGACCGGCGGCGATCGGATCGATGAAAGCCGACACACCGACGGTCTGGCCGGGCGTGGTGGCGAACACCCCGATCAGCGCCGCCAGGGCGACAAGGCCACCGTGCCGAGCTTGCAGCCGCCGTTCCGCGAGGCTCATCCGCAGCAGGCGCCGGCCTTCGATGCAGGTGCGGCACTCGGAGCGCAGCAGCCCGAAGCCGCGGCCTCGCCCGGGGCAACGGCGGGACCGCTGCAAACGCCCGTCTCCGGCAGCACCAGTTCGACCCTGCGCGCGGCCTCGTGGTCGCCTGCGATGTCGGCCGCGATCGAGCGCACCTGCTCGTAGCCGGTCAGCATCAGGAACGTCGGCGCGCGGCCATAGGACTTCATGCCGGCGAAGTAGAAGCCCGCCTCGGGCTGAGCCAGCTCGCGCGCGCCGTGCGGACGCACGGTGCCGCAGCTGTGCTCGTTGGGATCGATCAGCGGCGCCAGCTCGGGCGGGCATTCCAGCGCGGGATCGAGCGAGAGCCGCAGCTCGCGCAGGAAATCGAGTTCGGGCCGGAAGCCGGTCGCAACGATCAGCTCGTTGACCGTGATGTAGCGGTCGCAGCAGGCCGAGCCGCCGCCGATGCGCAGATGCTCGCCGTCGCGGCTGAGGTGAGAGACGTTGTAGCCGATCTCGGTTTTGATCTTGCCGCTGGCCACGAGGGCCGCGAAGGCCACACCCAGCGCACCGCGGGCGGCCAGCTTGTCGTTGGCGCCGCCGCCGAACGCCTTCTCGGGATTCTTGCCACGCAGCAGCCAGACGATCTCGGTGGTCGGCGCCTCGTCCTTCAGCCGCGCAAGATCGATCAGGGTGCCGATGGCGGAGTGCCCTCCCCCCAGCACGGCGACGCTGCGGCCGGCATAGCGTGCGCGGTCGCGCCCCAGCACGTCGGGCATGCCGTAGGCGATGCGGTCCTGCGTCTCGCGCTCGCCGACGGCCGGCAGGCCGTTGGCGCCGGCTGGGTTAGGCGACGACCATGTTCCCGTGGCGTCGATCACGGCGTCGGCGCGCAGCACCTCCGGACCTTTACCGTTCTGGTAGCGGATCTCGAAGGGTGCCGCCTCGCGGCCCTTGGTCTTGACCTTGTCGAAGCCCACCTTGCCGACGCTCGTCACCAGGCTTTGCGTGCGGATATGGTCCTTCAGCGCCGTGCGCGTGGCCAGCGGCTCGAGATAGTGTTCGAGCAATTCGGCGCCGGTCGGATAGAGATCGAGTTGCGGCTTGTTCCAGCCCGTGGCCGCCAGCAGGCGTTCCGAGGCCGTGTCGACGGCGTATTCCCAGGGCGAGAAGAGCTGGACGTGGCTCCATTGGCGCACGGCATGGCCAACGGTCGGCCCGGCTTCGAGCACCACGGGCTCCATGCCGCGTTCGAGAACGTGGGCGGCGGCGGCGAGACCCACGGGGCCTGCGCCCAGGATGGCGACGGTCTTGGGCTTCTCTTGGGGCTTGGTGATCGAGTCGGGCATGACCTACTCCAGTTCTCCTAGAATCATCGAAATAGAAAGACAAAAAAAACTCAGGCCACTTTCGGCAGCACGACGGGCGCACAGCTTCCCTCGGCACAGCATTCCTCGACCATGTAGCCCAGCAGCTCGCGCATGACGTCGTAGTTGGCATGGCACACGAGGGTGGTGCCTTCGCGTGTTTGAGTGACCAAGCCAACCACCACCAGTGCCTTGAGATGATGCGAGAGCGTCGAGGCAGCAGCATCGAGCTTTGCCTGCAAGCGACCGACCGGCAGGCCCTCAGCGCCAGCGCGCACCAGTGTTCGATAGATCTTCAGGCGCGTGGGATTGCCCAAGGCTTCAAGGCGGGCAGCGGCGTCGTCAAGTTTCATAAGGCCAATGTAGTATTGCCGTCGCAGGAGTCAAACGGTATTTCTAGAATATTAGAAATACTATCTGGTCACCGGTGTTGCCCGGCCCGCGCCGAGCCCGCCGGGCAGCAGGAACGTGATGATCCAGCAGACGAGCAACATCGCCGCGGAGCCGGCAAGGCAGGCCGTCATGCCGCCCCACTGGTAGAGGAGGCCGGACAGCAGCGTGCCGCCCAGGCGGCCGCAGGCGTTTGCGGCATAGTAGAAACCGACATCCTCAGCCGCCTTCTCCGAGCCGGCATAGGCGAGGATCAGGTAGGAGTGCAGCGAGGAGTTCACGGCGAACGGCAAGGCGAAGATCGCAAGGCCCGTCACCACCACGAGATCGAGCCGCCCGCCGAGCTGGCCGTGCAGGCCCAGCGCGATCGCCAGTGGCACGGCAAACAGGATGCCCGCCCAGATCCGGGCACCCGGCACTTCGCGGCTCAGTCCATCCGCGCTGCGCGGCACGAGGGCGGGGGCGATGGCCTGGATACCGCCATAGGCGATCGTCCAGGCGGCGAGGAAGGCACCGACCTCGACGAACCGCCAGCCTGCGGCGTAGAGGAAAACCGGCAAGCCCACCACGAACCAGACATCGCGCGCGCCGAACATGAAGATGCGAGCCGCCGCGAGCAGGTTCACGCCGGGCGACTTGGCGAACAGCTCACGCATGGTCTTCGATGCCTTCGCCTTGCCGAGCTCGCGCGGCAGCAGCAACAGCCCGGCCAGCAGGATGATGCCCAGCAGGGCCGCCATCAGCCAGAGCGCGACCCTGAAGCCCACGATGTCGAGCAGCAGACCGCCGACAAAGAAGCCGAGCCCCTTCATCGCGTTCTTCGAGCCGGTGAAATACGCCACCCACTTGAAGAGCCGACCGGCACCCTCGCCCGCCGTCGCCTTGATGGCCGACTTCGACGCGGTCTTGGTGAAATCCTTGGCGAGGCCCGCGATGCCTTGCGCCGCGACGACCCAGGCGACCGAAGCGGCGGCGGTCCACGACGGATCGAGCGCGGACAGCATGACGAGGCCGGCGATCTGAAGCGACTGGCCAGCCATCAGCATGCGCGGGATGCCGAAGCGTGTCGCCAGCCAGCCACCGGCGAGGTTGGCCACGATGCCGGCGAACTCATAGAGCAGGAACAGGAAGGCGAGCGTGAACGGCGAGTATCCGAGCTTGAAGAAATGCAGCAGCACGAGCATGCGGAGCGCGCCGTCGACCAGGGTAAAGCCCCAGTAGGAGGCGGTGACGACCAGATAGTCGCGCGCCGAGGTTCCCATCACGCGCCTGCTTCGATCACCAGGTTGGCGAGATCGACCATGCGGCAGACATAGCCCATCTCGTTGTCGTACCAGGCATAGACCTTGAGCAAGGTGCCGTCCGTCACCATCGTACTCTGCGCGTCGATGATCGCGCTGCGCGTGTCGTTGCAGTAGTCCGCCGACACCAGCGGCCGCGTCTCATAGCCAAGGATGCCGGCCAACGGCCCTTTTGCCGCCGCCGAAAACAGCTCATTGACCTCGGCTTCCGTCGTCGAGCGCTTGAGCTCGAAGACGCAGTCGGTGAGGCTGGCATTGAGCACCGGCGCACGCACGGCGTGGCCGTTCAGCTTTCCCTTGAGTTCGGGATAGATGACCGTGATCGCCGTGGCGCTGCCAGTCGTCGTGGGCTGCAGCGACAGCATCGCCGAGCGGGCGCGCCGCAGGTCCTTGTGGGGCGCATCGACGACGACATTCGTATTGGTCGGCGCGTGGATGGTCGTGATCTGGCCAGGACGGATGCCGATGGACTCGTGGACGACCTTGACGACGGGCGCCAGGCAGTTGGTCGTGCAGGACGCCGCCGTCAGCAGGTGATTGCGTGCCGGTTCGTAGAGATGCTCGTTGACGCCCATGACGACGTTCAACGCCCTGTCGTCCTTCACCGGCGCCGCCACGATCACCTTTTTCACGCCGCGATCGAAGTAGGCTTCTAGCTGGTCCGGCTTCAGGAACTTGCCGGTGCATTCGAGGACGATGTCGCAGCCCAGGCTCCCCCAGGCAACGTCGCCCGGCGATGCCGCCGCACTGAAGCCGAGATATTTGCCGCCGACGGCAATGCCCCGCTCGTCGTCCACGACAATGGGCGCGTGCCAGCGTCCATGCATGCTGTCGAACTCGAGGAGGTGTGCCGTCGCTTCGACACCGCCCTTGATTTCGTTCACGTGAACGACGTCCAAACGATTGTTGCGCCGCGGATCGTCACCGGGCCGGTGCACGCCGCCAAATGCTGCGCGCAAGGCCAGCCGCCCCATGCGGCCCATGCCGTTGATGCCGACTTTCATCGCGCGCTCCGTCAGGCCGGCGCCCGGGCTGAATCGCCGATTTCGTCGAGGCGCTTCTTGAGCGCCATCCGGTCGAGCGACGCGTAGGGCAGGTTGACGAAGATTTCCAGCCGGCGACGGAGCATGCCGTAGAGCTCGTTGATCATCGTCGCGTGCTCGACCGCCGAGCCGGTGAACTTGGCGGGATCGGGCAAGGGCCACGCGCCGGTCACTGGCTTGTCGCCGAAATCCGGGCACTGCTGGCCCTGCAGCACGTCGCAGAGCGTGATGACGAAATCCATGCGCGGCGCGTCGGGGCCCGTGAAATCGTCCCACGACTTGCAGCGCAGTCGGTCGGCGTCGTGCCCGAGGGCCCGAAGCTTGGCCAGCACTTCGGGCATCGGCGCGCGCGCGGGCTCCGAGCCGGCTGAATAGGCGTTGAACTTGCCCTTGCCGACTTGGCTGAGGATGGCCTCGGCCATCAGCGAACGGGCAGAATTGTGCGTGCACAAGAAGAGGACATTGAAGGCGGGGGTCATGTGAACCTCGGGTTGATCCTCGGGGAGGAGTCGCGCCAGGTCGCCGCAGAGGTCGGGTCGTCCGCCACAGCACGTCTCCGTCAGGAAGCTGAAGAGCGCGCGCAGACCGGCAAAGCGAACCGCATAGATGATGTGACGGCCTTGCCGGGTGGACTGGACGAGGCCGGATTGTTCGAGGGCGGCCAGATGGAACGACAGCGTCGAGGGCGGCTGCCCCAGCTTGCTGGCGAGTTCGCCGGCCGCCATGCCGGAGGCACCCTTCGTCGCCAGGAGCCGCATCAGATTGAGGCGGGTTTCCTGGGAAAGGGCACTGAACCCAGCGGCGGCGTCCGATGATTCCATACTTCTCGAATAGTCCAATAATGTGACATACGTATTACGCAGTCGGCCGTTAGATGTCGACAGGCAAGGACAAGCAGGACCCACGCGGGAGACGGCCGGAATGTCGCTTTTTGAACGCTACCTGACCCTGTGGGTCGCGCTCTGCATCGTCGTCGGCATCGCGCTGGGGCACTTCTTCCCGGCCGTCTTCCACGCCGTCGGCGCGGCCGAAGTGGCGCACGTCAACCTGCCGGTGGCGGCGCTGATCTGGCTGATGATCATCCCGATGCTGATCAAGGTCGACTTCGCAGCCATCGCCGAGGTGCGCGAACACTGGCGCGGCATCGGCGTCACGTTGTTCATCAACTGGGCGGTAAAACCCTTCTCGATGGCCGCACTCGGCTGGCTGTTCATCGGCTACCTGTTCAGACCCTGGCTGCCGGCCGACCAGATCGACAGCTATATCGCGGGCCTCATCCTGCTGGCCGCAGCACCCTGCACCGCGATGGTGTTCGTGTGGAGCAACCTGTCGGACGGCGAGCCCGACTTCACCCTGACACAGGTGGCGCTGAACGACACGATCATGGTGTTTGCCTTCGCGCCGATCGTGGGCCTGCTGCTCGGCCTCTCCGCCATCACCGTGCCGTGGCAGACGCTGCTGCTCTCAGTCGGCCTCTACATCGTGGTACCCGTGGTGCTGGCCCAGCTCGTCCGCCGCGGAGCGCTCGCGAGCGGCGGCCAGGCAGGCCTCGACCGGCTGCTGGCGCGCCTGCAGCCGGCGTCGCTCGTGGCGCTGCTGGCGACGCTGGTCCTGCTGTTCGGCTTCCAGGGCGAGCAGATCATCGCGCAGCCGATGATCATCGCCCTGCTGGCCGTGCCGATCCTGATCCAGGTCTATTTCAACTCAGGTCTCGCCTATCTCCTGAACCGCGCGACCGGCGAGGAACATTGCGTCGCCGCGCCCTCGGCGCTGATCGGCGCCAGCAACTTCTTCGAGCTGGCGGTGGCCGCCGCCATCAGCATCTTCGGCTTCTCGTCGGGCGCCGCCCTCGCGACCGTGGTCGGCGTGCTGATCGAGGTGCCGGTCATGCTCTCGGTCGTGAAGATCGTGAACGCGAGCAAGGGCTGGTACGAAAGCGGCCCGGCGGTTTCACGCCGCCTTCGACAACAGAAGCGCTCGCTTCCTTGACCTGTTCGCGCCGGAAGCCGCCATCGATCTTTCCATCTGTGCCGTGAGGGAGACTACGGCGAGGAAGACTACGGCGAGGAAGACTGCGGCGAGGAAGACTGCGGGCCTTGGCAACGATCCAAATTGGTCGACAAGGATCGCTTGGCGCCGATGAGGACACGGTACTCGGCATGTGCGGTGAACTCCGCAAGCGACCATACGGCGGCGAAGCCGACCCGACGACATAGATGGATCGCCCGATCGTCGCCGACGTAGACCGCAACATGCGCCCCCCAGGCATTACGGGTTCGATTGAAGAGCAGGAGATCAAGCGGCTCATAGTTGTCGGCCACGATCGTGTACTCCGTATCGTCCCACAAATTGCTTGATCGCAGACCGGGTACGTGTCGTCCGAAGTGCCGCAGTAGTTCGTAGGCGAAGTTCTGGCAATTCGCGCCGGTTTCAATGCCCATCAGGGTAGGCGAATCGCGGTCATGGGCGGTGTCGTAGGGAATCTTCCAAAATCGATCTGGAATATCAGGGACGATAGTCTTGGCAGTCATGGACGGCCTCGATTTTCCACGGCTGCGAAAAGATTGCAGCGCATTGCACGAGATCGCAAGTGGGCACAGTCGTTCGAGAGTGCCGTCGCTCCGCCATCATGGCGTCACGGCGATCGGTCGTCGTCGCGACTGGCCACGAGCCGCCGATAGGGGATGAAGCGCGCCCGGCCTCGTGCTTTTATGGGCCATGGCCATCCGAGAAAACCAGCGCGCCAACTATGAACAAGGCTTGGAGATTCCCAGCGCCGCGCGGCGCGGCAGGCTGATGATCCTGGGGCGGCCGTCTCTGCTTTGGGACAACGCTCCGACGCCGGAAGATTTCTACAAGGGTCTCGGATTCGACGAAGTCCACACGATGGACGTGTCACCCTACCAGGGTGCTTCACACATTCACGATCTCAACAAGCCACTGCCGGCCGAGCTTGCCGGTCAATACGATGCCGTACTGTCCGGCGGAACGTTGGAGCATGTGTTCGACATCGCGAACGCCCTCAGGTGCGTGGCGGCGATGGTGAAGGTCGGCGGCACCGTCATCTGCGACGCGCCGATGAACAACTGGATCGATCATGGATTCTATCAACTCTCGCCAACCCTGAAATTCGACTTCTTTGGCGCGAATGAGTTCGAGCTGCGAGAAAGCCGCGCCATGCTCATCGAACCCATGGAAGAGGTTCGCCGGGTGTTCCCGCTCTATCCGGGCGAGGGGCATCCGTGGAACGGCACCCGGTGCAAACTGACACATTCGCTGGCGGCTATAAGACTACCGGAATCCACGGTCGATCGCGTCCCCACACAAGGCCTCTATCTCGACGTGCATGACGGGCAGAAGCGGAAGTTTAGATTCCGCGCGATAGAGCCTCAGGAAATGCAGGGCGGCGCAATCATGCTGCCGCCGATGGAACGCTTCACCCTGGAGGAGTTTCGGCCCCTGGATGGCCGTTGGGCCGCTCCGCTCCACGTCGCCAAGCATCTTCCATCAGTCGACCGGCTGCCGTTCCGATCGAAAGCACTCGTCTATGAGGACGGAACGCTTTTGCAATGGATTGTCTCGGACCCGGCAATGGTAAAAGAACGGCCGGGCAGCTTCTATCATGCCGCCCGCTTCGTGCACTTTTCCACTTCGGACGGAAGCGACCCGCGCAGCAATGGCAAACGCTACCAAGTAGCCTTTCCCGACCTATCGGATTGGACCCGAAGATAATGTCGTCACTTCCCTCCCCCATCTGTGCCATACCGCGCCCGAACCTGCGAACCATCCAGCGCGCGACCATGCGCTATACGTGGCGCGGCGTACTCTGTAACAAGAACCCGTTCGACCTTGCCCTCTATCCGATGCTGCTCTGGAAAGAGAGGCCCGCCACCATCCTTGAGGTCGGCAGCAAGATGGGCGGCTCGGCGCTGTGGTTGTGGGACACGTGTGCCACCTTCGGCATAAACACGCGCATCGTCAGCGTCGATATCAACCAGCGCGCCGAGGTAGACCACCCGCGCATCAGGTTCCTGCAGGGCGACGGCCGCGACTTGGGGGCCACGCTGTCGGATGAGTTCATGGCCTCCCTGCCGCGCCCCCTGCTGGTGATCGAGGACGCCGACCACCACTATCTGACGACGATTGGCGTCATGCGCTTCATGGACCGGCATCTGAGAAGCGGCGAGTACATCTGCATCGAGGACGGCATCTGCGACTCGTTCGGAAATGAAGGCAACTATGACGGTGGTCCCAATCGCGCCATTGCCGAATTTCTGGACGGCCGGACGGATTACGAGATCGACCGGCACTACTGCGACTACTTCGGTCACAACGTGACCTGGAACACCAACGGCTATATCCGTCGGTTGTCGCCAGCTGAAGGGCGCCCATAAGATGACCGTTCGGATAACGCATTTCCTGAAGCCAGGCGACGGCGACGAAGAGGACCGAGAGCACGATCTCATTCGACGCCTCGCGCTGTCGCGCGCGCTTCAAAAAGCTGCGACACCGGACACATTGGGCCCCGGCTTTATCGGCGTGAAGGAATCCCTCTCACATGGCGCCGGGCCGATCACGCTTGATTTCGACTTCGAGGACAACGAAGAAGAAAGCCGCGCGGCGGTCGCCGCCTTCCTCAAAACCAAAGGGACGCCATGACAGCCGGCTCCTCGAAGAAGCCATCATGGCCCGGTATCACACTGCAAGGCTCTAGTTTCGCCGTCTAAGGAGAAGATCAAGAGCATGGTTTTTCGGTGGCTCCCCGGGCGCAAGAAGCGGCCCGTCACGACCACGATTATCGCAAGGTCCAAAGACGCCTGGATCTCGGCAGTTCACACCGGGCTGGAGCCGGGGTCACATCTGGTCCTGCAGTCTCCCTTCGATGACACAGTTCTTGGGACCGCCGTCGCAGACGACAACGGCACGGCGGTCATTCGCAACGAAGCTGCCCCCGCCACACCGGAGGCCAGCGAGCTCCGCTCCGGCGCCAAGCCCGGGTACACGATCGTGTATCGCGAGCCGGTTGTCCCCTCTCCGACCAAGGTCGCCACCCCCGCAAGCAAGCCCATCCGGCCAAGCAAGGCCACCCGGGCGCGGCGGCGGCTGAAGAAGAAGGCTGCGCGGGAATGATTCCCGTTCGTGTCTCAAGGCCCACCTGCGGCCCGCCTGCTTAACGCCGCCTTCACCGCCAAAAGCGTTCGCTCCCCGATCTGTTCACGACGGGAGCCGACACGAAAACGCCCGCCCCGTGAGGGGCGGGCGCCGGTCGTCGTTATTCCCTATTCGTCGCAGCAGGGGCTCGCTTCTTCGCAGCAAGCCCCGCCATCGCAGCATTCTGCCGCATGGGCGGCTGCTCCGAAGGCGAACAGCAGGACGAGGGTGGAGAGAATCGTACGCAACATGGTTGTTCTCCGTTGATTGAGATGGATTGAACGACGGAGACTGTTCAACGCGGAGGGGGTTCGGCGGGCGCCGGATCGATGCCGGGCGCCAGCGTGGCCGCACCTTCCAACCAGGCGGCTGTGGCGATCGCTTGCCTCGTCGGCAGCACGCTCTCCGCAGGAACGCCAACCTGGCAGCTGACGCATACGATGACGCCACCGAGTGCCGCCTGTCCTTCACAGCACGGGCAGGGCGCGCGCTCGGCATGCGCGGGCGCCGTCGAAGCGATGACAACGACGGGAAGGGCGACCCAGAATCCCGCTGCCAGAAGCGCCAGGGTCGCAACGATACGGGTGACGAGAGCGATCACCTTTTCAGAATAGGCGGGTCGGGGTCGCTGTCAGGGCCGGTCTCGCCGCCGGCGGCCCACGATCGCGTTACTGGACTGTCGTCTTTGTGAGGCCCTCGTTGTTCCTCTTGACGATAGTACGATCCCTCTCTATATATCCTGCCGAAAGATGTTTCGGGCCTAAAAAGGCCTCAGAATAGGAGGAAAGAGATGTCCCTTTACGATCAGAACCGGCCGTTCGGGGTACCCGAAGCCCGGCAGACTCAGGGCCTCAGCTGGTCCGACGCGGCCTATTACATGAAGCTCTACGGCAGCAATTTCACGCCGCCCGCCAACATGCGCGGCATGACCCTGGCAGAGATCGAGGCGAAAGCCCGCGAGGAGACCCGCGAGGCGCGCGAGGCCGAGGAGGCGCGGCAGAGTGCGGCGCGCATCGAGGCCGCGCCGAAGTCGATCGAACGGGCGCTGCTCGATCCGCCGTCGCCCAACCGGGCGAGGTCGCCGCAGCGCGGCTGGCGGCAGCGGGTGCGTTTCCTCAATCAATTCAAGCGCTGCGGCAGCTATCGCGAGGCCGCCGCCCGTATCGGCGTCGACGAGAGCACGGTGCGGCGGTGGCGCGCCAAGTTCCCGGCCTTCCGGGCGCGCTGCGACGCGATCCTGGTCGAGCGTTTTCGGGAGAAGGCCGATGACCTGAAACTACGCGCCGGCGAGCCGAAATCGCGGCCGTATTTCTTCAAGGGTAAGCAGATCGGCGAGCAGGTGATCCATGACGACCGCGCGCTGATGTTCCTGCTGAAGCTGGAGGACGCCCAGCGCGCCCGGGCCGAGGCGCGCGAGGAGCGCCTGTTGCAGCGGGCGCACGAGATCCGGCTGAAGGAGATGGAGATCGAGGCGCGGCGCGCGGCGACGCCTGCTCCGGAAATGCCTGCTCCTGCCGCGCATCCGGCGGCACCGGTCGAGCCCGAATCGCCCGCTGAGATCAAAGACTTGGCCGCCGTTCCGGCGGACATCGCACCTCCTGAGGTCGTGGAGGCAGCGGAGGGGGTCGAGGGACCTCGCGTCCCGTCCCCTTGCGTCACCGCAGACCCGGGGCCACATTGCGAACGAACCGAAATTTCCCCCTCCGAGGACTCATGGAAACGATGATCGCGGGCGCCGCGCAGCAGCCTGTCCCCGCCGACCTGATCAAGGACAGCGACCAGACCAAGTTCGCCAAGGACGTGATCGAGGCGTCGCGCACCGTCCCGGTCATCGTCGATTTCTGGGCGCCGTGGTGCGGGCCGTGCAAGACGCTGCAGCCGATGATCGAAAAGGTCGTCAAGGAGGCCAAGGGCGCGGTCAAGCTGGTCAAGATCGACATCGACAAGAACCAGATGCTGGCCCAGCAGCTGCGCATCCAGTCGATCCCGGCGGTCTATGCCTTCTTCGGCGGCCGGCCGGTCGACGGCTTCATGGGCGCCGTGCCCGAGAGCCAGGTAAAAGCCTTCGTCGACAAGCTGATCCAGGCGTCCGGCGGTGCCGCGGGCGGCCCCGCCAACGAGGTCGCCGAGCTGCTCGAGCATGCCAAGACGGCGGTGGCAGAGAACGACATGGACACCGCGGCGCAGATTTACAGCGAGATCCTGGGCGTCGATCCGGAGAACGTGCCGGCGCTGGCGGCCCTCGCGCGCTACCACATGAGCGCCGGCGACTACGAGCAGGCGACCACGTTGCTGGGCCAGGTTCCGGCCAAGGAGCAGAATCATGCCGAGGTGGTGGCCGTGAAGGCGGCCCTCGATCTCGCCGAGAAAGCCAAGGAAGCGGGCCCGGTCGACGAGCTGAAGGCCAAGGCGGCCGCCGATCCCAAGGATTTCCAGTCCAGGCTCGACCTCGCGATGGCCTACTGGGCCGGCGACCGGAAGCAGGAGGCGATCGACGAGCTGCTGGCCATGATCAAGGCCGACCGCAACTGGAACGAGGCGGCCGCCCGCGCGCAGCTGCTGAAGTTCTTCGAGGCGCTGGGCTTCGGCGATCCGCTGTCGGTCGACGGCCGCAAGCGGCTGTCGACGATTCTCTTTTCCTGAGACGCGTACTCTGATGGGGCCTGCGACGAGGCCCGGGATGAGGCCCGGAGTGAGGCCATGAGCGACCAGAGCCCTGCCCGCAATCCCTTCGAACCCGGCTTCGAGCAGCTGCCCGACACGCTGCCGATCTTTCCGCTGTCGGGCGTGCTGCTGCTGCCGGGCGGCAAGCTGCCGCTCAACGTCTTCGAGCCGCGCTATCTCGCCATGGTGTTCGATGCCCTGGCCGGCCACCGCATGATCGGCATGGTGCAGCCGCTGCAGCCCGGCGGCTATGCCGGCGACGGACTGCCGACCGACGACGGCCGGCCGAAGGTCCACAAGGTCGGCTGCGCCGGCCGCATCGTGAGCTTCAACGAGACCGAGGACGGCCGCCTGCTGCTGGCCTTGAGCGGCGTCTGCCGCTTCGAGATCGTGCGCGAGCTCGACCTCGCCCAGGGCGGATACCGCCGCGTCTCGACCGTGTTCTCGCCCTTCCGGGCCGATCTCGACCATGCCGACGAAGCCGTCGACCTCGACCGCGAACGCCTGATGGCGGGGCTCGCCGCCTTCTTCCGCAGCCGCAACCTGTCGACCGACTGGGACGCGGTGAAGCAGGCGGCCGACGCCAACCTGGTCGCCTCGCTGTCGATGGTGCTGCCGTTCGGGCCGTCCGAGAAGCAGGCGCTGCTGGAGGCCGCCGACGCCACCGCCCGCGCCAAGCTGCTGACGGCCTTCCTGGAGATGAACGCCTTCGGCCCGCCGTCCGAGACCCCGCCCAGCAAGACCAACTAGTCCATGATATGGTCCACACATGACCGATGAACCTGCCGCCCCCCGCCGCGCCGGAGTCGACCCCAAGCTGCTGGAAATCCTGGTCTGTCCGGCAACGCACGGCCCGCTGGAATACGACGCAGCGGCCGGCGAGCTGATCAGCCGCAAGGCCGGCCTCGCCTATCCGATCCGCGACGGCATCCCGATCATGCTGGTGAGCGAAGCGCGCCAGTTGCGGGACGTGCCGTGAGGGGCGTGACGTGAGCGACAACTTCATCAAGGCCGTGCCCGACGAAGGCAGCTACGAGGGGGCGTCGGCGCCGTGGCCGGCCGAGCTGCGAGTCTTCAAGGAAGAGGGCCGGCTCGAAATCGATTTCTCCGACGGTTTCCGCTGCTCGCTGCCTGCCGAGTACCTGCGCGTCGAGAGCCCGTCGGCCGAGGTCCAGGGCCATGGACCCAGCCAGAAGAAGATCGTCGCGGGCCGGCGTCACGTGAAGATCGCCGAGGTCGAGCCGGTCGGCCACTACGCGATCCGCATCGTGTTCGACGACCGCCACGATTCCGGGATTTTCAGCTGGGCCTACCTGCGCGAACTCGCCGACACCCAGACCGACCGCTGGGCCACCTACCAGGCCGCGCTGCAGTCTCGTGGCCTCAGCCGCGACGCGTAACATCGCATGAAGATCGTCATCGCCGGCGCCGGCATCGGCGGGCTCGTCGCGGCGATGTGCCTCCATCGCGCCGGCTTCGACGTAAGAGTGTTCGAGGCGGTGGGCGAACTGAAGCCTCTGGGCGTCGGCATCAACATCCAGGCCGGCGCCGTCCGCATCCTCTGCGGTCTCGGCCTCGAGCCGGCGCTGGCCGCCACCGCCATCGAGACGCGCGAGCTGCGCTATGCCAACCGCCATGGCCAGAAGATCTGGGCCGACCCGCGCGGCCGCCACGCCGGCCTGCCGTGGCCGCAGTTCTCGATCCATCGCGGCGAGCTGCAGATGATCCTGTTTCGTGCCGCCGTTGAGATGCTGGGCGCGGACAGGATCAGCTTCGGCCGCCGCATCGCGCGCTTTGCGCAGCATCATGGAAAGGTCACCGCGCATTTCGTCGATCGCGACGGCATGCCTGTCGAGAACGCGGAGGCCGACATCCTGATCGGCGCCGACGGCATCCACTCCGCCGTGCGGGCCCAGTTCTATCCCGACGAAGGCCCGCCCAAGTGGCAGGGCATCCTGATGTGGCGCGGCGTCACCGTGGGCAAGCCGTTCCTGGACGGCGCCACCATGGTGCAGGCGGGACATCACACCCAGAAGTTCGTCTGCTACCCGATCAGCCGCGCCCATGCCGAGCGCGGCGAGGCGCTGATCAACTGGATCTGCGACCTGCATGTGAGCGACGGTGCGCTCCCCTCGCGCGAGGACTGGAACAAACCCGGCAACCTCGCCGACTTCCTGCCGCGCTTCGAGGGCTGGAACTTCGGCTGGCTCGACGTGCCCGAGGTCATTCGCACCGCCCACACGATCCTCGAATTCCCGATGATCGACCGCGATCCGCTGCCGCGCTGGAGCCACGGCCGCGTGACGCTGCTGGGCGACGCCGCCCATCCGATGTACCCGATCGGCTCGAACGGCGCCTCGCAGGCGATCCTCGACGGCGAGGCCATCACCCAGGAGCTTTTGGCCGCCAGCGATCCCGAGATCGCGCTAAGGCGCTACGAGGAGCGCCGCCTGCCGCCGACCGCGCGCATCGTCGACAGCAACCGGCGCAAGGGCATCGACGTCATGCTCGACATCGTCGAGCAGCGGGCGCCGCAGGGATTTTCGGATCTGGAGAGCGTGCTGCCGGCCGACGAACTCGAGAAGATCGTCGGCGACTACAAGAGGCTGGTTGCCCAGGATCGCGAGACGCTCCTGAAGCTGGCGCATGCCCAATAAAAACACGCCCAATAAAAAACCGGCCCCTTTTGAGGACCGGCCGTGGTGGCGGTTTAAACCGGCCATCACATCGCCGGCCACCACCGAGAGAGAATATGCCCGCGGGCCGTGACAGAATTATGGCGATGGAAAGGGTCATATGAGCCTCGCGCACGCCATCGCCACGGTCGGCAGTTTTACGCTGCTGAGCCGACTCGTGGGCTTTGCGCGCGACATCGTGCTGTCGGCCGTCCTCGGATCCGGCGCGGTGGCCGATGCCTTCATTGTGGCCTTCAAGCTGCCGAACTTCTTCCGCCGCCTGTTCGCCGAGGGCGCGTTTTCCGCGGCCTTCGTGCCGCTGTTCGCCCGCGAACTCCAAGAGCGCGGACGCGACGAGGCGATCGCCTTCGCCCGCCAGGCGCAGGCGGCGCTGCTGCTGGTGCTGGTGCCCTTCACTGTGCTGCTGATCCTGGCCATGCCCTGGGTGATGGCGGTGCTGGCGCCCGGCATGCGCGACGATGCACCGACCTTCGCGCTGGCCGTCGAGTTCGGCCGCATCACCTTTCCCTACCTGCTGTTCATCTCGCTCGCGTCGCTCTACGGCGGCGTGCTGAACAGCATCGACCGCTTCGCCCATGTCGCGGCGACGCCCATTCTTCTCAACCTCACCCTGATCGGCGCCGTGCTTGGCCTGACGCCCTTCCTGCCCGGCAGCGGCCATGCCGCAGCCCTTGGCGTCGCCATCGCGGGCGTCCTGCAATGGCTGTGGCTGCTGGTAGCCTGCACGCGCGACGGCGTCGGCATGAGACTGGTGCGGCCGCGCTGGACGAGGCGCGTGGCGCGGCTGGTCAAGCTCGCCACGCCCGTCGCGATAGGCGGCGGCGTGCAGCAGATCAGCACCATGCTCGACGTGGTCTGGGCCTCGCTGCTGCCGGTCGGCACGATCTCGGCGCTTTATTACGCCGACCGCATCGCGCAGCTGCCGCTGGGCGTGGTCGGCATCGCCATCGGCACCGCGCTGCTGCCGCTGCTTGCCCGCGAACTGCGCGCCGGCCGCACGGCCTCGGCGATGGCCAACCAGAACCGCGCCATCGAGTACGGCTTGCTGTTCAGCCTGCCGGCGGCCCTCGCCCTGTGGCAACTGGCCGAACCCATCATCCGCATCCTGTTCGAGCATGGCCGCTTCACCGCCGAGGACACGACGCGCACGTCGGCAGCCCTTGCAGCCTTTGCGATCGGCCTGCCGGCCTTCGTCGTGGTCAAGGCGCTGACGCCGGGCTTCTTCGCCCGCGAGGACACGCGGACGCCGCTCTATATCGCGATCGTGGCCATCGTGACCAACGTCGTCCTGAATATCGCCTTCCTCTACGGCACGACGCTCGCCCAGTTCGGCATTGCGCTGGCCTCCTCGCTCTCGGGCTGGCTGAACGCGGCCCTTCTGGCCGCCGTCCTGCTGCGGCGCGGGCACTGGTCGCCCGATGGCCGGCTCTCGTCCCGGAGCTTGCGCATGATGATGGCCACGCTGGGCATGGGCGCCGCGCTGTGGGGCGCGCTCGTCTGGCTCACGCCGCTGCTGGCGCACGGCAATCTTGCGGGCATTGCCGCCCTGGTAGGCGTCTGTGCGCTGGGTGGTGGGGCCTATGCAGCGCTGGGCGCGCTACTGGGCGTCATCAGGCCGTCGGAGCTGAGCTACGTGCTGCGCCGCCAACCTGGTCTCAAATCAGCCGACCCAGGCGAACAACCGTGACGCCGGCCCGGAGCGGCCGGTTGATCGACGGCATCACCAGCACGCAGTTGTCGTAGGGCGTCGTTACCGCCTCGCCGTCGTCGTGGCCCAGCACGGTGCCGGCCTTGGCAATCACTTCCTGACCCTCGAAGCGGCGTGCCGTGACGAAGTTGCCGCGCTTGGTGGCGACGGCGTGGGTGACCTGGACCACGCGCTGCGGCGGCGACGTCGGCTGCTTCCAGCCCGCCGGCAGGTCGGCTTCCTCCACGATCCCCGTCTCGATGAGGAAGCGTGCCGTCACGTCCTTGGCCACGGTGACCGACGAAGCGCGCCAGTGCTGGCCGGTCTCGATCAGCAGGGCGGTGCTGGAACCGTTGGGATCGCCGAACCCGCCGTAGTCGCGCATGCGCATGCCGGCGGCGTGGCCGCGATCACGCACGACGTCGACCGGCGCGCCAAGCTTCTGCGCCAGCGCCACGCCGCGATCGAGCGGCCCGCACAGCATCAGCGGCACGCAGTCGTCATGCATGGAATGAAGGTCGAGCAGGAAGTCGGCGCGCTCGACGAAGGGCTTGATCACCTGCGCCCGCCGGGTTTCCAGCGTGGTCGCCGGCTGGTCGAGCCGGCCCCAGGTGCGGTTGAAATCCTCGTCGATCATGCGCGACTTGAAGGGGTTCTTGGCGTCGAAGCTGTGATAGGCCTCGATGTTGTTGAACGAGAAGATGAGCGTGCCCTGGCGCGGCTTCAGTCCTGATGCGAGCAGCGCATCGACCACGATCGCGCCCGAGACCTCGTTGCCGTGGGTGAGGGCCGCCACCATCACCGTCGGCCCCGGCTTGCCGCTTTCCAGCACATGGACATAGGGCGCGGCGCCGCCCGTCTCCCAGCGCCTGAGGTCGGGGAAGGCGAATTCTATCGGCGGGTTGTCGGACATGATCTAAAACCCTTACGAGATTGCACCATTCCTTCGCACGCGCCATGGCGAGGGACAAGGCGGGGAAACAGATGACACGCACGCGCTACCGGTGGTTCATCGTCTTCCTGCTGTTTGCGATCACCGGCGTGAACTATATCGACCGCGCGGCCATTTCCTACGCCATCCCCGCGATGCAGCGCGATCTCGGCCTCTCGCCTGCCGACACCGGCACCATCCTGGGCGCCTTTGGCCTGGGCTACGCGCTCACCACCCTGTTCGGCGGGTTCGCGGTGGACCGCTATGGCGCCCGTATCGTCCTCACCGTCGCTGCCGTCCTGTGGAGCCTGTCGATCGGGGCAACGGCGCTGGCGAGCGGCTTCGCGGTCCTCTACGCGGCGCGCGTGCTGCTGGGCGTCTCGGAAGGCCCCAACTTCCCGGCGCTCACCGGCGCCGTCAGCAACTGGCTGTCGCCGCACGAACGGGCGACCGCGCTGGGCAACGCGCTGTTCGCCGTGCCGCTGGCGCTTGCAGTCGGCGGTCCGATCGTCACGCAACTTCTGGGCTGGCTCGACTGGCGCTACACTTTCGCCGCCCTGTTCGTCCTGTCGGCTGCCTGGGTGCCGCTGTGGTATTTCCTGTTCCGCGACGATCCGGCCGAGTCGCGCTTCGTCAATGCCGCGGAACTCACCCATATCCGCAGCAGCGATCCGTCGGCCCCGACCGCACCGCATGCCGCCTTAAAATCCTGGCCCGAGCCCGGTGTGCTGCGGACGCTCCTCACCAACCGGACCCTGCTCGCCAACTACTGGGCCTTCTTCGTCTTCGGCTACTTCCTGTTCTTCTTCATGACATGGCTGCCGAGCTATCTGGAGCGCCAGTACGGGCTCAACCTGCAGACCGTGGGCCTGTTCACGGTGCTGCCCTGGCTTTCGGCCGCGGTCCTGCTGTGGCTGTTCGGGCGCTGGTCGGATTACCTGCTGAAGACCACCGGCCGCCTGCGCGTCGCCCGCTCCTATCTCATTGCCGGCAGCCAGCTCGTGGCGGCGCTGGCGGTCATTCCGGTGGCACTCACCGACAATCTCACCGTGGCGATCGCGGGGATCACGGTGGCGGTCGCGGCCTCGATGGGCGCCAACGCGGCCTACTATGCGGTGAACGTCGACATCGTGCCGCACCGGGCGGCAACGGCGCTCGGCATCATGGATTTCGCCTTCGCCATCGCGGGCTTCCTCGCGCCCGCCATCACCGGATGGGTGCTGAACATCCGCGGCTCGTTCGCCGACGGCTTCCTGCTGATGACGGCGCTCGCGCTCTCATCGGTGCTGGTCGTGCTCCTGTTCCACCATCCCGACCGGGATCAGGAGAGTCCGGCACCGAAGGCCTGATCCTCAGCCCTCGCGGTACCAGTTCGCGAGATCCCAGGTGTTGTTGTCCCAGCCGGTGAGCTCCACGACGAGTTTGTTGTTCACGGCCGCGACGCCAAGTCGGGCCACGATGGGGATCACGGCGTGGTTGTTCACGGCCAGCTCGTTCAGCTTGATGAGCATGGCGGCGCGCTTGATGGGATCGAGCTCGACCTGGGCTGCTTTATGGGTGTCGTCATACTCCTTGCTCTGAAAGCGCGTGATGTTGCGGCCCTGCCATTTGTTCTCCTTGGTGGAGGCTTCCCACGAACAGAACTGGCGCAGGAACATTTCGGGATCGGGCTGACCACTGTTGTTGTACATCTGCAGGTCGCAGTAGAACTTGGTGTAGGTGTCGGGATTGGCGACGTCGGAGGAGAAGAACACCGAAGCCGTCACCGACTTCAGCTCCATGTCGATGCCGGCTTTCTGGGCGGCCTGCTTGACGATCGCCTGGTTCTTCTGGCGCGGCTGGTTGATCGACGTCTGGTAGACGAGTTTCAGCCTCTTGCCGTCCTTGGCCCGGATGCCGTCGGCGCCCCTGACCCAGCCACCCTTGTCGAGGAGGGCGTTGGCCTTGTCGACATTGAACTCGTACGTCGTCGTCTTGGACCGGAAGCGCTCCGGATTGTTGATGAAGTTGGCCGTCGCGACTCCAGCGCGGCCGTAGATGTGCTTCTCGACCGAGTCCTTGTCGACCAGCAGGGCGAGCGCCTGACGCACTGCCGGATCCGACAGGATCGGGTGCTTGGTTTTTAGGCTGGAGCGCTCGCCATCGACCTCGGTCCAGGGATCGGTGGTGTTGAGCTGGATGTGCTCGATGCCGCCGCCCTTGCTGAAGATGACACGGCCCTTGCCGCCCTTTTCCAGTCGCAGAAGAATCTCGTCCTCGACCTGCATGTTCCAGCCGAAGTCGTATTCGCCGGTCTGCAGCACGGCGCGCGCCGCCGACACCGCATCGCCACCACCCTTCATCTCGATGGCGTCGAAATGCGGCCGGTTCGGCTGGTGATAGTTCGGATTGATGACGCCCGAGACCATGTCGCCGGGCTTGAAGTCCTTGAACATGTACGGCCCGGTGCCGACCGGCTTGAGATTGGCCGGCGCATCGCGCGACTTGCCGCCGATGTAGTCGGCGAACAGGTGCTTGGGAATGATGCAGCCGGTCGAAGTGACGAAGGTGTCGGCCCAGAAGGGCGTGGGCTGTTTGTACTTCACGACGACCGTGTGGGAGTCGACCTTCTCGACCACGACGTCCTTGTAGGAGCCGCTGGTGACCGCGGCCGTCGCCGGATCCCCGGCGTATTGCCAGGTGAAGACAACGTCGTCGGCGGTGAACGGCTTGCCGTCGTGCCAGGTCACGCCCTTCTTCAGCTTCCAGGTCACCGATTTGCCGTCGGCGGCCAGGGTGCCGTCCTCGCGGCCCGGAATCGTCTCCGCCAGTATCGGCCGGAGGTTGCCATCGCGATCCCAGCCGGCCAGCGGTTCGTAGAACAGGCGCGAGCCGTCCTGGTCCTTGGTGCCGACCGCGAAATGCGGATTGAGCAGCGTCGGGCCCTGCCACCACAGAACCTTCAGCACGCCGCCACCGCCCCGCTTGGTCGGCTTGTAGGTGGGCGCCGATTGGGCCATGGCCACGCCCGACAGGGCGAGAAGCTGGTTCGCCAACGGCGCCGTAAGTCCCACGGCAGTCACGCGTTTCACGAAGGCGCGGCGTGACATGCCACCCGCCTTCACCTGGTCGATCAGACCACGCAAGCCACGTTCGTCCATCGGATGCCTCCATCCAGAGTGTCGTTGCCGTCCCTGACGCTCCCACTATCCTGCAAGATGCGTGCAAGGCGGAGGGGATCAGTCCCAGCCGGCCACGTCAACGCCACCTTGATTGCCGAGGCCGTCTGGGCGATACCGCCCCACCCTCGCCCTCCACCGGCAGGGTGCGCGGAGGTCCAAACCCCGTGCCTTCCACCTCGAGCGGAGTCCACATCCCATGCCTGACGCAACCACGAGTCCGAATCCCGGCACAGACGCGCCCAACCCGCACCTCGCCCCCTACGCCGCCCGCGGCCTGAAGGGCCGGATCCTTTCGGGGGTGCAGCCCACCGGCAATCTCCACCTCGGCAACTACCTGGGCGCGATCCGCAACTTCGCGCGCCTGCAGAACGACTATGAGTGCCTCTACTGCGTGGTCGACCAGCACGCGATCACCGTGCCGCAGGACCCCAAGATGCTCGCGGCCCAGACGCGCGAGATCGCCTCGGCCTTCCTGGCGGCCGGCGTCGACGGCTCCAGGCAGATCATCTTCAACCAGTCGATGGTGCCCGAGCACGCGCAGCTCGCCTGGATCTTCAATTGCGTGGCCCGCATGGGCTGGATGAGCCGCATGACGCAGTTCAAGGAGAAGGCCGGCAAGGACCGCGAGAACGTGTCGCTGGGCCTGTTCGCCTACCCGGCGCTGATGGCCGCCGACATCCTGATCTACAAGGCCACGCACGTGCCGGTCGGCGAGGACCAGAAGCAGCATCTCGAGCTGACACGCGACATCGCCATCAAGTTCAACAACGATTTCGCCCAGCCCGACTTCTTCCCGATCACCGAGCCGCTGATCTTTGGCGCGGCGACGCGCGTCATGAGCCTGCGCGACGGCACCAAGAAGATGAGCAAGTCGGACCCGTCGGATTACTCACGCATCAACCTCACCGACGATGCCGAAGCCATCGCCCAGAAGATCCGCCGCGCCAAGACCGATCCCCTGCCGATGCCCGACACGCTGGAAGATGCCGAGAAGCGGCCCGACGCCGACAATCTGCTGGGCATCTATGCAGCCCTTGCCGACCAGGAGAAGGACGCCGTCGTCGCCCAGTTCGCGGGCAAGCAGTTCTCCGAGTTCAAGTCGGCGCTGACGGAACTCGCCGTTGCCAAGCTGGGCCCGATCGGTGCCGAAATGCAGCGGCTGATGAAGGACCCGGGACATGTCGACGGCGTGCTGCGCGGCGGCGCCGAACGCGCCCGCGCGCTGGCCGGACCGATCCTCGGCGAGGTTTATAGGACCGTGGGTTTCCTGAAGCCTTGATCATGCGGACCGCGAGCCTCCCGGCCCGCATCATGATCATGAGCGGGCCGGGAGGCCCGCGGTCCATATGAGCATGAGTCCTTTGAGTCTTACCCTTCCATCCGCGTCAGCGCCCACTTCACGGTGCAGCCCTCCATCGGAACCTGGCCGACGAGCACGATCTGCTCGGTGCGGCGCACGCGGCCTTCCTCGCCGAGATAGATGCTTTCGGCGAGGCCGATACCGGCGCCGGTGGCGCGCAGCCGCCAGCCGCGGCCGCTCGGCAGACGCATCAGCACCGCCTGTCCGCTCTGCGCCAGGGTGGCCTTCACGGTCGGATGCAGATGGAAGCGCACGATATAGCGCTGGTCCGGCACGGTGATCGGCCGGCCGTCGTAGCCCAGGAACGAATCCTCACCGCGCAGATCGCCACCGTCAGGCGATAGCCAGAGGCGGCGGCGGTGGATGATGCCGTAAAGCGAGCGGTAACCATCGTGGCACATGTCGAGCCACTGGGCGCCGGCATCGTCGGCGCGGTCGATCAACACGTTGCCGGCGCGATATTCGAGCGCGCCGTGGTTGGTGATCTCGGTCGAGTTCACGTCATCGACCACGGCCGTCGAATGCGCGGCCGTATAACGCATGAAGTGCTGCCAGTCGCGCGGCGCGCCGGGATAGGTGCCGCAGTTGACGACCAGTCGCTCGTGCGCGGCGCTCATCTCGAAGGAAAGCGTGCCGGCATGGACGGTATCGCCCATGCCGCGGCCCGGCGGGCTGCCGGCGTCGGCGATCACCAGCGACGTGCCGGCGGCGAGCCGCTGGAAGCCGCTTGCCAGCGCCATCGCGGGCGCTGCCTCGCTTGAGCCCGCACGCGCCAACACGAGGTCGATCAGGCGGCGGTCGCCTTCCCACGTCCCGTTGAAGAGCGACAGGCCACCGTCGCCGTGGCGGAAGAAACGCAGCATCGGCGCCATGCGATCGATGGCGGCGATCAGTTCGGCCGGCGCCCGACGCTCGGCCGAGGCGAGAGCGGCGCGCACGTCGATCAGGTGGCGCAGCACCGCGAGCTGCAGATGCGGCGCGCGCTCGGACACGATGCCGTCGTGAAGCACGTAGCGTTTCACGAACCGGGCGAGCCGGGCGAGCGTGTACTCGAGGCTCTTCTCGAAGTGCTTGCCGTCACGAATGAACGCGAGGTCGGCGAAGATCAGCGCCTTGAACACCGCCACCGCCTCGTGGCCGATCATGCTGCGGCGCGTGATGCGGCGGAGATGAGCGCGCTGGCGGGCAAGCGAGAAGACGAAGCGGGCAGAGAAGCCTGAATCGGCCGCTGCCGCCATCCATTCGTAGTGGCGAATCCAGGCGACAATGCGGGCGGCCAGCACGCCGCGCTTCCAGGTCACCGGCGACCAGCGCCATTCGCGATTGGTCCAGTCGTCGACCAGGCGGGCGGCCAGCATGGCGCCGTGCGGATCGCCGTTGTCGCGCAGGTCGCGCAGCCAACCGAAGCCGTTCAGCGCATCGAGCCAGAGCGGCTGGGCGGCGGCGCGCTGCCATGGCGGATCGTCCGAATCGGGCAGGACGGTGCCGGCGCTGCCGCAGGCGGCAAACTCACCGGTCAGCAGAAGCCGCTGGCCCAGCACCGAATCGCCCGGCCAGTTGTCGGCCGCCACGGCGAAGAAGCTGCGCGGCGTGCCATAGCCCAGAGTGAGCGAATAGAGGGCAGAGCCCAGGAACCAGCGGCCGAACCTGCGGCCTTCGCCGCCCACCGATCCCGCGGGGCGGGCAGGCACCGAACGGATGGGCCGGGTCCCGGCCACCAAAGGCTCTCCGGGCCGTCGTGTCTCTGAGGCGACCAGCGTCATCTTTTTCTGTTCTTTGGCCACGCGGCAGGCCACGGGGCGGTGGAGGGGTTTTGTCCAGTTTACCCGAGCCGGAGGGCCATGGCGATGCCCGGGAACCGGCCCCTGGACCCTTGAGCCGGGAACCCCTTGAGCCGGGTCTTTGAAACAGGCCCCTGAACCAGGCCCTTGAACCGAGGCGGGGGCTCCCCAAATTTACCCTCAAGGGAAGGCCTTATCGGCTTCCCGGCCACTCGCTCCTCGGAGGGGGGTTTTATGAGTCGCGTATCGATGTTCAATTCGCCCCTGCTGCTGGGCTTCGACCAGCTCGAGCGCACGCTCGATCGCCTGGCAAAGAACGCCGAGGGCTATCCGCCGTACAATATCGAGCGGATCGGCGACAACGGCCTCCGTATCGTCCTCGCGGTCGCCGGCTTTACGATCGACGATCTCGCCATTGAACTGGTGGAGAGCCAGCTCACCGTCCGCGGCAAGCAGACCGACGACGGCGATCGCGTGTTTCTTCACCGTGGCATCGCGGCGCGCCAGTTTCAGCGCGCCTTCATGCTGGCCGACGGCATCGAGGTGATGAGCGCCCGACTGGACAACGGGCTGCTGTCGATCGATCTCGTGCGCCCCGCCGCCGAGCCGCGCATCCGGACCATTCGCATCGATTCGGGCGAGAGCGCCACGGAAACAAGCAACGCCATCGACATCACCGCGCGCCGTTCAGGTTCGCGCTGACGCTGCCAAGGAGGTAGCCATGGAAAACAGCCAGACCACATTCGTCCGCCTAGCCGACGAGGCGTTTCTGAGCCTCGGCTCGGAACAGCTCGCCTACGTCAAGTCGATCAACCTGCCCGACGGTGCCCATGCGATCGGCATCTTCTCGGCCGACGGCAAACCGATGGCCGCGGCACCTTCGATCGAGATCGCACAGGCATTGATCCGCCAGCACGATCTCGAGCCCGCGCTGGTTCACTAGGTTTTAGGGAAAACCTGATTCGAGGGAAAAGCAGCGGCGGTTCAGGCGGCGCTTTGGGCCTGGACCGGCTCGACCAGCAAGGCGTAAAGCGCCTCGGCACTCTCGGTCGCCCGCAGCTTGTCGACGAGGCTGCGGTCGCGCAGCAGGCGCGATACGCGGGCCAGAGCTTTCAGATGGTCGGCGCCGGCGCCCTCGGGGGCCACCAGCAGAAAAACGATATCGACCGGCCGCTCGTCGATCGCATCGAAGGCGACCGGTTGGGCGAGCCGGGCGAACAGGCCGCGAGGTGCCGCGATCGTGGCCATGCGTCCATGGGGGATGGCGATCCCGCCGCCGATGCCGGTCGACCCCAGGGCCTCGCGCTCGATCAGGCGGTCGAAAAGCCGACGCTCGTCGAGTGCAAAGACACCGGCCGCACGACTGGCCAATTCGGCCAGGAGGGCTTTCTTGCCGGACGTCTTCACGCTGGCCAGAACGGCCTCGGGGCCGGTCAGCAAATCAGCGATTTCCACAATTACACCAATGGGTTAGTGGGCGGATGCAGAATCCGCCCGGCGAGAGGTGCGACCCTATAGGCGCGTCCTTGGGATCGGTCAAGCCACCCCTCGCGGCAGCCATTGCCGGCGCCTCAGTCGGCCGGGCCGCCCAGCGCCTGCGCCGCGAGCGCAGCGCTCGGCATCGATGAAGGAAGGTTTCGGCTCATGCCCAACCGGCCAAGGCGTCGACGTTCGGCTGACGACGGAATGCGCATGGCCTCGCGATACTTGGCGACGGTTCGGCGGGCGATCTCGACGCCTTCACCTTTTAGCAGGTCGACGATGCGATCGTCCGAGAGCGGCTGGTGAGAACTCTCGCCGCCGACCAGAAGCCGGATGCGCGAGCGCACCGACTCGGACGAGACGACCACGCCCGGCGTGCGCGCCGGGAGAGAAGACGTGAAGAAGTACTTCAGCTCGAAGATGCCGCGTGGCGTGGCGATGTACTTGTTCGAAGTGACGCGGCTCACCGTGCTCTCGTGCAGCTCGGTGGCAATGGCGATGTCGCGCAGGACGAGCGGCTTCAGCGCACTCACGCCGTGGCGGAAGAAGCCGTCCTGCTGGCGGACGATCTCGCGCGCCACCTTCAGGATCGTGGTCGCGCGCTGCTCCAGGGTCTTGACCAGCCAATTGGCGGACTGGAAACGCTCGGCGACGAAAGCGCGGTCGGGCTTGGCGCGCGCGCCCTTCATCAGTGTCGCATGGTAGTTGCGATCGACCAGAACCTTGGGCAGCGCGTCGGTGTTGAGTTCGATGAACCAGCCGTCCTCGCCGGTGTCGGGATCCTTGGCGACGCTCAACTGAAGATCCGGGGCCACCGGCTGGATCGGTTCGAAGTCGAAAGCCTGGCCGGGACGCGGATCGAGCGTGCGCAGTTCCGACAGCATGTCGCGCAGGTCCTCGTCATCGACGCCACAACGGCGGCGCAGCTGGCCGAGTTCTCCGGCGGCCACGAGGTCGAGATTGTCGAGCAGGGCCTTCATCGCCGGATCGAGACGATCGCGCTCCGCCAGTTGGGCCGCCAGGCACTCGGCGACCGAACGGGCGAACAATCCGGCCGGCTCGATCTGGCGCAGGCGCGCCCAGACTGTTTCGACCGCGGAGGCGCTGGCGCCGGTCGCCTCGGCGACGCTGGCGACGTCCAGCCGGCAATAGCCCGCTTCATCGAGCCCTTCGGCGAGCTTCAGGGCGATCCGCCGCTCGGCCGCGCCGGCAAACAGCAGGTCGATCTGTTCGAGAACATAGACCGCGAGAGAGCGCGGACGGCCGGCGACGAAGTCGAGCGCATCGGGGAGTCCCTCGCGCTGGCCGACGGTGCTGGCGGTCGCATCGCCGCCACGGTCGGCATGCTCGCGCGTCCAGCGGTCGTCGGCTTCGGCCAGCGCCGGCGCGGCGGCGGCCAGGGCCTCGGCGGTATCGGCCGGCGCATCGAGGACCGGGGCGTCGGGTTCGGCGATTGGGCCGTCGTCCGAGGCGCCCTCCGACAGCAGAGGGTTCTTTTCGAGTTCCTGTTGGATGAAAGCGGCAAGTTCGAGGTGCGAGAATTGCAGCAGCTTGATTGCCTGCTGAAGCTGCGGTGTCATCGCCAGCGTCTGGCGGGACGCCAAGAGGAGACTCGGACCCATACGCATCGTTACCCCCGACCTGAGGGCAACTGACCCTCACTGGGAGTTTTAGTGCAATAGTCGTGCCAGAGTCACGCCGCCTGTAATCTCAGTGTGCAAATATATCGATTTCGGGCCAACCCGCGATATCCAGGCGGGCCCGGGTGGGTAGAAACTGGAAGGCGGCCTGGGCCAGATCGGTCCGCCCTTCCCGCTTCAGGAGCCCGTCCAGCTTGGCCTTGAGCGCATGCAAATACAGCACATCGGACGCCGCATAGGCCATCTGCTCGTCGCTCAGCTTTTCCGCCCCCCAGTCGGAGGTTTGCTGCTGCTTGGACAGGTCGACGGCCAGCAGTTCCTTGCAGAGATCTTTTAGGCCGAACTTGTCGGTGAAGGTCCGCACCAGCTTGGCGGCGATCTTGGTGCAATAGACCGGCTCACAGCGCACGCCGAGCGCGTGCTCGAGGACGGCGATGTCGAAGCGGCCGAAGTGGAAGAGTTTTAGGACCTTGGGGTCGGCGATCAAGGCGGCCAGTCGCGGCGCCTTGATCGGGCCGCGCGGCATCTGGACCAGATGAGCATTGCCGTCGCCGGCCGAGAGCTGGACCAGGCAGAGCCGGTCGCGATGGGGGTTGAGACCCATCGTCTCGGTGTCGATGGCCACGACGGGCCCGAACGTCAGATCGGCGGGAAGATCGCCGTGATGAAGGCTGATCGCCATTTAACGGATGCCTCGCAAGCCCTGCATGGTGCCCAGGAGAAGACTCGAACTTCCACGCCTTTCAGCGCTAGTACCTGAAACTAGTGCGTCTACCAATTCCGCCACCTGGGCACGGCATGCGGGCTGTTGC
>CAMDOT010000056.1 GCA_945903635.1 Rhizobium sp. Q54 | reverse complement strand
AGACGGCGACACCTCCCCCGATGACGGGGGAGGCAAATTACAATGTTCTTCCGATCAGCTCTTTCATGATCTCGTTGGTGCCACCGTAGATCTTCTGCACGCGCGCGTCGGCGTAGAGGCGCGCGATCGGGTACTCCCACATGTAGCCGTAGCCGCCGAAGAACTGCAGGCACTGGTCGACGACCTCGCACTGCAGGTCGGTGGTCCAGTACTTCGCCATGGCGGCCGTCGCCACATCGAGCTCGCCCTTGAGATGGCGCGCGACGCAATCGTCGACGAACACTCGGGCGACATGGGCCTTGGTCTTGAGTTCGGCGAGCTTGAAGCGCGTGTTCTGGAAATCGACGATCGCTTTTCCGAAGGCCTTGCGCTCCTTCACGTAGGCGATGGTGTGCGTCATCGCGGCCTCAATGGCGGCAATCGCCTGGATGGCGATGACCAGCCGCTCCTGCGGCAGCTGCTGCATCAATTGCGCGAAGCCCATGCCGGGGCCACCCAGCAGATTGTCGGCCGGCACGCGGACATTGTCGAAGAACAGCTCCGACGTGTCCTGCGCCTTCATGCCGATCTTCTCGAGATTGCGGCCGCGCTTGAAGCCTTCCGTCGTCGTCTCGACGGCGATCAGCGACGTGCCCTTCGCGCCAAGCTTGGGATCGGTCTTGGCGACCACGACGACGAGGTCGGCGAGCTGGCCGTTCGAGATGAAAGTCTTGGAGCCGTTGATGACCCAGTGGTTGCCGTCCATCACCGCGGTGGTCTTGACCGACTGCAGGTCGGAGCCCGTGCCCGGCTCGGTCATGGCGATGGCCGTCACCAGCTCACCGGCGCAGGCCTTGGGGATCCACTTCTTCTTCTGCTCCTCGGAGCCGTAATGAAGCAGGTAGGGAACCACGATGTCGTTGTGCAGCGAGAAGGCCGGACCCGAGGCGAGGGCGCGGCCCTGCTCCTCGATCAGGATGGCGCTGTAGAGAAAGTCGGCACCGGCGCCGCCGTACTCCTCGGGCATGGTGACGCCCAGCAGCCCCTGCTCGCCCGCCTTGCGCCACAGCGCGCGCGGCACGACGCCGTCCTCCTCCCACTTCAGGTGGAAGGGCATGACTTCCTTTTCGAAGAACCGCCGGCAGGTGTCGCGGAACATCTCGTGTTCGGGCGTGGTATGCGCGGCCAGAGCGGTCACTAGCGTCGTCCTCCAACGATCGATGGTCAGTCTTCTTATGGGGACTGTGGGCCGCCAACGGTTGGTCCGCCAGCACAGGGTAGGTAGTTTACCTTTACGTAAACGTCAACCTCTCGCGCCAAAGAGAACGCGGGACAGTCGCCCCGCGCCCTCCTTGTCGAAATTCGACGACCGGCGTTCTTACTGCGCGGCCACCGACGGCGCTGCCGGCACGGGAATCTGCTGCCGCTGCAGCGCGCTCTTCAGCGTGCCGACGCCGGCCGCGTATTGCCCCTTGCGGCATTGCTCCAGCGCCATGTCGGCGTCCAGCACCTTGGCGTAGCCCGACGTTCCGTTGTGCTTCGCCCAGAGGCTGAAGAGTTGCTGGCAGCGCGCCATGTTGTCCTCGCCTGCCTGTCCGCCTTGCGCCAGGACCGGTCCGGCCCAGGCAACAGCCACGATCGCGCCCGCAAGCGCCGAGAGTGTGTGTTTGATCATTTGTCCGCATCTCCAGTTGGTGAGATGCAGGACGTGGGACGCGAACGCCCATTGGACGAACGAGTAGATATTCACGGCGCGTCAGAAAATATCTTGATGTTACGCGGCGGAGATCAATCGCCTCTACGGTGAGTTGGTTACATCCGACGAGGCGATGAAGATTGGCGCCTTGATCTCGCCATTCTCTAGATATACTTTATATTACTAGTATATCTAGGAGCACGACATGCAAGTCGCCAAATGGGGCAACAGCCTCGCCATCCGCCTTCCCGTCGCCGTGGTCGAGGCGCTGAAACTCAAGGAAGGCGATGAGATCGAAGTCCATGTCGCCGATGCGCGGGAATTCGCCGTCGCTCGCAAGCCCGGCCGCGCGGATTTGTTGAAGCGGCTTCGCGCGTTCCGGGGACGCCTTCCTGCCGATTTCAAGTTCGACCGGGAAGAGGCGAATGCCCGGTAGCTTCTTCGACACCAATGTTCTGCTCTACATCGCGTCCAGCGATTCGGCGAAGGCCAAACGGGCGGAAGCGGTTATTGGCCGGGGCGGCGCGATCAGCGTGCAGGTTCTCAACGAGATCGCCAATGTCGCTCGCCGCAAGATGCGGATGTCGTGGCAGGACACCCACGTGCTTCTCTCCCTGCTGCGCGGCTTGCTGACGGTGCACTCCGTCACGGTCGAAACGCATGAAACAGGGTTGGCGCTGGCCGAGCGCTACAATCTCTCGATCTACGACGCCATGATCCTCGCCGCCGCGCTCGATGCCGATTGCGACACGCTATGGTCGGAGGACATGCAGCACGGAATGACGATCGACAGCCGGCTACGCATCGCCAATCCGTTTCGCGCGGCGCGTTGATCCTTCGTCGATCGCCTATTTCAGCTTGAGGCCGACGACGCGCAGTATGCCGTCGGAGATCGGCCGGAAGCCCTCGAGCCTGTCGGTGTGGGCGATCAGATATTGCGGGTGGTAAAGATAGATCATCCACCCCTCGGTCAGGAACTTGGCGGTGATCTTCTCATAGATCGCCTTGCGTGCGGCCGGATCGGACGCGGCTCGCGCCTCGCGATGCAAGGCATCGATCTCCTTGTCGCAATAGCGCCCCATATTCTGCGGCGCGCCGCAGGTCTGGTAGATCACCGCATTGCCGTCGGGATCGATGCGGCCGCTCCAGGTGTTCTGGTAGAGCTGGAAGTCGCCGTCCTCGGCTGTCTTGAGCGCGGTCGCCACTTCGGTGACACGGATCTTCAGATCGAAGCCGGCCTCGGCCACCATGGACTGCAGGACTTCGGCGACGGCGCGCACTTCGGGCGTGTTGCCCACCATGAAATCGATCGGAATGCGCCCCGTGACTCCGGCCTCCTTCAGCAGTGCCTTGGCCTTGGCGAGGTCGCGCTTGGGAACCGGAAAGTTTTGCTGATAGTACGGATTTTGCGGGCTGACCCACTGGTTGCCCGGCACGAATTCACCGTTGTAGACGACCTGATTGAGCGCCTCGCGGTCGATCGCGAGTTCGAAGGCGCGGCGCACGCGGGCGTCCTTGCCCAGCGGATTGTCGGCCTTGGGCCCGTTGGCAACATTGACCAGCAGGGCGAAGAAGCCCACCGACACCGCCTTGCTGAGCTTGAGCTTGGGATTGTCGCGCACCGTCTTGATGTCGGTCGCCAGCACGCGCTCCATCAGGTCGAGACCGCCCGATCGCAGGTTGGCCAGGCGCACCGTGGCGTCGACGATCGGCAGATAGGTGATCTTGTCGATGAAGATCTGGTCCTTGTTCCAGTAGTCGGCAAACTTCTCGACCACGATACGGTCCTGCTGGACGCGTTCGACGAACTTGTAGGGGCCGGCGCATACCGGCTTCAGGCCGAACTTGTCGCCGCTGGCCTCGGCGGCCTTGGGCGAGACCATCATGCCGGCGCGGTCGGTGAGCTGGGCCTGCAGCGGCGAGAACGGCGCGGCGAGCTGCAGCTTGATGGTCAGCGGATCGGCCACCTCGACCTTCTCGACCGACGCGAGCTCGGGCTTGCGGAACGAGCCCTTCATGCTGAGGTGGCGATCGAGGCTGTATTTCGCCGCCGCAGCGTCGAAGGCCTCGCCGTCGTGGAATTTCACGCCGGGACGCAGCTTGATGGTGACGGTCTTGCCGTCGGCCGAGGTCTCGTAGCTGAGCGCAAGCTGCGGCACGATCGCGAGCTTCTCGTCGATATCGAACAGCTTGTCGCAGATCGAGGCGAAGACGATGCGGGCGGTGTAGGTGCGCGACAGCGACGGATCGAGCACGTCGGGGTCGTCGCCCAGACCGATGCGCAACGTGCCTTGGGCGAAGGCACCGCCGGCGGCCAGGCAGCCCATGAGAGAAAAAGCAAACGCCAGGAACGTGCAGCGGGCAATCTGTCTCATGGTTCCTCCGTCAATGCCGGTGTCGGGCGGGGCCTGTCGGACCGGCGTTGCACGCACCATGCCATAGTCGGGTAGTATGCCCAGGGGAAACAAGGGTTGGGGAGGCGTTGGTGCTGAAGAGACTCCGAATTACCGCCGCGACGATCTACGTCACGGACATACCGGTGCGCCTGGTGCGCCGCCACGGCTCGGGCGATGTCGCGGGCTCGGTCAAGAACGCCATCCTCAAGCTCGAGACCGACGCCGGCATCACCGGCTGGGGCGATGCGGCCCCCTGGGCGGTCTTCACCGGCACGATCGAGGCCAATGTCGCGGCCCTTCACGTCTATCTGCGCCCGCTACTGATCGGCGCCGATCCGTTTCCCATCGAAGCCCTCATGGTGGCCGCCGATCACGCCGTGGTCGGCCATCCCGAGGCGAAGGCCGCGATGGAAATGGCGCTGTTCGACATCGTGGGCCAGGTGTCCGGCCTGCCGGTGGCAGAGCTTTTAGGTGGCCGCTGCCGCGACGACATTCCCCTCTCCTTTTCCGTCGCCGACCCCGACGTCGACCGCGACATGGAAATGGTGCAGCGCCTCTACGGCGAGGGGCTGCGCCTGTTCAAGATGAAGACGGGCTTCGCCGGCCATGCCGCCGACTTGAAGCGCATGGAACGTTTCCGCAAGGAGCTGCCGGCCGACGCCGAACTGCGCATCGACTACAACCAGGGCATGGTCACGCACGACGCCATCCGCCAGCTGCGCGACGTGGAAGCCTTCAAGCCGACCTTCATCGAGCAGCCGGTGCCGGGCCATCAGCGCGCGGCGCTGGCTGAGATCACCCGGGCGCTCGACACGCCGGTGCTGGCCGACGAGAGCGTCTTCACACCGACTGACGCGCTGCAGGTCGCGGCCGGCCGCATGGCCGACCTCGTCAGCATCAAGATCATGAAGCACGGCGGCATGCTGGCGGCACGCAAGGTCTCGGCGATCTGCGAGGCCGCCGGCATCGCCTGCTACGGCGGCGACATGTTCGAAACCGGCATTGCCCATCTTGCCGGCACCCACGTGATCGCGGCCACGCCCAACATCTCGCTGGGCTGCGAGTTCTACCAGGCCAAGTACTTCCTCGAGCGCGACCTGCTGGCCGAGCCGTTCCCGATCGAGAACGGCCGGGTCATCGTGCCCCGCACGCCGGGCCTCGGGGTCAAGGTCGACGAGGACCGCGTCCGGCACTACGCCGTCGAAACGCTGAAATAGGCGTCTGGCGCACATCTTGCGTCTTGGTCGGCACAGGGTTTCGGGTCTACGCTTCGGTGGGGAAAACGAAGGGGGTCAACATGACTATTCGTCGTCGTGACATTGCAGCAGTCGGCATCACTGCCGCCGCACTCGTGGGTATCGGTGCCGCCGTTCCGGCACGCGCGCAACCGAAGACCGACTCGACCTGGGACCTGATCAAGAAGAACGGCAAGGTCCGCATGGGCGTGTTCGAGTATCCGCCCTACTTCCTGCGCGACAAGGCGAGCGGCGAATGGGTCGGCGCCATGGTCGAGATGGGCAAGGACATCGCCAAGGAACTCAAGGTCACGTTCGAGCCCGTCGAGGTCGGCGGCTTTGCCGAGGCGGTGCTGTCGCTGCAGGCGGGCAAGGTCGACATGAACTTCGGCCTCCAGGCAACGCCGCTCCGCGCCACCGCCATCGACTTCGCCGGTCCGATCTACTGGATCGAGTGGGTGACGGTGAACAATCCGAAATTCAAGGCCAAGGTGTGGGCCGACTACAACAAGCCCGAGGTCAAGGTCGCGGTCATGACCGGCACGTCGGACTCGCTGCTGCTGAGCAAGATGGCGCCCAAGGCCACCAAGATCGAAATGCAGGACATCTCGCAGGTGGCGCTCGCGGTCTCGTCGGGCCGCGCCGACGCCTTCACCACGACGGTGCTGGCCAGCATGGTGATGAAGACCAAGAACCCCGGCCTCGGCGACTTCGTCAATCCGACGCCGCGCGTGGCCCTGCCCGGCTATATCGGCCTGCGCCTGGAGGAAGACCAGCGCTGGTCGAAGTTCCTCAACCGCTGGGCGGAGTGGAACATCCTGCTCGGCCATAACGAGACGCGCATGAGGGCCTCGCTCAAGACCATGGGCATCGAGGAGATTCCCTCGACCGTCTCGTTCTCGCCGAACTGATGGCCAAGTCCGTCACCGTGATAGGCGCCGGCCTGGTCGGCGTCTGTTGCGCGCTTCATCTGCAACGCGAAGGCTTCAAGGTCCGGCTCGTCGAGAAGGGCGAGCCCGGCCGGGGCGCCTCCTTCGGCAATGCGGGCAGCTTCGGCATCGCCTCGTGCGTGCCGTTTTCCATGCCGGGTATCCTGAAGAAGGTGCCCAAGATGCTGCTCGATTCAGAGTCGCCGCTAAAACTGCGCTGGAGTCACGTGCCCAGGGCGCTGCCGTGGTTCCTCGCCTCCATCGCCAACTCGCGCCGCTCCCGCGTCGAGGAGATCGCCGCGGCCCGCAACTCGCTCCTCGTCCATGTCCATGCGGGCTATGCGCCGCTGATCGAGGACGCCGGGGCCGAGCAGTGGGTGAAGGACGACGGTCTGCTGATGACCTTCGAGAGCGAGGCCGCCTTCGAAGGCGCCGCCTACGGTCTGGAGCTGCGCCGCCGCCACGGCGTCCGCATGGACATCCTCGACGGCAACGAGGCGCGCCAGATCGAACCTGCGCTCGCAAAAAGCGTGGTCAAGGCGGTGTCGCTGCCCGACGTCCATCGCACCATCGATCCCTTCCGGCTGTGCAGCGCGCTTGCCCAGGACTTCGTGCGTCGCGGCGGCGAGATCGTGAACGCCGAGGTCAAGGGCTTCGAGATCGGAACTGAAGGCCCGACCAGGATCGTCACCGACAAGGGATCGCTCGACGGCGAGACCGTGGTGATCGCGGCCGGCGTCTGGTCGCGGCCGCTGGCGGCCCAGCTCGGCACCCATGTGCCGCTCGAGGCCGAACGCGGCTATCACGTCATGTTCGCCAATCCGGGTTTCGGATTGCGGCGCGCCATCACGTCGGTCGACCGCAGCATCTCGCTGGCCGACATGCACGACGGCATTCGCGCCAGCGGCGTGGCGGAGTTCGCCGCAGCAGACGCGGCCCCCGACATGCGCAATGCCGACATGGTGATGCGGCAGGCCAAGCAGCTGCTGCCGGGCCTCAAGGGCGAGCCGGCCTCGAAGTGGATGGGCCCGCGTCCGTCGCATCCCGATTCCAAGCCGGTGATCGGCCGCTCGCCGCGCCACAGGAACGTGTTCTTCGCCTTCGGCCACGATCACCTCGGCCTCACCATGGCCGGCATCACCGGCAAGCTGATCGCCGAACTCGCCACCGGCAAACCCACGACGGTCGACCTCGCACCGTTCCGACCCGATCGGTTCTGATGGCCTACAAGTGGGACTTCGGCCTCGTCCTCTCCTACGCCAATTTCTGGCTGAAGGGGCTGGGTGTCACGCTCGCCTATTCCGTCGGCACGGTGCTGGGTGGGCTGATCATCGGCGTGGTCCTGGGCATGCTGCTGCTGTCGCGGCGCAAGTGGGTGACGCTGCCTATCCACTTCTATGTCGAACTGTTCCGCTGCACGCCGCTGCTGGTGCAGATCGTGTGGTTCTACTACGCGTTGCCGATCGTGCTGTCGGTCGAACTGCCGGCCTGGCTGGCCGCGGGCCTCGGCCTCACGCTCTATATGGGTGCGTTCGCCACCGAGATCTTCCGGGGCGGCATCATCTCGATCGACAAGGGACAGTGGCAGGCTTCTAGGGCGCTCGGCATGACCAACGGCGAGATGATGCGCCACATCATCCTGCCGCAGGCGATCAAGCGCATGGTGCCGCCGTTCGTCAACCAGTCGATCATTCAGCTCAAGAACACGTCCCTGCTCTATGTCGTCGCCGTGCCAGACCTGATGTACACCGGCTCGATCGTCGTCTCCGACACCTTCCGGCCGCTCGAGGTCTATACCAGCGTGGCGGCCATGTACTTCGCGATCCTCTATCCGCTCACCCTGTGGGCGAAGCGCATGGAGGCCAAGGTTGACCAATAACGACGTGATGGTGCGCGTCGAGGGATTGCGCAAGAGCTATGGCACGGTCGAGGCCGTGCGTGGCGTGTCGCTCGACGTCCATCGCGGCCAGGTCGTGGTGGTGATCGGCCCCTCGGGCTGCGGCAAGTCGACCTTCCTGCGCTGCGTCAACCTGCTCGAGACGCCGTCGGCCGGCACGCTGCAGGTCGGCGACCGCACGATCGATTTCAATGCTGCTCACACGATGCCCAGGGGCCGCGATCTCGCGCGCTTCCGCGCCCGCATCGGCATGGTGTTCCAGCAGTTCGATCTCTTCCCGCACATGACCGCGCTCGGCAACGTCATGTCGGGCCCGATGATCGTGAAGAAGATGCGCGAGCAGGAGGCCGAGGCCATCGCCCGCAACCTGCTGGCCAAGGTCGGCCTCACCGACTTCACGGCGCGCTTTCCGCGCGAGCTGTCGGGCGGCCAGCAGCAGCGTGTCGCCATCGCCCGCGCCATGGCAATGGAACCCGAGCTCATGCTGTTCGACGAGGTGACGTCGGCGCTCGACCCCGAGCTGGTGGGCGAAGTGCTCGACGTCATGAAGGAACTCGCCCTCGAAGGCACGACGATGATCGTGGTCACGCACGAGATGGCCTTCGCGCGCGACGTCGCCGACCATGTCGTCGTGATGGATGCGGGACAGGTGGTCGAGCAGGGTCCGGCGACGGAAGTCCTGCTGCAGCCGAAGAACGCCCGCACGGTCTCCTTCCTGGCGCGCTTTCACAGCACGATCGGCGACCGCAAGAGCTGAGGGCGCGACCGCTGTCGATTGGCAAAGGTGGAAAGGCCCTCTCCGGCGCCCCACTCGGCATCCGGCCGCGTCGATTTACGGCCGTCAGCGCCGGGTAGCACCTGTCACTTCGGCGCGCCAAGCGCGGGACAGGCGCGCGCGGGCAACCTCGAATCGCACACGCTCACGGTTTCGAGATACTGTTTCATCCGAGCCAGCTGAACCTCACCCGGAACCGACCTCGCGGCCCTCTGCACCACGTAGAATCTGTCGTTGCCCTTGATCGTTTTCATCATCGTCGTCTCGGGCTTGCCCGACGAGGCGAGCAACGGACACCGCAGCGTCATTGTCGCCGAGGCGTAGCCGTTCGCCTTGCCGATCGCCACCGGCGTCGCCGTGCTGCCCTTGCAGGCGCCCGCCCATTGTTTCTCCATCGTCGCCAGGAACTGCACCGGATCGAGGTCGGAACGCCTCAGGAAAACCTGGACCGTGACCATCTCGGTCCAGTTCTGCACCGTTTCGTTCGCCGGCACCCATTCCTGCATGTTCATGCCGTTGCGCGAGTCGCTGAAGCCGGCCTTGAAGCCCTGCGGCATCCCAACCAGCAGGTTCTCGTTCTTGAGTTGCGCCTGCGCGGTTGCTCCGAAACAAAGCGACGAAACAAACGCGATTGCGCCCCATCTCGGCACGCTCGACCAGAGCCGTGCGCTCATCGTGCGTCGCTCCTACTCGGCCGTCGTGGCGCTCATGCCCAGCATCGCGCGCCGCCTGAGCCACTGGCTCGGACGATAGCGATCGTCGCCGGTGATCGCCTGGATCTGGACCAGGATCTCGTGGCATTCCTTGACGCCCATCCAGTCGGCCAGCGCCAGCGGTCCGCGCGGGTAGTTGAGGCCGAGCGTCATGGCGGTGTCGACGTCGGCGGCCGAGGCGATGCCGATCATCGCCATCTCGCAGCCGAGGTTGGCGATCATCGCGCACATGCGCTGGGCGATGAAGCCGGGCGAGTCCTTGATCACCGTCACCTTGGCGCCTGACTTGGCGAGCAGCGCCACCGCCGAATCGCGCACGGCCGTATCGGCGCCCGGCGCGGTCATGACGGTGAGGCGTTTGGCCGTGTCGCCGGTGAGGTCGACGGCGATGGTGCGCCTGGGATCGAGGCCGAGCTCGATCGCCGTTGTCGTACAATCCTTGCCGATGGGAGCCACCAGGATCGGGCTCTTGCCGTCGTCGGCGCCCAGCATCTTGGCGCCGTCGGCCGCGATCAGCCCCACCAGCTTCTTGTTGTGCGTGTCCATGATGACCACGCTCGAGGCCGGCACCACGGAGGTCGGATGGTCGGCGCCGGGATCGACTTTTACGCCCTTGGCATCGTAGCTGTACCAGCCGCCGCCGGTCTTGCGGCCGAGCCGGCCCGCCGCGTACAGGCTTTCGTGATAGGGGCTGGGCGTCATGCGCCGGTCGTGGAAGAAGCCCTCGTAGATGATCTTGCGCGCCGGAAAATTCACGTCGATGCCGGTGAGGTCCATCAGCTCGAACGGCCCCATGCGGAAGCCGCAGGAATCGCGCATCACGGCATCGACCTGGCTCGGGGTCGCCCTACCCTCCTGATAGATACGAAGACCTTCGGTGCCGATCGCGGTGCCGCCGAGATTGACCAGGAAGCCCGGCGTATCGCCGACGACGACCGGCACGCGCGTCTGGCGCTTGCCCAGCGCCACCATGGCATCGACCGTGGCCTGCGACGTGTCGGCGGCGCGGATGACCTCGACCAGTTTCATCAGCGGCACGGGATTGAAATAGTGCATGCCGCAGACCCGGTCGCGGTTTTTCAGCGCGCGTGCGATCGAGGCGATGCGGATCGACGAGGTGTTGGAGGCCAGGATCGCGTCGGGCGCCAGCACGGCTTCCAGCTCGCCGAACAGCTTCTGCTTCACTTCCAGATTCTCGAACACCGCCTCGACCACGATGTGGCAGGGTTTCAGATCGGCCATGCTCTCGGCGACCCCGAGGTTGGCATCGACCTTGGCGAGATCGGCATCGGTCAGCCGCCCCTTGGCGACCAGCCCCTTCAGCGTCTCCAGGATCGCGGCCTTGGCCTTCACGGCGCCGCCGGGTGCTGCGTCGAACATCACGGCCTTCATGCCGCCCTGCGCCGTCACCTGCGCGATGCCGCGGCCCATGGCGCCAGTTCCGACGACGCCCACGGTGAGATCGGGGCGATTGATATCGAGAGTCATTCTGCGTTCCTTTGGCTACTTCTTCTTCATCTTGCTAAGCTGCCGCTTGCCCTTCGGCAATTTCTGACGCGAAGCCGTGTCAGCGGCATCCAGTCGATCCAGTATTGCGAGGGCGCGCTTCGGGTTACCGCACGCCGCCATTAGACGAAATCGCTCGTCAGGATTGTTCTTAGACATGCGCCGGTGTTTAGCAATCACCGCGGCATCTGCACAACCAACCAGAAGTTACTGACTCCAACCTTTCCCCGATAATCTGACCGGAAATGGAATGAGTCATTTCAAGCAATTACCTCATCCTGAGGAGCGCCGCGAAGCGGCGCGTCTCGAAGGATGGGCAACAGGCAAGGTGCGCGTTCCCACCCTTCGAGACGCATCGCTGCGCGATGCTCCTCAGGGTGAGGTTATCGGGCCCGTTCATAACCTGTTGTTTTAGCTGCATTCATTTCGAGTCAGATTCTCAGGATGAGGGTATGGGTGTGACACCGCTCTACTAACCCTTCGCCGCAAACCCCGCCGTCTTCAGCCCGTCGTGGATTTCGTCGAGCACGGCCGGGTCTTCGATCGTTGCCGGCAAAGTCCACGGCTGGCTGTCGGCCATCTTCTGCATGGTGCCGCGCAGGATCTTGCCCGACCGCGTCTTGGGCAGGCGCTGCACGACCAGCGCGCTCTTGAAGAAGGCGACGGGGCCGATGCGGTCGCGCACCATCTGCACCACTTCGTTCGCGATCTCCGCGGGCGGGCGGTTGACGCCCGCCTTCAGCACCAGGAAGCCGAGCGGCACCTGGCCCTTCAACTCGTCAGCGATACCGATCACCGCGCATTCGGCCACGTCATTGTGTGCGCCCAGCACTTCCTCGATCTGGCCGGTGGAGAGGCGGTGGCCCGCGACGTTGATCACGTCGTCGACCCGCGTCATCACCGAGACATAGCCGTCTTCGTCGATGAAGCCCGCGTCGCCGGTTTTGTAGTAGCCGGGAAACTCGGCCATGTAGCTCTGCTTATAGCGTTCGTCGGCGTTCCACAGCGTCGGAAACGTGCCCGGCGGCAGCGGCAGCCTGCCCGCAAGCGCGCCCACCTCGCCCGGCTTCATCTTCTTGCCGTTCTCGTCCATCACGTCGAGATGCCAGCCAGGCGAAGGCACCGAGGTCGAGCCCAGCTTCACCGGCATGGGATCGAGACCGACGAAGTTGCCGCAGATCGCCCAGCCTGTTTCGGTCTGCCACCAGTGGTCGACCACCGGCACGCCCAAAAGCTTCTGCGCCCATTCGACCGTCGGCGGATCGCCGCGCTCGCCGGCGAGGAACAGCGTGCGAAACGTCGACAGGTCGTAGGTCTTGAGCAGCTTGCCGTCGGGATCCTCGCGCTTGATGGCGCGGAAGGCCGTGGGCGCCGTGAACAGCGCCATCGCCTTGTGCTCGGAGATGACGCGCCAGAAGGCGCCGGCATCGGGCGTGCCGACCGGCTTGCCCTCGTAGAGGATCGTGGTCGCACCATGGATCAGCGGCCCATAGACAATGTAGCTGTGGCCCACGACCCAGCCCACATCGGAGGCGCACCAGTAGACCTCGCCAGGCTTCACGCCGTAGAGATTCTTCATCGACCAGGCGAGCGCCACGCAATAACCGCCGGTGTCGCGCACCACGCCCTTGGGTTGGCCGGTCGTGCCGGACGTATAGAGAATGTAGAGCGGATCGGTTGCCTTCACCGGCACGCAGGGCGCCGGCTTTGCCGCGGCGAGCGCCTCGTTCCAGTCGAGGTCGCGGCCCTTCGTCATCGCGGCTTCGCACTGTGGCCGCTGCAGGAGAATGACTCGCGGCACCTTGTGAGTCGCCAGCTCGATCGCCTGGTCGATCAATGGCTTGTACTGAACGACGCGCGTCGGCTCGATGCCGCACGAGGCCGTGAGGATCAGCTTGGGTTCACAATCGTCGATGCGGCTGGAAAGCTCCTTGGCCGCGAAGCCGCCGAACACCACCGAATGGATCGCGCCCAGTCGCGCGCAGGCCAGCATCGCCATCACCGCTTCGGGGATCATCGGCATGTAGAGGATGACGCGGTCGCCCTTCGCGACGCCCTGGGCCGCGATCATGCCGGCGATCTTCGCCACCTGATCGCGCAGCTCGCGATAAGTGAAACTCTTCTTGGTATTGGTGACGGGTGAATCGTAGATCAGCGCCGTCTGGTCGGCCCTGTTACTTCCTGGGCCACCGTCAACGTGCCGGTCGAGCGCATTGTGGCAGGCATTGAGCTCACCACCGCCGAACCAGCGATAGAAGGGCGGGTTGCTGGCATCGAGCACCTTGTCCCAGCGCCTGCTCCAGTCGATCGCGGCGGCCTGCTCGGCCCAGAACCCTTCGGGATCGCTCAGCGAACGCGCGTGAAGAGCGCGGTATTTTTCACCACCAGCCATTGTTCCTCCCGGCGTTTGATGCGCTAGGATCGCTCAACTGACAAGAGGGAGGAAGGCGATGAAACGCCGTATGGTCCTGAGCGCGCCGGCGCTTGCATTCACCGGCCGTGCCGCCTTCGCCCAAAGTCCCTATCCCACCAAACCGATCCGGCTGATCGTGCCCTACGGTCCCGGCGGTTCGGCCGACCAGGTCGCACGCATCTACGCCGAGAAGCTGAGCGGCTTGCTCGGCCAGCAGGTCATCGTCGAGGACAAGCCCGGCGCCTCGGGCGGCGTCGGCGCGCAGATGGTGGCGACCAGTCTGCCCGACGGCTACACGCTGCTGCTGTCGCCCACCGCCATCATGGCCATCACGCCCGCGGCGCGGAAAGTGCCTTATAATCCTGACGACCTGGTCGCGGTGGCGCGGCTCTCCACGCCCATCCTGGTCGTCACCATCACCAATGCGCTGGGCGCGAAAAGCTGGGCGGAATTCGTGGCGCTGGCCAAACAGAACCCGGGCAAATACTGGTTCGGCTCGTCAGGGCTCGGCACCATCACGCATCTCACCGGCGAAGTTCTGACGCGCGCTGCCGGCATAAAAATGCAGCACTCGCCCTACAAGACCATCGTCGACGCCACCGGCGACATCTTCGACGGGCGCATCCAGATGGTGTTCGATCCCTCGTTCGTCACCTACGCCAAGGCCGGCAAGGTGCGCGCCGTGGTGGTCGAGGGGCACGCGCGGCTGGCCGACCTGCCCGACGTCCCGACATCAGCCGAGGTCGGCCTGGACCTAAAAGACTTTCGCACCCGCAGCTGGTTCGGTCTGTTCGCGCCCAAGGGCACGCCGCCCGAGATCATCAAGCGGCTGTCGGATGAGACGGCAAAAATCGCCGCCCTGCCGGACATCAAGGAGAAGCTCCTGCTGGTGGCGCAGACGGCGCACCATCAATCCAATACAGAGTTCGCGCGCCAGGTCGCCGACGACAAGATCTACTTCGCCGCGCTGATAAAAGAGCTCGACCTAAAACTGGAGTAGACCCCGTCAATTTGCGGTAGCAGCTAGCCTTCGGAGGGCAGAGAAAGATCCTTCGCTGCGCTCAGGATGACAATCAGCCTTTGCATCAGCGCACTGCGCAAATTCCAGTAATAATGTCATCCTGAGCGTAGCGAAGGATCCTTGAGTCACATGCGATAGCGCGTCACTGCGTGGTGACGGGAATGCCTGCGGCCTTCACCAGCGCCGCGCTGGTCGTGATCTCGCGGTCGAACTGTTCGGGCGACATCAGCATCGGCTCGGCGCCGAGCTGCGCCACGATGCGCGCCATCACGTCGGTGGCGCTGCCCGCCGTCAGGGGGACGACGATTCGGACCGGCAGATCGGGCCAGGTTTGCCCCAGTGCCTGGCCCAGTGCCGGGCCCATTGCGCCGCACGGCAGCAGGACCAGCACCGCGAGTGCCCGCCACATCCAATTCATTGTTTCCCCCGACTTGTCGAAACAACTCGACCATCTGGATCGCTCAAGTATACCGTGCCCCCGCATCGAACGGCGAACGGGAACCGGGTCATGGCCAAAGGCAAGGGCAGGTCGAAAAAGGCAACGGGCAAAAGCAAGCGCCCGGCCAAGCGGAAGATCGCGAAAAAAACTCAGAAAGCCCGGAAGCCGGCCATCAAGAAACCGGTCGTCAAAAAAGCCGCCATCAAGAAGGCGCCTGCCAGGAAGAAGACCGCCATCGCCAAGCGGCCGACGCCCGTCGTCCGGCCCGCGCTCCGCCGCTCGGTCAAGAGCCGCGCTTCCGTCGCGCGCATGCCCGGCGCCCGCCCCGCGCCGCACAAGGCGCCCCTGCTGTCGCACAACATCTACGAACGCGACCTCGACAAGACCGCCGCCAATCATGCCGCGCTGACGCCGATGCAGTTCATCGAGCGCACCGCCAGCGTCTACCCCGATCACGTGGCCCTCGTGCACGGCGCGCGCCGCCAGAGCTGGGCCGAGACTTATAGGCGCTGCCGCCTCCTCGCCTCGGCACTGGAGAAGGTCGGCATCGGCGTCGGCGACACCGTGGCGATCATGGCGCCCAACATTCCCGAGATGTACGAGGCGCATTTCGGCGTGCCGATGACCGGCGCGGTACTGAACTCGCTCAACACGCGCCTCGATGCTGCGATGCTGGCCTTCATCCTCGACCACAGCGAGACCAAGGTGCTGCTGGTCGACCGCGAATATCATCGCGTGATCACCGAGGCGCTGGCGATTGCCAGGGTGCAGCCGCTGGTCGTCGACATCGACGATCCGGCCTGCGACGACCGCGCCCAGATCGGCGACACGACCTGGGAGGAGTTCCTTGCCACGGGAGACCCGGACTACGCCTGGTCCTATCCCGCCGACGAATGGAACGCGATCTCGCTCAACTACACTTCGGGCACCACCGGCAATCCCAAGGGCGTGGTCTTCAGCCACCGCGGCGCCACGCTCTCGGCCTACGGCAACGCCACGCAATGGCCGATCGGCCTGCACCCCGTCTACCTCTGGACGCTGCCGATGTTCCATTGCAACGGCTGGTGCTTCCCGTGGACGCTGGCGCTGGTCGGCGGCACCAGCGTTTGCCTCCGCCGCGCGTCGGCCAAGACGATCTTCGACGCGCTGGCCGACAGCGCCGTCACCCACATGTGCGGCGCGCCGATCATCATGCAGTTCATCATCGGTGCCACGCCTGCCGAGCGCCGGACGCTCGAGCGCAAGGTCGAGTTCATGACCGCGGCCGCGCCGCCGCCCGCCGCCGTCCTGGAGGCGCTGGAGAAGGAGAACTTCCGCGTCACCCATGTCTACGGCCTCACCGAGGTTTATGGGCCTGCCACGATCTGCTCCTGGCACGACGCCTGGGACTCGCTGCCGTCGCACGAGCGCGCGCGGCTGAAGGCGCGCCAGGGCGTGCGCTACACCGCCGAGGACGGCGTCACGGTGATGGATCCCACGACCATGAAGGAAGTGCCGCGCGATGGCGCGACCATGGGCGAGGTGATGTTCCGCGGCAATCTCGTGATGAAGGGCTATCTCAAGAATCCCACGGCCACGAAGGAGTCCTTCGAGCACGGCTGGTTCCACTCCGGCGATCTCGGCGTCCTGCACGAGGACGGCTACATCGAGCTGCGTGATCGTTCCAAGGACATCATCATCTCGGGCGGCGAGAACATCTCGACCATCGAGGTCGAGGGCGCGATCATGGAGCATCCGGCGGTCGCCAATGTCGCCGTGGTCGCCAAGTCCGACGAGAAATGGGGCGAGACGCCCTGCGCCTTCGTCGTGCTGAAACCGGGCGCCACGGCGACGGCCGACGAGATCGTGGCCCACTGCCGCGCCAACCTCGCCGCCTTCAAATGCCCGCGCCACATCGTGTTCCGCGACCTGCCCATGACTTCTACCGGCAAGGTGCAGAAATTCGTGCTGCGCGAATGGGCAAAGGCGATCTGACGGACTTCTGAGCAGCGCTCATACTCATGCGGACCGCGGGCCTCTGGCCCGCTCATGATCATGAGGCGGGCCCGAGGCCCGCGGTCCAGAAGACCATGAGGCGAGTGCCCCGCAAGCACCATCGCTCCGCCATAATCACCGGGCTACTTTGGCTGTTCGATGCCCGGCGATTCCACCCTTGTTGCGACGACGCAAAGCGGCGTGCGCCCCCTCGGCGTACGCGGCGAGCCGCTGCACAATTCGGCGTCGCAATTGCGCCGGGTCGTGCGCCGGCGCCTCGGCGACGCGGCGGCCGACCTGCTGGCCGATCCGCAGCCGCACGAGGACGGCAAGGCGATCGACTGGCATGCCGGCTGGACCGGTGCCGTCCGGCCCGTCGCCGACCTCGATCCGGCGCGGCGCGGCGAGGTCCTGGCCGACGTCGAACGCACGCTGGCCGAGATCCGGCGCCTGGGCGACACGCTGGCCGCCGCCGGTCCGCGCGAGGACATGGGCCTGGTCGGCCTCTCCCTGAAGCTTGCCGCCAGGGCACCCTCGCCCGCCTTCGTCTTTCTGGTTGGCGAGCGGCCCGTCATCGTCGCCTGGGGCTATGAAAAGGAGGCAGCTACCGCCCTGCTGCCCATCGCCACCGCGCCGGTTCCCCAGCACCGCTCCGTCATCGAAGCTCAACCGGACCGCGGAGCTCCAGCTCCGCTCATGAGCGGGCCTGGAGGCCCGCGGTCCGCCGTGATTCCCTGGGCGCGCTCGCTCGCCGTCGCGCTGCCCCTGCTCCTTCTCGTCCTGGGCAGCGCCTGGCTGCTGCGTGGCTGCCTGCCGGTCGATCCCGCGCTGACGCTGGCGACACGCGAAGGACCGCCCGCACCTCCGCCGCTTCCCGCGCCACCCAATCCGCTGCCCATGCTGAGGATCTCGCTCGCCAGCGAGACGTCGCAAGGCAAAGTCCTGCAGGTCGAGCTTGGCCTGATCGAGGCCGAACTCCGAAAGCGCATCGCCGACTGCAAGCCGCCGGAGCCGCCCAAGGAGCCGCCAAAGCCGCCACAGGTCGCCGTGGCACCGCCGCCGCCTCCCGTCGCGCCGCCGAAGCCTGTTGCGCCCACGCCGCCGCCTGCACCCAAGCCACGGCCGGGCGATGACCGGCTGCGCATGCCCAGCCCGACCAACAACATGTCGTTTCTCCAGGGATGCTGGCGCACCGATCCGTTCCGCCACGAGCGCGGCCAGCAGCAGGCCGGCGTGTCGTCCTACTGCTTCGATGCCAATGGCAACGGCCAGCTCGAATGGCGGCGCGGCCGCACTGCCTGCCGCACGCGCGCGCAGGGCCGCTTCGAGGGCGCGGTGTTGCGCCTGCGCGACGCCGACACGACCTGCAACGACGGCTCGCGCTGGTATGCCGACCAGCTCGTCTGCCAGCGCGGCGCCGACGACGTGGCGCAATGCAGCGGCAGCTCGCGCGGCGCGTTCGGACCGACGACCTGGACGGTCAACCTGCACAAGCTGAATTAGCCGCCGAGCTAGTTAAACTCGTTACCGCCGCCGGTGCGCCTGCCATAGGGTGCGCCGGCAATGTCCCTGTCCGCGCGCGTCACCTGGCGCAGTTTCCAGGCGGGCGCGCTCCGGATGATTTTTCCCGGCCTCGCCTCGCTGCCCTTCGGCATCGGCTTCGGTTTTGCCGCCGCCCAGAAGGGCCTGAGCGCCTTCGAGACCACGCTGATGAGTCTCACCGTGATGGCCGGCACCAGCCAGATGGTGGCGCTCGACATCTGGGTCCAGCCGCTGCCGCTGGTGGCGCTCGCGGTGTCGGTGTTCGTGGCCAACCTGCGCTACTTCGTGATGGGCGCCGCCCTTCAGCCTTACATACCGAGCCTGCCGTGGTGGCTGCAGCCGCCGGTCTGGTACGCCACCGTCGACCAGAACTGGGCGCTCAACATCGCCGAGTACCGCCGCGGCCACGGCGATCTCGGCAAGTTCCTGGGCGGCGGCTTCGTCATGGGGCTGATCTGGCCAGGCGCGTGTCTGCTCGGCCATCTTGCGGCGGGCGGCGTGCTGTCCGATCCGACTGCGGCGCGGCGCCTCGGCCTCGACTTCGTGGGCGTCGCCGTGTTCGTCGTGGTGGCGGCCATTCTCTTCCGCGGCAAGCGCGACCTCGCGCCGTGGGCGATCGCCATCGTGGTGGCTCTCGCCGCGAAGTGGGCGATCGGTGGCAACTGGTACATCGTGATCGGCGGGCTGGCGGGCGGACTCTACGGCGCTGCTCGCGACATGAACCATAAGAAGAAGCGCGATGTCGGCCAGTCCTGAAAACCTGGTCGCGATTTTCGTCATGGCGCTGGCGGCGATGGCGGCCAAAGGCGGCGGCTTCCTCGCCATGCGCTGGCTCGGCCGGCACCGCTTCATCCTCGCGGTCCTGGATCACGCACCAGGCGCGGTGCTGGTCTCAGCCGCGGTCGTGCCGATCGTGAACGCCGGCGGCGCGTTCGTGGCAGGCGCAATCGTGGCGGCGGTGGTGACCCGCACGTTTGGCGGATTCACACCCGGCCTGTTCGCCGCCGTGGGCGCCGTCGCACTGGCCCGCTGGGCGGGCTTGCCGTAGCTGAACGCACCATCCTCAGTAAGAGGTCGGTCGGCCTCAGTGCGAGGTCGGCACGCTCAATCGGTTGATCTCGTCCTTGATCTGAAGCTTCCGCTTCTTGAGGCTGCACACGACGTCGTCGTCGGGATGCGGCCGTCTCACTTCCTGCGTGATCGCTTGCTCAAGGGAAGCGTGCTTGGCCTTGAGCGCTTCGATGTGGTCCACGGTGCTCATTAGCGACCTCCCAGTAGGGTTGCGGACAACGAAACTCTGACTCTGAGTTGGGCCGGAGTCACGCTGAATCAACCGCCCTCCCCGATCTGTGCATAACCCTGTAGGGTGACCGCATGAACGAACCGAAAAAGCGGCTGATCATCGGCATTTCCGGCGCTTCCGGCGTAATCTACGGCGTGCGCCTGCTCGAGGCGCTGAAACAATTGCCCGTCGAAACCCACCTGGTGATGACCCGCACCGCCGAGGTCACCCTGGCGCACGAGACCGACCTCAAGGTGGCGGCCGTGCGGGCGTTGGCCGATGTCGCCCACAATGTCGACGATCTGGCCGCGTCGGTGTCGAGCGGCTCGTTTCGCACCATGGGCATGATCGTGGCACCCTGCTCGATGCGCAGCCTGGGCGAGATCGCGGCCGGCATCTCGAGCAACCTGCTGAGCCGTGCCGCCGACGTCGTGCTGAAGGACCGCCGCAAGCTCGTGCTGCTGGTGCGCGAGACGCCGCTGCATGCGATCCATCTGCGCAACATGACGACGCTGTCGGAGATGGGCGCCATCATCGCCCCGCCGGTGCCCGCCTTCTACAACAGGCCGAAGACGCTGGACGACATCATCGACCACACCGTCGGCCGCGTGCTCGACCTGTTCGATCTCGATACCGGCAAGGTGAAGCGCTGGAGCTGACAGTTGGCCGCCGCGCCGGGGCCAAGCTCGAAGCGATCCACATTCCGCGAGTTTCGCTTTGGCTCACGTGTTAGCGTCAAGCTCACACGCCACAGTAGTGGCTCGTCGATGGATCGTGGAATGAAGTATTTCTTCGCCAACCGGATTGCGGTCGCTCGTCTCCTCATCGGCCTCGTCCAGGGTATCGCCCTCTACTTCCTGCATGACGCCATCGCCCAGAAAGTCTGGCCCGCCGACCAGCCCGATGTTCTGCGGGCGCTCCTTGTGACGGCCATGTACGTGCCCTTCTTCGCCGTCCTCGGTGTCGGCAATCTTCGCTGGCAGACTTTTACAGTCTGGACCGGCGCGCTTGTGCTCCTGTGCGCGGGTCTGGGTTTTCATGCCGGCCATCAGGAGATGGCGGGCTTCACCTTCTTCTCACTGACCACGACGCTCAGCGCCTCGTTGCCCTGCCTGCTGCTCATCGCCAACGCACTCGTTACCGCCGCCGATTCCGACCGCCGCTTCGTCGCCGATTTTCGGACCTATTTCGAGGTGTCGTGGAAGCACGTCACGCAGTACGTGCTTGCTTCGCTGTTCGTCGGATTGTTCTGGGGAATCCTTTGGCTTGGCGGCGTACTGTTCCGCCTGATCGGGATAAACTTCATCGCAAATACCATTGCGGAGAACTGGTTCTGGATTCCCGCATCGACACTCACCGTCAGCGCCGCGCTTCATCTGACCGATACCCAGGCGGTCCTTGTCCGGGGTGCCCGCTCCCTGCTCCTGAATCTGTTGGCCTGGCTGATGCCCGTCATGGTGCTGATCGGCGCGGGATTCCTCGTCGCGCTTTTCTTCACCGGCCTCGACCCGCTGTGGAAGACGAAACGGGCGACGGTGAGCCTGATCGTTGCCACAGGCCTGCTGATCCTGCTCATCAATGCTCATTTCCAGGATGGCGCTTCCCAGAACGAAAGGCTGCCGCTTCTGCGCTATGCGCGGTTTCTCGCCGCCTTGATGCTGGCACCGCTCGTTGCCTTGGCCTCGGTTGGGCTGGGTCTGCGCGTCGAGCAGTACGGCTGGACACCCTCGCGCGTCATCGGTCTGACCTATCTCGTCATGCTGGCATCGTATGCCATCGGCTATGCCCTTGCCGCCCTGCGCTCGGGCCCCGCCTTGCGAGGCCTGCCGACAGCCAACGTGGTCTCCGCCTTTGTGACGATGGCGGGATTGCTGGCCCTGCTGACCCCGATAGCCGATCCAGCGCGTATCTCGGTGGCCGACCAGATCCGGCGCCTGGAGACAGGACGTATCGCGCCGGAAAAGTTCGACTTTGCCTTCCTCGACAAGAGCAGCGGTCGTTACGGCAAGAGCGCCTACGAGCGTCTGAAAGCCAACCCGCAGGGACCGAACGCCGCGAAGATCGCGGCGAGGATTGAAGAGCTTGCGAAGTCGCCCCGCGCCGGCTCCACACCGCCGCAGCCGGGCACCGCCGAGACCCGCGCCCGGAACATCACTGTGGCAAAGCCGGCCGGCGGCACCCTGCCGGCGGCATTTCTCGGGCAGGACTGGAAGAACGGGCTGGGTATTCCAAACTTGCCCAGCTGCCTCATACAGGCGACCGCAAAATGCGATGCCTTGCTGATGGACCTCACCGACGATGGCCGGCCCGAGATCCTCATCATCGATCCCCCGGGTATCGTGGTGGTCTTTGCCCAGGAGGCTGATGGAAAATGGGCGACCGCCGGGCAAATCCAGCAAAAGCTTGGTTGCGGCGATGTCCGCCAGGCCCTGAAAGCCGGCGACGTCGAGCCGCTGCAACCCCGCTTCAAGGATCTGGAGGCCGCGGGCGAAAGGCTGCAGATCGTATCGGGCTTCTGCTCGCGTCCCCGCCGGTGACGAGGCGGCTCAAGGCGGTCTTCGCTGTCGCCCCGGCGCTTCAGACTCCGACGGCGCGCTCGATCTCCTGACGCGGCAGGCCGGGGAACGTCGCCGCCATCAGGGCCGCCACCGCAGCGCGGTCCTTGGCGTCGGGCACGACGCCGAGGCAGACGGCATAGACCCCGAGATTGCCGACCGCGGCGCGCAGGCGCTTTTCGACCGGCCGGTCGCGGTCGGCCGGTGGCGTGTAGAGGCTCGCCAGCTTGATCTGTTCGGCGTGCTCGGCGGCCAGTTCGGCGTCGGCCACGCGGCGGCGCACGGCGTCCAGCGTCTCGGGCAGGGCTTCCGGCCACGGCCGGTCCTTCAAGAGCCGGCGCACGCGGCGCAGCGGCTGCACGATCTCGGCCTGCCAGAGGTCGCTCGCCTTCAGGATCGAGCGCAGCCGGTCGGCCGCCAGGGTCGGGCGGCCCGAGGCGCCCAGCCAGCAGCAAAACAGCAATATGTTCACGTCGCAGCCGCGCCGCTCCTGCAGGTCGAGGCAGGCCTCGGCCACGCCCTCGCCGCTGTAGATTTCGAGCGAGAAATTCCAGAACGGATGGGGGAGAAAATCGGACATGGCGGCGGGCTCCGGACCCTTCCCTTCGGGCGGCCGAAGGGGTACACGGCGCAGGGCGATGTGACCAGCCCGCCGGGGACGAGTGCGCCGAGTATGAACGACACAACGTCGGATTCGCTGGACGCTGAGGCGATCAAGGCCAAGCTCGTAGCGTTGAGGAGCGAGCATCGCGACCTCGACGACGTCATCGACCACCTGATCGAGAAGCCGCCCTTCGACCAGCTCCAGCTTCAGCGCCTGAAGAAGCGCAAGCTCGGGCTGAAGGACCAGATCCTGCGGCTGGAAAGCCAGCTCATTCCCGATATCATCGCCTGAGTTGAAGCTTCTGGGAAATTGATGGCCAAGAAAATTGCCAAGCCCCGCCCGTCCGGCAAGCCCCCATCCGGCAAGCCGATGGTCGGCCTGATCATGGGCAGCCAGTCGGACTGGGCCACCATGCGCCATACCGCCGAGACGCTGGAGGCGCTGGGCGTGCCCTTCGAGGCGCGCATCATCTCGGCCCACCGCACGCCCAAGCGCATGATGGCCTACGCCTCGGGCGCCAAGGCGCGCGGCCTGAAGGTCATTATTGCCGGCGCCGGGGGAGCTGCCCACCTGCCGGGCATGACCGCGTCGATGACGCCACTGCCGGTTCTGGGCGTGCCGGTCGAGAGCGCCGCGCTGAAGGGCCAGGACAGTCTTCTTTCCATTGTCCAGATGCCGGCCGGCATACCGGTTGGCACGCTCGCCATCGGGCGGGCGGGCGCGATCAACGCAGCCTTGCTGGCCGCAGGAATCGTTGGTCTTGTCGATGACAAGATAATGGCCTCCCTCGAGCGCTGGCGAGCCCGCCAGACCGATGCCGTGGCCAAGATTCCAGCCGACGACGCACCGGCCCACCGCTGAAATATGGTCACTGACAAGATCCTGCCGCCAGGGTCCACGATCGGCATCCTGGGCGGCGGCCAGCTCGGCCGCATGACCGCGCTGGCGGCCGCCCGGCTGGGCTACCGCTGCATCGTCTTCGCCCCGGAGGAGCATTCCGTGGCCGCCGACGTTGCCGCGGGCCACGTCCGGGGCGCCTACGACGACACGGCGGCGTTGGCCCGCTTTGCCGCAGAGGTCGATGTCGTCACCTACGAATTCGAGAACGTGCCGGAATCGGCCGTTGCCGAATGCCTGCGCCACAAACCTGTCCGACCGGGAGTGCGGCCGATCCACATCGCTCAGCACCGGCTGCGCGAAAAAGAGTTCTTCCGCGCCCTAGGCATCGGCACGGCCGACTACCAGCCGATCCGCAGCGCCGCCGACGTGGCCGCCGCGACGGCGCTCCCCGGCATCCTGAAGACCTGCACCGAGGGCTATGACGGCAAGGGCCAGGCCCGCGTGGCGACCCAGGACGAACTCGCCGCCGCCTGGGAGAAGCTCGGGCGGCGCGAGTGCATCCTGGAGGCGCTGGTCGACTTCCAGGGCGAGGTCTCGGCCGTCGTGGCGCGCGGCCTCGACGGCACGACGCGCTGCTTCCCGATCGGCCTCAACCATCACCGCGACGGCATCCTGCGCACCACCAACGTGCCCTCGAACCTGCCGGCCAGGACGCTGGCGACGGCCGAGCGCTTCGGCGTCGAGCTCGCCCAAGGCCTCGATCTGGTGGGCTTGGTGGCGCTGGAAATGTTCGTCACCACGGATGGCCGTGTGCTCGCCAACGAGATGGCGCCGCGGCCGCACAATTCAGGGCACTGGACGATCGACGCCTGCGCCACCAGCCAGTTCGAGCAGCTGGTGCGGGCGATCTGCGGCCTGCCGCTCGGGTCGGTCGACGTGCTGGCGGCCTCGCGCATGGAGAACCTGATCGGCGACGAGGCTTCGGATTGGCGGCGCTATCTGGAAGATCCGACGGCGCGCCTGCACCTCTACGGCAAGGGCACCGCGCGCCCCGGCCGCAAGATGGGTCATGTTACTTTCGTGACGCCGCTTTGGGCGGCCCCGAAGTCCACGACCTGACCTGGCTCTTCAGTTTCTCGAACTTCATCACGTCGTCGATGCGCCGGTCGAGGAAGGCCCACGTGGCCTCGGCGCCGGCCGAGCGGTCGTTCAGCCAGTAGAGCAGCGTCGAGGAATAGACGCCGGCCAGGGTGGCGCGCTTAGTGTAAAAATTGAAATCGGTGCTGGTGTCGCCGGCGGCGTACCACATGGCATCGACCGTCTTGTAGAGCAGTTTCAGCGCCAGCCCGGCATTGAAGGGCAGCGACAGGACGGCGAGCGCCCGGCGCACCGCCTCGCGCTCGCCGGCATGCCGCTCCAGGCGGATGCGGACCGCCCCTTTGATGCGGTCGCGGATCTTGAGCGCCCCTACGCCCTCCTTCTCCATGTCCTCGACGGTGCGCAGGTCGGCGCGCGCGCTGAGATGGGTCAGGACCTGGATCGGCCCGCCCGGGAACAGCCGGTCGGCCTCGCCCGGGGGCAGTTCGAGCCGCTTTGCCCCGGCGGCCAGCGCCGTCCGGGTCCAGCCTTCGAACGGAGCCTCGGATGCCATGGCATCGGCCAGCCGGTCGCGGAGGCCGGCGTCAGGGTCTGGATTGTTCATGCTGGGGCCTTTGCGGCGCTACGAAATGGCGCTTACCTAGGTTCGACTAAAGTCGTGTCCGCTCCGTAAGCATCCTTCAGCCAATCTTCAGCCGAAGCAAACCCTCCCGGGCGACTCATTGCAAACAGCCTCGTCTCACCCCGACGACGAATGGCGTATGGCCCCTCCACGCCACTCGGTTCTCCCGGTGTGACAGGTACTGTTTGCCCTGTTGCCGTGAGCCCCCAGAGAATAACTGGTTCAACGGAAAGGGAAAAATCATTGACGTTGTCCTCGTGGCAAGCCGTCACGCACTCGTAATCACCACTACACGGGCTCGTTGAAACGAGGAGGTCTGTAATTTCCTTGTTGTTGTCATCCGCAATCTGGCCATCAACGACAAGCTGGCGCCGCCCGTCGTCGGCAATACGAATCTCTTCGATACGGGAAATGTTGATGTAGCCCCGCGGGGTGTAGACAAAGGTGGAGGACATTCTTCCTCTCCATTCGTTAGGGGCGCCAACAATAGCAGCATTGCACAGGCGCCTCATGAGCTACCCGACCAAAACCAGCATTCACTGTGGGGAATTCCCCCTCAGACTGGCATTTTGGAGGCATTTGGCCCCGTTTATCCGGGGTAACAGGGGCTTCCCAAGGGTTCCCCCCTGTGATACCAACCGCGCCTCTCATTCGGCCCTGGAGCGCTTTCCCGGGCCTCTCAACGTCTGGAAGGAAGCGATCGAAGTGCAGGTTCTCGTTCGTGAAAACAATGTCGATCAGGCGCTGCGCGTCCTGAAGAAGAAAATGCAGCGCGAAGGCATCTTCCGCGAGATGAAGCTCCGCCGCAATTACGAGAAGCCCTCAGAGCGCCGCGCCCGCGAGCGCGCCGAGGCCATCCGCCGGACGCGCAAGCTGATGCGCAAGCGCATGGAGCGCGAGGGCTACTAGCCCTCCCTTCTGTGGACTGAACGACGACCCCCGGCATTCCCGGGGGTTTTTGTTTTTCAGACGTGGCCTGCTACGGACGGGCCCTGCTACGAGAGACGAAATCCACTCGGGTGCGGCCTTGCCAGTAACCTTCGAGATCGATCCGGATAGCCCCTTCGCCATCGTGACTTTCGCCGGCTGGTTTACCGTCGAGGAGACCGAGACGATGCTTGCGGCGTTCCGCGCGCAAGGCGGCCAGCAACGCCTGTGCATCTTCGAGTTCGATCGCCCGATGGCGAACTTCCGGGTGGAGAACATCAAGCGCATCTGCACCGACATGATGCCGAAGGACGCCGGCCAGCCGACTGCCTTCGTGGGCAATACCGATCTCTCCTTCGAATTGTGCGAGACGATCGTCCGCTTCATCACACGGCCAGGTGCCGCGAGCACCTTCCGCAGCCGCGCCGAGGCGGAACACTGGCTGAAGCAACGGGCCGAAAGTCAGTCCTGATCGACGGGGGTCATGCCCCTCCCCTCCCGCTGACGGGGCAATCGTCTATGACTCAAAGATCCCTCACTTCGTTCGGGATGACACCGGTTTCTGCATCGACGCACCGCGCAAAGCCCCGCAATAGTGTCATCCCGAACGAAGTGAGGGATCTTTCGCTTCCTCTCGGTGGTCCGAGTCAGTTCAGCCCGTACAGGCGCGCCACGTTGTCGTGGACGATCTTCTTCTGCACGCTGTCGGAGAAGCCGGCGAGGTTCTTGGTCAGGGTCTCGCGCGAGTTCGGCCAGATGCAATCGGGATGCGGGTAATCGGCGCCCCAGATGATGTTGTCCTCGCCGATCAGCGGCACGATCGGCTCGAGGTACTTGTCCTGCTGATAGGTCACGTAGCCCTGGCGCCTGAAGTAGTCGCTGGGCTTCAGCTTGAAGCCGAGGCTGCGGGCGCGGTCGTGATATTCGGTGTCGAGGCGGTCGAATACATAGGGCAGCCAGGTGACGCCCGATTCGCCCAGCACGAAGTTGAAATCGGGATATTTCTCGCAGGCACCCGAGGCCAGCAGCGAGACCAGCACTTCCATCGTGTCGAGCTGGAACAAAGCCGAGCGCACCAGCCGGTGCTGGACCGAATATTCCTTCTCCATCTCGGGCGTATCGGGCGCCCGTATCGCCTTGAAGCCGGTGGAGTGAAACGAGATCGGGAACTTGCACTCCGCCGCCGCCTCCCACAGCGCGTACCAGTCGCGATGCCACATCGGCAGGCTCATGCGCTTGAAGGCGAGGTCGCCGCCCTTCAGCCCCATCCTGGCGCAGCGCCGTACCTCGGCCGCGGCGGCAGCCGGGCTGGTGTTGGGAATGATGGCGAGCGGAAAGACGCGGTTGGGATCGGAACGGTTGGCGAAGTCGGATGCCCAGTCGTTGTAGCGCGCATTGGTCCAGACACGCAGATCGGCGTCGTCGATCAGGTCGTTCACCATCAGGCAGCCGTAGATGATCTCCTTCTCGAGACCGTCGCGGTCGAGATCGGCGATGCGCAGTTCCGGCGTGGTCGGCCGTGGCGTGGCGCCGGGGTAGCTGTCCCACACGAAGCCCGCCTCCTTCATCTCATCGACGTGGCCGAACGAGCCCTTGGTGTAGGGCAGGAACCCGGGGCCCACGCCGTTCCACATGCCGCGGTCCTTGTCGTCGACGAACCAGTGCTGCCCGTCATTGCGCTCTTCGACGCGTGGCGCGTTCTTCTTCCATTTGGCCGGCGCCTGCGCCGACCAGAGATCGGCCGGGCAATAGGTGAGGTCGATGTGATTGTCGCCGGAAATGAGCTTGTGTTGCATGACACGCTCCGTCGGTCTTCGGTTCGGGCCGGTATCGTACGGTGGTCTTTTCCCGGCCCCAAGCCCTACTTGGTCCCCTATTGGGGCGGGCGTCCGCGCAGCGGATCAGGACCGAAGCGGTTCTCGCCCTCGACGCCCTTCTGGCAGAGCCAGATCACAACCACGATCGCCCCGAAGAACGGCACGAACACCCACAGGTAGTGCCAGGCCGACCGGTTTCTGTCATGGAGCCGCCGCACGGCCGCGGCGAGATTGGGCAGCCAGGTGAGAAGATAGAACACGCAACCGGCAACACTCACAGCCCCCGCCATGTCGGGTGCGATGGGCATCAGGGCCACGAGCAGGGCGAGCGTGCCGAAGATGAAGAGCTGGAAGTACCAGTACTCCGACCGCGATGCCCTTCCGGCGAAGACGGCGTACCTGGACAAGCAGCTCTTCACGGCATCTGGAAAGTTCATCGCGCCTTGTCCTCCATCAGCTCGGTGATCGCCGCTTCGAGCTCGGGTACGTCGGTCACCACGGCATCTGGTGCCTCGGCGTCCGAGCGGGGCCGCTGCCTGCGATAGCGGCCGCTACGGAACTGGATGGTCGCCATGCCGGCGGCCTTGGCCGGCGCGATGTCCTTGTCCAGACGATCGCCGACCAGGATGCAGGCCGATGGCGGCACGTCGAGTCCTTGGGTGAACAGATGATCGATGCCGGCGCGCGCGAGACGCTCGGTCGGGCAGCCGAGCGCCCTCAGCAGCAGGCCGCGCGCCGCGAGACGTTCCAGGAGATCGTCGATTCCGGGGCGAAGCTGGAAGACGTCGAGATTGCCGGTCATCGCCTCGACCCGGCGGTCGACACGCGCCACCGTCGCGGGCTCGCCACCGCACAGCGTCTCGATCATGTGGCGTTTAAGATTCGGCGCGAAGGCCGCGACCGCAAGGTCCGAGGCTTCCTCGACCATTGCCTGGTCGACGCGCACGCCCTCCATGCCGCAGGCCGAGGCGATAGCCCCGTCCAGCGCCATCTCGCGCGCGAACTCGAGGTCGACCGCGCCACCGATGTCGAAGAGGATTGCCTTGATTGTCATCCTGAGCGAAGCGAAGGATCCTTCGCCCAGGAAGACAACTAGTGGCTCGAGCCTTCCAGCGCCTTGACGATGTTCTCGCACATCACCTTGGCGTCGGCGAACAGCATCATGGTGTTGTCGCGGAAGAACAGCTCGTTATCGACGCCGGCATAGCCCGAGGCCATGCCGCGCTTCACGAACAGCACGGTCTGCGCCTTCTCGACGTCGAGGATCGGCATGCCGTAGATGGCGCTGGTCGGATCGGTCTTGGCCGCCGGGTTGGTGACGTCGTTGGCGCCGATCACGAAGGCCACGTCGGTCGAGGCGAAGTCGCGGTTGATGTCGTCGAGTTCGAAGACCTCGTCGTAGGGCACGTTGGCTTCCGCGAGCAGGACGTTCATGTGGCCCGGCATGCGGCCGGCCACCGGATGGATGGCGTAGCGCACCGTGACGCCCTCCTTCTTCAGGATGTCGGCCATCTCGCGCAGCGTGTGCTGGGCCTGCGCCACCGCCATGCCATAGCCCGGCACGATGATCACCGAGCCGGCGTTCTTCATCAGGAAGGCCGCATCCTCGGCCGAGCCCGCCTTGACCGGCTTGTCGGTCTTGACCCCCGCGGCGCCCGCCGCCGAGGAGTCGGTGCCGAAGCCGCCCAGGATCACGTTGAAGATCGAGCGGTTCATGCCCTTGCACATGATGTAGCTCAGGATCGCGCCCGAGGAGCCGACCAGCGCACCGGTCACGATCAGCGCCGTGTTGCCCAAGGTGAAGCCGATGCCGGCCGCCGCCCATCCCGAATAGGAATTGAGCATCGACACCACGACCGGCATGTCGGCGCCGCCGATCGGCAGGATGAGGAGGAAGCCCAGCGCCAGCGACAGCACGATCAGCAGGATGAAGACCATCGGGTGGCCGCCCTTCCAGGCGAACCACACCAGCAGCACCGCGATCGCGATGCCCAGCAGTGCGTTCAGCACATGCTGGCCACGGAACATCAGTGGCGCGCCCGAGACCAGGCCCTGCAGCTTGGCGAAGGCCACGATCGAGCCGGTGAAGGTGATGGCGCCGATGATGGTGCCGAGGCCCATCTCGATCAGGCTATGGACCTTGATCTTGCCCGGCGAGCCGATGCCGAAGGCGTCAGGCGAGACAACGGCCGCCGCCGCCACGAACACCGCGGCAAGGCCGACCAGCGAATGGAAAGCGGCCACAAGCTGCGGCAGCGCCGTCATCTGGATGCGCCAGGCCACGACCGCGCCGAC